>NZ_FOER01000004.1:600-202018 GCF_900110805.1 Butyrivibrio sp. TB | reverse complement strand
TAACCAGCCATCCTGCGTAGCAGGGCTTGCCCTTGATGGGTTCTGACAGAAACGCTACGATGTTGTCCCCGACGGTGGGAAGTATTAGCTGTTCTTATCATCTTCACCGTCGGCAAAGCCAAGCAGCGTTTCTGTCGGGTTCGGTCAAGGGTGGCGTACGGTAGCAATTACATTAGTTTAGTACGATGGAAAGTGGACTATTATTGACACTCAAACTTCATGATGATAGCCTAAAATGAGCGGATGAAATTTCGCTTATTCTTATGATGCCAACAAGGCAAAGGCATATCAAGGTTCCTTTAACCCATTAAATCCTACAGTAAATTTACACTGTCTTTTTTAAAATTGCCTGTTGACAAATTATTTTTCTGGGATTATTATCTGTCTATCAATTGTTTCGACAATGGAGCCGGGCAGTGGGACATATCCCAACTGCCCTTTTTGTTGCAATAAATAAGAATAAGGCAAAGGTGCCAGATCGTACCCTTTAAGCGGTACATTTGGCACCTTTTTCATTTGTAACAAAACTAATGTTTTAGTATATCAAGTACGGAGGTGGATCATAATGATCGAGGAAAAAGGATTGCCGGAATTATTCGGAAGCAATGTTTTTAATGAAGAGACCATGAAAGAGCGTCTGTCTGCAGCATCCTATAATGCATGGAAGAAGTGCATCACTAATGCTCAGCCGCTTGACCTTGCAACTGCCAATGAGATAGCACAGGCTATGAAACAGTGGGCTGTTGAAAAGGGTGCTACACACTACACACACTGGTTCCAGCCTATGACAGGTGTAACTGCCGAAAAACATGACAGCTTCATACAACCAGCAGAAGGCGGCAAGATCGTAATGGACTTTTCCGGTAAGGAGCTTGTAAGAGGCGAGCCTGATGCTTCTTCCTTCCCTTCAGGTGGCCTTCGTGCAACATTTGAAGCAAGAGGATATACAGCATGGGATCCTACATCTTTTGCTTTCATCAAGGACGGATCGCTTTGCATTCCTACAATATTCTGCTCTTATTCAGGTCAGGCTCTTGATAAGAAGACTCCTCTTCTTCGTTCTATGGATGAGGTATCAAGACAGGCTATCAGGATCTTAAGACTCTTTGGAGATACAGATAGTAAGAGAGTTCTGGCACAGGTTGGTCCTGAGCAGGAATACTTCCTTGTGGACAAGGAGCTTTACAATCAGCGTGAAGACTTAAAGCTTACAGGTCGTACACTTTTTGGTATCAAGCCTCCACGTGGACAGGAACTTGAAGATCACTATTTCGGTCAGCTCAAGCCAAGAGTTGCTGCATATATGAAGGATCTTGATGAAGAGCTCTGGAAAGTTGGTGTTCTGTCTAAGACTAAGCATAACGAAGTTGCTCCTTCTCAGCACGAGATGGCTCCTGTATATTCAGGTGCTAACGCAGCCTGCGATCAGAACCAGCTTGCTATGGAGATCATGAAGAAGGTTGCTGACAGACACGGTTTTGTATGCCTGCTTCACGAGAAGCCATTTGCAGGTGTTAACGGATCAGGTAAACATGATAACTGGTCACTTTCTACAGATACAGGTGTTAACCTCTTTAAACCAGGTTCAACTCCGGGCGAGAACGCACAGTTCCTTCTCTTCCTTGCAGCATTCGTAAAGGGTGTTGATGAATATCAGGAAGCTCTTAGATGTACTGTAGCATCTGCAGGTAACGATCACAGACTTGGAGCTCAGGAAGCACCGCCGGCAATCATCTCCATCTTCCTTGGTGATGAGCTTGACGCTGTAGTACAGAGCATAATCCAGGGCAAGTCCTACAAGGGATCAGGCAAGCATTCAATACAGATCGGTATCGATGTACTTCCTTCCATACCTCAGGACAATACTGACAGAAACCGTACATCACCTATGGCATTTACAGGTAACAAGTTCGAGTTCCGTATGCTTGGATCAGGACAGTCAATATCAGGACCCAACATTGCGCTTAACACAATCATGGCACAGGAGCTTAAAGAATTTGCAGACAAGCTTGAAAAGAGCAAGAACTTCCAGTCAGATCTTCAGAAGCTTATCAAGAAGACCTTCACAGATCATCAGAGGATCATCTTCAACGGTAACGGTTATGATGAATCCTGGATCAAAGAAGCCAAGAAGAGAGGTCTTGCAAACCTTGTATCTACAGCAGATGCTCTTCCTGAATATGTATCCAAGAAGAATATCGACTTGTATGTCAAAAACAACGTATACACAGAAGAAGAAGTTCGTGCAAGAGGTGCTATCCATGTAGAAACCTACAATGCAACTATCGAGATCGAAGCACGTACTATGATCGACATGATCCATCGCCAGATCCTTCCTGCAGCATCCGCTTATACTGCTGAGCTGTGCCAAAGAGCAGCTGCACTTAAAGCCGCCGGCGTAGTAGTTGAGTATGAGAAAAATACTGCCACAAATACTGCTATACTTACAGATACTCTTGCAGCTGCCTGCAGCAAACTTGAAGCAGATTTTGCCAAGGTTCCTGCTGATCCTGACAAGGCTATGAAGTATCTTCATAAGACTATTATCAAGGATATGGACGACGCAAGAAGTGCTTCTGATGCTCTTGAAGCTGTAGTAGATGAGCAATACTGGCCATTCCCTGTATACGCTGATCTTCTGTTTTCTGAGTGATATGAATATTGTATTATTAGGCCTTGAATAAAGGTCTGACAGCAAAGGCGCTGATAGAGTGAGACGTCCACTCTACCGGCGCTTTTATTATATAAATTTTTTGGATGAGTTTAAAACTCACCATGGGAGGAATGAGTAAATATATATTTGCCCAAAGGAGGATTATTATGAGTGAAGAAATACTATCTTATGTTGACTCGCTTGTATTCGGAGTCTGGTTCCTTGCAGGAGCCGCACTTGTTTTTTGGATGCAGGCAGGATTTGCAATGGTCGAAACAGGATTTACCAGAGCCAAGAATGCCGGCAATATCATCATGAAGAACCTTATGGACTTCTGTATTGGAACTGTAATGTTTATCCTTATAGGATTTGGTCTGTTCCTTGGAGAGGATACACTGTTTGGACTTGTGGGTATGCCCAACTTCGACATCTTCTCACACTATTCAGACTTCGACTGGTCAGGATTCGTATTCAATCTGGTATTCTGCGCAACAACAGCAACTATCGTATCCGGTGCTATGGCTGAAAGGACTAAATTTATATCATATTGTGTGTACTCGGCTGTTATTTCAGGCATAATCTATCCGGTAGAAGCTCACTGGACATGGGGCGGCGGATGGCTCGCACAGATGGGATTCCATGATTTTGCAGGTTCTAACTGTATACATATGGTTGGTGGTATCTGCGCACTTATAGGTGCCTGGATGTTGGGACCACGTATCGGTAAGTTCACTAAAGATTCTAATGGTAAGATCACTAAAGTAAATGCCTTCCCGGGACACAATATCCCGATCGGTGCTCTTGGCGTATTCATCCTCTGGCTTGGCTGGTATGGATTCAACGGAGCTGCTGCAACATCTCTGGATCAGCTTGGTGATATCTTCGTAACAACTACTATCGCTCCTGCAGTTGCAACTGTAGTATGCATGATCTTCACTTGGATAAAATATGGCAAGCCTGATGTATCTATGTGCCTTAACGCTTCACTTGCAGGTCTTGTAGCTATCACTGCTCCTTGTGACAGCGTTGATGCATTTGGTTCTATAGTGATCGGTGTTGTAGCAGGACTACTTGTAGTATTTGGTGTATGGCTTCTTGATAATGTACTTAGAATCGATGATCCTGTCGGCGCAGTTGCTGTTCATATGATGAATGGTATATGGGGAACTATCGCTGTAGGTCTCTTTTCTACTAACACTGTTCCGGGATATTCACTCGCTGATGCTAATGGCAACGAACTTGTAGGCCTTTTCTACGGCGGCGGCTTAAAACTTCTTGGAATACAGCTTGTGGGAATGTTTGCAACAATCCTCTGGACAGTAGTAACTATTGTTATCACATTCGCTGTTATCAAGGCAACTCTTGGACTTAGAGCTTCTGAAGAAGAGGAGCTTTCTGGTCTTGATGTTACTGAGCACGGCCTTTCATCTGCATATGCAGGATTCTCCATTATGGATATCACAGGAATGGAGATGGAGGAAAATGAAAATACAGATCTTGGAATCGGGGAATACGATAATGCTTCCGAAGCTCTTAAAAACGCATCCGTCAAGGTTATCAAAGCTCCTACTTATCCCGAAGCTGATTCCGGTATACATAAGGTTGTTATCATAGCTAAGCTTTCTCGCTATGATAAGCTCAGAAAAGCAATGAATGATCTGGGCGTAACCGGAATGACAGTAACTCAGGTTATGGGATGCGGTATTCAGAAGGGTGCGGGCGAAAAATACCGCGGCGTAGAAATGGATGCAACGCTTCTTCCTAAGGTTAAGCTTGAAATCGTAGTTGCCAAGATCCCTGTAGAAAAAGTAATTGAAACTGCAAAGCGCGCTCTCTTCACCGGCCACATCGGAGATGGTAAGATCTTTGTTTACAATGTAGGCAAGGTTGTAAAGATCCGTACAGGCGAAGAAGATGTGGAAGCTCTGGCAGACGTAGAATAAGTTCAGAAACTTACGAATAATAATTTCAAAACAATACTTCAGATTTATATTTAAAAACTGTAGTTAAAAAATGCAAACGAAAATCCGGTATTAGTAAGAACCCTCAAAGCTCTCCCTCGTCTAGGAGCTTTGGCTTAGGAATCTTATCTAATACCGGATTTTCTTTGGCATCAGGTGCCTTTATAGATATTATCTTTATCTTCTTTAATAAGTTACCCAAAAGCTATGTATCTGCATAGCCAGTATACTTATTTTAATTAACTGTAAGAGAAATATCTTCATTATAGATATCAGGACCTGACCAGTCATCTGAATCATATACGCTGAAATAGAACTCTAAATCTTCTATTTCATCTTCTTCTGTAATATCTATCTTTTCAAGATCATCAAGATAGAAGGTGATCTCGCCAAGGGCACTGGTCTGCGCCATAAGATAATCTGCCCAGTATACGTCTACCATGTATCCATTAATTGATGCATCATCAATTGTGAATACTACGTTCTTATCAGTATTATTGACCATATATACTGAAAGCTCATAGCCCCAGGTATCATCCCACTCTATGCCGGTAAGAATAAATCTTACATCGTCATTTTCAGATAATATTACATCCTCATCATCATCTTCTCTTATAACTTCTTCAGCATTTTCTTCTCCCTTAGGATAGATATGGAAGTCTTCATCGAAGATATTGTCAGCAGACCAGTCATCAGAATCATAAGCATACATAAGGATATGGATATCTGTAACTTCGCCGATAAGTTCCTTTTCTTCATCTGTCATATAGAACTCTATCTCTTCGTTTAATTTCTTGCCGGGCTTAACTTCTGCAGAGAAGTAAGGATCAACACATACTCCATTAAGAGATGCATTATCAATTGTATACATGTAAGTGATATCTTCGGACTTGTTTTCAATAGTAACCTTAAGTGTATAGCCCCATGTTCCATCCTCATCAATGTCTGTGATCGTAACAGTTGTCTCATCAATGTCAACAACAGTTATTTCTTCAAAATCCGAATCTTTGGATTTTGCTGCAGTTACTTTTATAAGCGGAATAACAGCTATGATCATAGCCAAAAGAACTGCGGTGAGAGTTTTTGCGATAGTCTTTGTCTTTAAATACATACTGTACCTCCTTAATTAAAAGTAAAACAAAAGGTGGTAAGACTCCTCTCCCGCGACCATCATTATACGATATTTCGTTAATTGTATCTACCAAAAATACCTACAACAATCAAGTATTTTTTTGTAATATATTAACAAAAAAACGTCCATCTTCAAGAAAATCGTTATACATTTTTTAAATATGATGACGTGATCTGTTCTTTATATCTATTCTTATTCAGAAAGAAGCATGCCACCATCATCATAAAAAAGAGCCATAATTGTCAACCATGACAACTATAGCTCTAATCAGCGGAGACGGCGGGATTCGAACCCGCGTGCCCTTGCGGACAAACGCATTTCGAGTGCGCCTCATTACGACCACTTTGATACGTCTCCAAACATATGATAAAATGTACGCTTACGTATACGCCCTAATAATAAAAGGCGCCTGTACAGCGCCTTTTAATTATATAGCCACACAAAATGTGCGTCAAGATGCATTTATCCACGCCAAAGGTAAATCCAGCGTCCCAAATAAAGACAGGAATAGAAGTACATCCATGTACTTCTGGACATTCCCTTTTACGTCCTGTAATGTCGGGAACTCTACATCACATCATCTGTGCGATAGCTGTAAGGGCGTCAAACTCTGCTTCATATACTCCGCCCTTGTTCTCCATCTCTTCCCAGGTATACCACTGACCATTGAGCTGGATAGAACCAACTCCTATATCAGTTACTACTACCTTGAGCGCTCTTCCACCGGTGATCATATATACATACTGATTCACCTCAAAAGGCATATTGTAAACGTGCCCTCTGGATACGACATCTTTGGTCTCCTCAGGAGATAAGTTCTTATCAACCGCTTCTGTTCTGGTCATATCCACCTCCTAAAACTAATAAATATAGTTACAGCTTTGTAATTTATAACAAACGCAGCAGCAATGTAAGCTTGGTATCAAAACAGGTAATAATTTGGCCCATCTCACATGCATATAAGTTATCGGCGACTATACCATCAAGTTTTAGTTCAAAATCATTAACTAATGCTTCTAACCTGAACAGACCAAAATCTCCAAATTCTTTACAAATTCAGGCAGTTTCCACTATGCGTGTAAGCGCTTCGTTATCAAGGAAGTGCTCTACATAACTACTCTTATCGGTATACATCATTACGATATTGGTTATATCAGCTTTGGGAGCTATAACCTTAACCTTCTCAGGTACACAGCAGAATATCGGCTGCAGGTCAAAACTCTTTAGAAGCTCAATTGATGCTGCTATCTTACTTTCATCCATCTTGTTAAATGCTTCGTCAAGGATCACGACTCTTAAAGTATTCTCACCCTGAGCCGCACGGACCTTCTGAGCTATAGCAGCGAACATTACTATATAGTAAGGAGTCTGAATACCTGATCCTGACTCATCTCTTATGACATCAGACATATACTTGCTGGATCCAGAATGGTCTATGGAGCACAGGTCAAGGCGCAGGTATGTTCTGTAATCTGTGTACATCTCAAGCTTCTTCTCTCTGCTAAGCCTTTGTTCTGTTGTCAGATTCTTCTCATCCATTATAAGCTGCAACAGCTCATCAAGCTCATCTTTGTGAGCTTCTTCAAAGAAACCTGAGAAGATAGATATTCCGCCGTATCCCGGAAGATCAGGATCGACCTTAACAAGATTTGGATCCATGAACATATCATAAAAGCGCTCGTATCCTTTGGCCTTCTCATGGATAAGCTTGTATTTGACATTACCAAACCACTTGGAAGCCAGCACTTCATTAACAGCATCTATCTGTTCCTGAGCCTTCTGGATATTGGATTTAAGCTTACCTATAAATTCAACCTTGAACTCATTGGTCGCTTTCTGGGCAGCCTTGTCTATTTCATTTTCAAAGGTTGTGAAGCCGCTCTCAGACAGTCTCTTGTATTCTGTCTCATACTCTTCATTATCGAAGGTTCTCTCAGGATCAAAGCCTGCGATCTCTTCCTGGTTGTAAGCTGTCCTAAGCCTTCTTACAAGGGCAAAGTGCCTTGTAGAAGCATCCAAAGTCTCCTGCCTCATTCTGTTATGAGCATCACGGATCTTCTTAAGGCTTCCGCGTCTGTTCTGTCCGGAATCTTCTCTGATCCATGGATCGCCTACATTCATGCGCCAATCCATAGAGAATCTTGATCCGTCAACAGCCTGACTTTCAAGAGCAGCGATCTCATCCTTGGCTATAGCAAGCTTTCGCTGTTCACTTTCTATCTTGTTCTCAGCACGTCCGCATTCGATACTGCTAAGCCTAATCTGCTCTGTTACCTCTTCAAGGCGGGCGGACAAGCCTCTAAGCTCATTGTGAAGCTCTTCATCACGAGTAGTATCAACACTTCCTATCTGTCTTAGAAGTTCAAGTGATTCCTCTTCAAGAGCATTTATATCATCTGCATGACTTACAGCATTGTCAAAAAAGTCTCTGTCTACAAGACACTTCTCAACTTTATCAGTTCTTGTAACTGACATGCTGGCCATAAGAGCATCTTTCTCTTCGGCAAGTCTTGCAAGCTCATCCGCAGCTTCTTTGGCCTGCTGCTCTATGGCACTCTTACCTATATAGAAGGTCTGACTAGTCTGCTTACCTCTTGTTACGAATCCTTTATATATAAGAAGGTCCTTGGTAATAGAACACTTGTACTTATACAGATCCTCTGTATTATCTACCTTGATGATAAATCCAAGCTTATAATCTGCATAGAGCCTTGCATCATCGTTGTCTGTCAGAAGTTCCTGTGCAAGAGAACCCTCTTCAGCACTTCCTGTCCAGTTCTCCCTTATCCTTCTGGTATCGACAAGACCTGACTTATAGGCGTGAAGAGCATCTTTACTGGCTCTATATATCTTAAGAGCCTCATCATAATACTCCTCCGGAACCAATAGATCGAATCTCTGATTATCAAGATATCCCTCTATTGCTGCCTGCCAGCTTGCATCCTTGACTTCAAGAAGATCTGCAAAGATCGGGATTTCAACATCTTTTCCGAATTTCTTCGAAAGCTCTTTTTCCAAAAGCTCTTTAATTTTAAGAGTCTCCTTGGGATACTGCTTCTGATTACTTTTAAGAGCCTCTATCTTATCTTCCTGCTCCTTCACCTTATTTCGAACCTCCAGGCTTCTTGCCTTAAGTCCTGCATGAAAAGCGGACAGTTCCTGATAGAGGCTGCCTATCTTGTCATCAACCTCTTTCTCCGGGTAAGAAGAAAGATCCTCTATTTTAATATTCTGAGCATTCTTAAGTATCTCTTTGTACTCATCATCGCAGTTAAAACCTGCATTCTCTGCTTCCATAAGGAGCATGAGCCAGCTGCCTGCCCTGCTTGTAATGGCCTGATGTACACTCTGAAGGTTATCAAGATAGCCTTTTTTCTTCTCATCTACAGCCTGCCTTTTGCTTTCAAGGTTCTTTTTGATCTGCTCTGTATCAGACTTACCAAGCTCTTCATGTACATGACCTATCTTGTCCTGAAGGCGGTTCTGCTTGTCCTTCCTGGTCTCATTCATGGCTTTGGCCTGACTTATATCCATGGTGAGCTGCTCGATGAGATTCTGGGAATCTTCACAGCTTTTTTCAAGGATCTTCTGTTCATCACGAAGTATCGCATAGTCAAGGGTCTTAACAAGTACTGCATCCTCGTGATATACGTTATAAGCTTCACTTATCTTCTCAAGCTTCTCAAGCTTCCTACGGCTGGACTGAGCCTTGTCACGAAGATCATAGTAGTCATGTATGGTACTTCTTATGGAAGTAAGATCGACGCTTTCATTTACAGAACATATAGAGTCTGTTATAAAGCTTCCTATATTGAGGTTCTCACCGATACTACAAGATACTGCTGCCTTTAGAAGTGATATATATTCACTTCTTATCTGGCCATAGGCTGCCATTATATACTTACTGTATTCGGTATCTGTATAGAAATGGTAATTCTCTTCTCCTACATAGGTTGCAAGAAACCTCTTGAGCTCACTAATATTAAGAGCCATATCATCAAGTACGAAGAGGTTCTCAGGGATTCCCTTACCGGCAAAAGACATCCAGCGCTCTGCATGTCTTGTGTGATCCTGAGGACAGTCTGCTACAAAACCATCGCAGAAATACGTATCCTTGACATCATTATAGAATTCAAGCACTACATAGCTTGTAAAAAAGCCGTCATGACGAAGGAACTTCTCCTGGTTGTTGGAGGCCCAGTAGCCATACAGATACTTCTCTACATTTCTTGCAGAATGCTTGTCTGCGGCCTTATTGAAGATTCCTTTCTTCTTGCCTGTAAGGACCATCATAACTGCATCTATGATCTGGGATTTACCAGCCTGATTGGCTCCTGACAAAAGGGTCACATCACCTATCGGAAGGAGCGTAGGCTCATCGAACTTACCCCAGTTATATACATAAACTTTATTAAGTCTTATCATTAAAATCTCCCATCATAATTAGCTTTTTGAAAATGTCCCATTTTCAATTCATTGCTATAGCTAAGTATTATCGTATGTACCGTGTTATGCTTCCTTGTCCTCTTCCATCTCATCCCTAAGCTCCAAGAGTTCTGTAACCTTGGCTGCAGATACCAGATGAAGTATAGCAGGAGTTATACGGAACATGGTCTGTGGGTCTCTCCATTCGCCCTTGCCTTTTTCAATGATATGAAAATTAACAAATGTCTTGAAGTCATTGGCCATCTGCTGTTTGTTGGAGGTTATGTCAACTTTGACATTGTCCTTTAGAAACTGAACCACTTCGCCAACATCAGATGTGATCTGATCTCCCGTAGACGGATCGCTGTATTTCTTCTGATATATACATCTAAGAGCAAGAGCTATCCTTGTAGTATTGAGATTAAAATGAAACCTTGCTGTGTCAGACTCACTCTGAAGTGCAAAAAGGCCATTGTCCTTATCATGCACAAGTTCAAAACCGCCCATTTCAAAATACAGATATAACAGGTCGAAATTGGACTCGATAAAGATATAATCGCCGTTTCTGGATAAGAGTCCTGTCTCTGTGTCATAATCCATCTGAAGGATATATGTTCCTGACAAAAGAAGTCTTACTACCCTCTTAAAATAGTCCTGATCATATCTTCTGAGTCTGTTATAAAGGCCTGTAACCGTGCGATCTGCATTGTCTTCAAAATCGCTCTCTCTTGTACCCTGACGACTTTGAGGTACGTCGAATTCTAACTGGTCATCATTTTCATATAAATCATTGTTATAATAGTCACTCATTAAGAATCAGCTCCGCTTTCTTTAATCGTAAATGTCATATCAGGTACACTGTATGATCCGGCTTCAATGTGTCTTCCTGACTTTTGTACCTTGTATTCACCATTGGAGAATCCATACAGTGAAGCCATGATAAGAAGTGTATAATCATCCTCCGTAAAGTTATCTGTCTCCCTGATGATCTCACTTGTCTCCATTCGCTTTCTGCCATGCATTTTGTCTTTGACATAGCTTCTTGCATCAGCCATGGTATAACCACCAAAGCTCCTTTTAAGGAAGTCTCTGGTTCTCTTCTCATCCTTTTCATGGTGAGGGCGTAGTAGCATCTTGGTTTCTTCATTTTTCTCAGGTCTGTATGTATCGGTTCTAAGAGACTTCTCATCGATAAAGGTGGACTGAACCGCACCAAGACCCGACTGTACCTTCATGGAATATGCCTTGTTCTCTTCCATTCCCTTCATGATACGGACAATCTTATTAACAATAGAATTGTCACTTCTAAGGTTGTGGATGACAGCCTGTGTAAAACGCCTGTTATAATCAGCATTCCTGTCAGTGATCATATCAATCTTGTTATCTGCTTCCGAGAAGGTTCTGTAGATGATATCGATACGCCTTCTGATCTCGAGGATCCTCTCATCTTCATCAAGTCCTGACATCTCAGCCGAGGTATCAGTCTGCGCCATCTGACGGATAAGGTCAGGATCTTTGTCCAGTTCTCTTACGAACCTTAAGATATCGCCTCCGTAGAGGGCTATGGAATCACTGGTCTTTAAGGGATGATAATAAGCATCTATGACGCTCTGCTCACCGCCTTCCTTGAATCTCTTCTCAAGCATATCTCTGACATTCTCATCATCAGCATGCTCTCTGTAATACTTACCGATGTAATAGTATAGGTTCCTGAAAGTCTTGGACAGATCTCCGGCATTGTCTGATGCTACCTTTAATGCTCTGGACATAGTACGGGCGCGCCTTGTACCATTTTCTTCACCTGCCATACTAAGAACAGCATAGGTTGAGAATACATCACAGTCTGCAAGTTCTGCCCTGGGTCTTGTCTCTCTATAGAGATATTCCAGCATATCCGATGCATAATCAGGCATAACTATGTCACGCTCAAATCCCTGTTTGGAATCTTCTTCGCACAGCCAGCCCTTTCGTATGAGCTTGCCTAAAAGGAAAGAGGCTTTGCCGGGCAGAGTTTTAAAAAGCTCCGCATCTATGACTTCTCCCTCTTCTACATCTTCTGACAGATCAGCACTTGCGATACTGTTCTCAAGCGATATAAGTATCTGTTCTCTAAGATCCTTCTTGCTGATGGCAAGTTCATCTTCAAATGCATCACGCACAACAAAAAGAGCTGCAAGATACAGCTCTCTGTTAGGCGATGATAATATACTAAAAAAATCTCCGGGGACAGTTGCAAAAAATGCTCCCGATAACCCTTTATAATCCATTCAAAACCTCTTTGGTAAAATAGCCTTATTCAAATATATCTTATTAAAAGGTACCTTATCCAAAAGATATCTTATCAAATAGATACATTATTCAAATAATATCCTATCCCAAGATATCTTTTATGTATCAGCGGTGAATATAGATATATTTGTAGGCTACGTAATAGTCATCTTCCCAATGATCTGCAGACATCTGCTGTGGTGTTATAAGGAAATAGTTGTAGCGGACAGGAATGCCATATTCTCCCATATCATCCCATGTGACATCAATTGCATATGTCACTCCGCCTATAATAACTTCATTCCAGGCATGCAGTCCTGATTGCAGACCGTTAGTGCCGTATCCTGTAACAATCTTGGATTCTATTCCCACAATATGCATGAACAGGTCAAAAAGCTCTGCATATCCCTGGCATACTGCGGTCCCTTCAGATATTGCATTAAGATAGCTATACTTAGAGTAAGTGTAGTCGTATGTAAGATTGTAACACATCCAGTCATGTATAGCCAGAACCTTCTCCATCTCGCTCATGGAGCTGTTGGTAATAGTATCTGCTACGTTGCAGGCATCAAGAACACCCTGAATCCTGACGTCTGTAGAGTATACCTGACGTCCTTCAAGATATCCGTTGTTCTTGTAATGCATAAGGAGTGCATATGGATCTGTTCCAACTGCTGCAGCTACGTCAGGGTTCTCTGCTGCATAACGGGCTGCATCAAAGTTCTCAACTGTAAGGATAGAACGTCTGTCCACCATTGCAAGGCGGCCTTCCCCAAAGCCGTTGTTGACATAATGGGACCAGAGCTTGTTTTTATCATAGCCATAAGCCTGATACAGATCAGGATACATATCTGCATAGGAATAATATCCGAATCCTTCGGGGTTCTCAAACAGGATGTACTCACCTGCATGAGAAGTAAATGATGCAAAGCTGCTGCAAATAACTACTGCCGCAAGCGCTGCTGCTACTTTTCTGAAAATCTTCATACAAAATTCACCTCATAAAACTTTATTACACCAAAAATCTATTTGGCACTACTACATTATATCGGATTATTTTTTATTTTTCGAACATTTTTGTAATGACCTTTTTGGTGCCTATGTAGTATACCATATAGAAGCGAATCTGCAATTTATTCAAATATGTTCTTGGCACACAAGGGATCCAATAAAATGCTGCTATAAGCACTCCAATAAGTGCCTTTTTCTTCTTATCCCCTGCCCTGTCAAAGGCATTTGTTACCTTTTGGTTGTTACCTGCTGCCATAGTGTTTTCATTGTTCATCATTTCTTTTTCCTCCTTCAGGAACTCATATTATTAGTGTTTAGTTTTTTCGTGTATCTCTTGCTGTTGAGATCATATTACATGAATCCATGAAGGCATTTTTCACCCAAAGTTTACACATTAGAAAAGCCCCGCTCGGCATATAACCAAAACAGGGCTTAGTTTTATAACATAAAATATTTATGTTAAAATCATCTGCACAACGCTTAGAAAAACTGTTACAGATCCACAGAATAGGTGTCTGTACTATAACGGGATCCGTTTGAATCTTTTATCGAAAAAGATATCATCATAGTCATTCCGGATTCTACCTCGACATCGTCTATAGCCATCATACGCATATTTCCGGGATATACTGTAGCTGAAGACATATTATCCTGATACTCACCATCGATAGAAATCTTACTACCGCTTACATCAAAACGCTCATTAGATAGATTTTGCACCATAAAGCATGCAGTATTGTCCATAACACCTTCATATGTGATCATTATCTTGTCATCCTGATACACCACATCATCAGAAGGCTCATATGACATATAATCCTCTTGTTCATAATCATCTGCCATATCGAACAAGAGATAGTCACTTCTGAACCGGGTCTTATAATCAGATCCATAATAATAGAATACGATACCTACCCTGCCTAGCTCTTTGATATTGTAAGTGTCAAGGTCACTTGCCGTCAGATAGATCTCGTCTTCACTACCTGCATCCACTGTATATAATGAACTATCAAACTCGTATCCATCAAAATCATAAATCCAGGTTCCATCTACGTCATAGCCGTTAACAGACATCGCATCCAGACTCAGGTTAAGCTCTCCATCCGTCTTATTGGCAATACTTACAGTAAGTCTGTCCCCCTCTACGCCTGTAACTGTCAGTGTCATCTCATCATTGTCTAAAAGTGTTACAGGAAGAGTTCCAAGATCTTGTATCCCCAGATCTTTACTATCTTCCGGAACAGATTCATCATCTACTTCCATAGTTGAGATTGCCATCTCAAGACATGATCTGTCGCTTTTATTGTCAACATCGTTTGCATGCATGAACAAGGCTTCCACAATACCATAGTCACCTACAGGATAGTAGTACATAAGAGCCTGATAAGGATCCTCTTCAATATACAGAGTACCTATTGCCTTAAATACAATATTTGAGCCATTCACGGCAGGTACACCTTTTTGGGTTCCTTGTCTCATATAACCTCTGTCTATAAGCGCATTTCCAAAAAGGACTGCATCCTCTCTTTGCTCCTTACTAATATCCGGATCATTATAATATGCAAGGACTATACAGTCGGGACTCTGAGTATCCTGATACCTCACCATATCCGCATCTTCGTAATCTACAAGTTCCCATTCTGAAGGTATATATAAAGATATACCATTATAAGCTATCTCTATCCAATCAAGCTCATAAGCACTGGTACCCTCTTTAGGCCCTGCCATATTATCATCTTCTTCATAGTCTGCACTATTGAAGGAATCGCTGGATGCTTGGCCGGATGCAGCACTTATTGCATCATCTACTTCTACGAGCGCTTTTTTGTCAGTGCATCCGGTAAGGACCAATATCATTATAAAAAAAGAGATTAATAGCTTTTTATTGTTCATGCTTTTATACAATGTACTCGATCTCTTATCGTATTAGAAGTCAAGATCCTTGTGATGAAAAGATCTAAGACCTCCGGCATAGTCTCCGACTATATGACCGCTTCCGATAAGTTTATATTTATAAGTAACAAGTCCTTCAAGTCCGACAGGACCTCTTGCATGGAGTTTGCCGGTGCTGATACCGACTTCTGCTCCAAATCCGTATCTGTATCCGTCAGCAAAACGTGTCGAGCAGTTAACATATACTCCAGCGCTATCCACCATCTTGGTAAAGTATTCAGAAGCACTATCATTTGTTGTAAGAATGCTATCTGTATGGTGCGATCCAAATCGGTTGATATGGTCAGCAGCTTCTACCACATCATCTACTAATTTGATAGAAACTATATAATCATTATACTCAGTAGCAAAGTCGTCATCTTCCATAACTTCGACTTCAAAGGAGCCTTTAAGCATGTTGCAGACCTCACTGCTTCCTCTCATTTTGACATTATTGTCTTTAAAAGCATTGGCAAGCTTTGGAAGGAAGCTATCAGCTATCTTTCTATTAACAAGGATAGTCTCTACAGCATTGCAAGCAGCAGGATACTGAGTCTTAGCATCTATTATAACAGGGATTGCCGCATCTGTGTCTGCCTTGTCATCAACATATATATGACAGATACCGCTGGAATGTCCCATTACCGGTATCTTGGTATGCTCCATGATATATCTTACAAACTTGTTAGACCCGCGTGGTATCAGAAGATCTACATCCTTGTCACAAGCAAGAAGCTCATCAATCTCATTATGAAGCTGTGCCTGAAGAAGGCACTCTTTAGGAAGTCCAGCCTCTATGACACTGGATTTTATTATATCAAAAAGAACTCTATTGGTCTTTGCTGTCTCCTTGCCTCCCTTTAAAATAGCGCAGTTACCGCTCTTGATGCACAAAGATGCGATCTGAACAAGGGCATCGGGACGAGCTTCAAAGATAACACCTATAACGCCTATGGGCACACTGACTCTTGTAAGTACAAGTCCTTCGTCAAGCTCTCTTTTTAAAAGTACTCTTCCCGTAGGATCAGGAAGATCTACAAGCTGCTTGATACCGGATATAGCATCAGCGAGCTTGGCCTCATTGAATTTAAGCCTTTTTTGAATAGACATGGCAAGGCCTTCACCTGCTGCAGCCTCCATATCTTCATCATTGGCTGCAAATATCTTGTCTTTACTATTCTCAAGGGCATCAGCGATCATAAGGAGAGCCTTATTGCGCTGCTCTATTGATGTATTTGCAAGCTTTGGAGCTGCAAGTTTCATGTTACGTGCTTCTATCTGTATATTCATAACGGATTCTCCATTTGTAATAATAATAGTATATAGTGTACTCGATATAATGATACACCATGTCAGCTATAGACAGGGTGATCATGCATCCATAAGTTTTATTGCAGCTTCTCTGTCATATTGCACACTCGCCACTTTACTTGTCTCTATAAGATACAGTGCATGCGCAGCCATATGTTCTGCTGCCTGCTCTAAGTCTCTTACGCCGGATACGTTCTTGTAGTGATCTACAACTACATCAGCAGCCTCATCTGTCACAACACACTCTTTGTCACTTAAACCAAGTCTTCTTAAGACCCTTGGAAGTGAATACTTTAGGAAAATAGTCTTCTTCTCATCATGTGTATAATCAGGAAGCTCAATAACAGCAAATCTGGTAAGAAGAGGGTCAGAGATCCTGCTCCTGTCATTGGCGGTAGCTACGGGATATACACCTGTAGTCGGGATCATGCATTCCATATAGTTGTCTGTATAGCCAAGGTTATCAAGAAGCGTAAGCAGTGCATCTGCAGGATTGCCTGATGTAGACTCGCTGTCAGCCTTGTCCAGCTCGTTTATTATAAATACAAGGTTGGACTGACCTGCTCTTGAGAAAGCCTCCATGATAGATCCTGGCTTAGCATTGGCATATATTCTGGAACTTCCTGTAAGCTGCTCAGGGTCATGTACAGCGCTCATATCAAGTGCTGCCCAGGGAAGCTTTAGTATTCTGGCTATCGCATACGCAATCTGGGATTTGCCGGTTCCGGCAGGTCCTATCAGAAGGATTCCATATGCAGGAAGCTTGTGAGTTCTGTTGATCTGGATTATGGTCTCTATGATCCGCTGCTTGACCTTCTCCATACCATAGAGCTCTTCATCGAGTATACGCCTTGCTTCTACAGGGTCTATGGATTCGAAATACGAATCCTTCCACTGAATATTCATCATAGTAGACAGGGCTCTCTGGGCATGGCGCCTTTCTTCGGAACTGACTTCATCAGATGCAGCAACAGCAAGATTACGCCTTGCCCAGCTTCTGATATTGGACGGGAAAGTTCCTCCTGCGCACTTAAGAAAGTCCGTAATAGACTGAAGGGATGTAAGCTTCATGTTATCATCATCTACTTCATCATCTTCACTACTTCCTGTCTCAAAATCCTCTTCTGATATATGGCTTGATAGAAGCCTTGTGATCATATACTGAAGGAAGCCGTCCTGAGCAGAGAGCTGTGAGGATATTCCGGACTCAACTTCACGGATCTTGTATATGGCAAAGCCGCCTCTTACACTTTTTCCGGATAGTCTGACACTTATGCGGTTAGCTCCAAGCCACTTCACGAACTCTACGAATCTTGCATCGATCTTAAGTATATCTGCCTTGGCATTGGGATCATCAGAATTAAAAGCTGTACGCTTGGCAGGATCCATGAAATGTCCGCTTATATGATGTTCAAAGGCGCCTTCGGGGTTCGAAAGGACCATGATAGGCTCTCTTGGGGTTGGAAGAGATACATCCTGAAAAAAGACTTTATAAGTAACCGGATTCTTGTCCGCTACCTTCTTGTCATCATCTTCATCACTACTAAAATCAAAAACTCTCCTTGCCATATGTACCTCCATTATGGTATCGCCCGTTCGGATTTGATGGTGCGGTAGCCTTGAAGTCTTTGCATGAGTCCAGGAACCCTTGGCAGGCAGAATATAAATTGTTGCCACGCTGTAATTGTTTTATAAATTCATGGCATGATATCTGGCGCTTTTTATTCTTGGGGTCCAAACTCGCTTCGCTCACACATGTGGACCCCAGACAGAATAAAAACCTCCAGCTATCACGCTCATGAATTTTATAAAACAATTAAAAGCGTGGCAACAATTTATATTCTGCCTGCCAAGGGTTCCCAGACTCCTGCAAATCCTACAAGACTACCGAACCACCAAATCCGAACGGGAATGTAAACATAAGTATGCGAGATGTATTAATTCTTATTATCGCAATATGCTTGTAATTCGTAAATACATAATACACCATTAATGTATTTTTATACACAGCTTTGTATAAAAAACAGGCTACAGATGCATTTTTGCACTTGTAGCCTGATAACTTGTTACTTGGTTTTACTCTTGGTTTTGGCAGTTCCAAAAACTTTTGGAGATACTGCACCGCCAAGTCGAAAGTTTTGAATTATTAGTTGATAGTAAGTATTTTTTTGTCTATGCATACCTGTGCGGCGAAGGTCTTTTCTACCGAATCTTCAAAGAGTACGTCAATCTTACCTTCGATGATAGACTTAACTTTGCCATTGCCGTATTTCTTGTGTGAGACGGATGCGCCTTCGGGGATGACATTTCTGATCTCTTCGTCGGACAGTTTCTTAGCTGGAGCTGAGCCTGCGCTGGCGCCCGGTTTCATGTATGACAGAGCACTTGCAACGCCGTAAGAAGTTGCCCCCGACTTTGCATCTCCATACATAGGGACCTTACGTCTGTACTTCTGGCTATTCATCATTCTTGTCTGAGCAGCTGCAAGAGCCTTAAGCTCCTCAGATGCTCTAAGCTTTTCTTCATATGCCTTTTTCTGTCTTAATTTCTCGTTATAGAGTGCATTCTCTAAAAGACAGTCAAGGACGAAGTTAAGATTGTCGTTAGTAAAGAAGTAGATCACGTGATAGAGCTTCTTCTCATCAGGGTTCTGAAGAAGGCCCTTGTTACCATTTCTAACAAAAAGGATTGCTTTACTTGCAACGCCCTCATACTGGGAGACCATAAGTTCGATTATGTCTTTCTTAGATTCCTTTATAGGCAGTGCCAGCTTGGCCTCCTCAGCCTTTTTATGGATCAGGTTATAGTCTTTCTCTGTAGCATAGAGTACATAATGACTTCTTGATATTGTATTAACATGAAGTGAAGAACCACTTTCTGAAAATCTCCAGATAAACTTATCTTCATCATTTTCCTTTTTGTAATGATCAAGACCTTTTTCATTAATAAGATCACAAACTTCTTCGTAGATGTATAACTGATTATTCATTGAAAACCTCGTAAATATTAGTAGTAGACGGCTTAGAAGAATATTTTTTTGAATACTAGCCTATGACATTTCTATAGCCGTATACTATAGAACTCAAGAATCCAATTATACACTTTTTGGCCATATATTCCACTCCGCATTTTTTCCAAAAAAGGACTTAGATGTGAAAATATGTAGTAGCAAAATGTACAGCAGGCGTATGAATGCTAGTTGTTGCTTAATGTGTTATTATAAAATCTTTATACATCAAACAAACTCATCTGCTTATACTTCTCCGGAAACTCATTCATGTACCTAAAACAGTCATCTGGTTTGTACATCATATTATTTTCCATGCATATTTCTTTTAGTATACCTGTGAGTTTACCTGAATCAGGGCTTGGAAGGTCGTATGCATTACCGTAAGTTTCGATATATCTTTTTTTCATACCTGGGAAATGCTTATCAAGAGCTGCATAGAAGTACTCTCTATCACCTTCACGGAGAGTAAGTCCCATACCAAAGTCAATGATTCCTTTTACACCCACTTTGGCGCATGCTTCAAGGATCTGCCTTACGTTCTCTTCTGTATCATTGATAAAAGGAAGGATCGGTGTGATCCAGACGATTGTTGGAATGCCCCTTTCCTGCATCATCTTGAGAACTTCAAGGCGTCTTTTAGTATTGCAGACATTTGGTTCTAGAATGCTGCATAGCTTATCATCATACGTTGTAAGGGTCATTTGTACAACGCATTTGGTATCTTTATTGATATCATCAAGGAGGTCTATATCCCGGAGAATCCGGTCAGATTTGGTCTGAATTGCAAGCCCGAATCCATATCTGTGTATGATCTCAAGGCACTTTCTCGTTAGCTCAAGTTCGGTTTCGCAGTGCATGTACGGATCTGACATGGAACCTGTTCCGATCATGCACTTCTTACGCTTTGACTTAAGGGCCGCCTCAAGCAGCATTGGTGCGTTCTGCTTAACCTCAATATCTTCAAAAGGATGCGTAAACTGATAGCATTTACTCCTGCTGTCACAGTAAATACAGCCATGGGAACAGCCTCGATATATATTCATTCCGCATCGTCCGCCGTTTGTGGTCAAAATACCTTTTACCTCAACAAAATGCATATCTACTCACCCTTTTTCTGATACAACAGATAAGCTTTACTTTTGTACAACAGAAACTCTTCTTATTATACAGGAAAAGGATTTTTTCCGATATATACCGAATCTGCAGCAAAAATATACGCTGCTAACGTATTTGTGGTACCTGGTAACCCATTTCTAAAGCTTGATTTATGATAACTTTTAAGTTATCATAAAGTATAGGAAAGGGCTCACATGTACGACATAATTATTTATCATGATAAAAATGGCAATTCACAGATATTAGAATTTTTAAAGAAACTAACTAATTCAAAAGGGAAAGAAGCACGCGTTAATGCGAATAAGGTCAATGATTACATCCAAGCTTTGGCTACATATGGAACTTATATTGGCGAACCCGTATGTAAACATTTGGACGGTGAAATCTGGGAATTAAGGCCATTAAGCAACAGAATACTTTTTTGCCGGACTCGTTAATGGCAAATTTATACTACTACACCAATTTGTTAAAAAAACTCAGAAAACTCCCAAAAGAGAAATCGACCAAGCAAAACGAGAGTTGACTGATTATTTGGAAAGGAGCAGCGAAAATGGGACAGTTTAAAACATGGAACGAAGTTAGAGAAGAACTTTATACACCTGAAGAAATTGCCGAAAGCAACCTGCGTGTAGCTTTGATGGGAGAAATTATCGCGGCTCGTAAAGAGCAAGGAATCAGTCAGAGAGATTTGGAAAAGATTACTGGGATAAAACAACCCGTAATAGCAAGAATAGAAAGCGGCCAGTCCTCGCCCAGAATAGATACCCTGGTAAAGCTGCTTGCTCCACTTGGTAAAACAATAGCTGTTGTTCCGCTAAAACAGTAACGTCTGAAGTGAAATCCATCAATAGTTATCATAAATAGCGGATCTGTAAAAGGGTTAAATACACTAATCGCATAGGACATTATAAGAACTAATCTCTACCTAGTCGAAAAAGCAGCAGATCATCTCTAATCTGCTGCTTGATTTTTATAAAAGTTTTATGGTATCTGGTAACAAGTTTCAGCCTGTAAGGGTTCTAAAAAGTGCTTACAGGCTGGAAATCCACAACGCCGCAACAACTGCTGATAAATTAACGCGTGTTTATGCTTGTTATTATATCAGCTGAGACTTATAATTATTATATAAACATTACTTGTTTTATAAAGGAGGTGTTACTATGCCAGCAATTATGCCTATCTCAGACTTACGAAATTATACAGATGTTTTAAAAGAAGTTGACATCAACAACCGCGTTTATCTTACACGAAATGGTCGTGGAGCTTACACAATCATGACTATAGAGGAAGCTGATGAATTAGATCGGCTCAGAGCGCTTCATTCCGTTATTTCCGATCTTGAAAAAGCCGAAAATCGCTCTAATCAAGAGGGTTGGGTTGAAGATGACGAAATACAGAAACTAATGGGACTGACAGAATGAAGAAAATTGTATATTCACAAGACTACAAAGATAAGATTACCAGAATGCGCAGGCATTTGGATACACAATTTGGAACTAACGTAAGAAAAGAGATTTTCGCTAAGATAAATAACAGAGTTCACTCCATTAAAAATAATGAATATCTGGGCATATCTGTCCAAGAAATGTTTGGTATCGAAACTGAATACCGCTACATATATGCTGCAAGAAACTATATATTCTATCGTATTAGCGACTCTGCTATATATATTGTAAATATTTACGATGAGCGTGAAGATTTCATGTGGAAGCTCTTCGGAATCAAAACAACCTCTCAAGAAACAGAAAAGTATTGGAATGAATAAGAATCATAAGCCATCTGTTAAAGTGTGTTTATAAGACATTTATGAATGGATTAAGGCAAGAGAATAAGATCCTCGCCTAATCAAAATAGTAAACGAAAATGTATGTTTTTTAATCTCTATTAACTACAATTATTTTAGGTGGCATTTTGCGACCTCAAATATTTTTTGGTATTCAAAGTCTTAAAAAAAGACTTACAAAGGAAACAAACATCAATAACTCGCAAAAGCACTTTAGTTTGGCTTGTACTGCAAATTATATTTCTCTTGATAATCCTTAATAAAAAGAGCGTTACTTTTCTCAATACCATATAATGTACCATCAAACTCCGGATTAGGATAATACCAAGACTTACTTCCAAAATATTCGTTCAATTCATCTGATTTAAAAATAAATCCATGCCTTGCATAAATCTCATTCCTTGCATATGTTAACTCTTGTGCTGAAAGCCACATCAGGTCCGCTTCAGTCAATTTCACCTCGCTACTGTAAGGCAAAATGTATTCATCGTATAAATATGAGCTTCCAACCTAATAGTCTACTTGTGATGCTATTACCCAGCCTGTATCCCATCCACCATCTACATAGTAAGCAACTTTTATCCATTTTTTTCCATTTGATGCAGTTGCCTCCCATATTTTTTAGTACTCATGTTATAACTCCTTTCCACCTATCTACTTCTATAATCTCCCATCAGCTTATGCTATTATTATGATTGAAAATACAATCAAAAAGGAGTTCTTCATATGAAATTCATCTCTTGGAATATAGATTCAATAAATGCCGCGCTTACAGGCACAAGTCCTCGTTCAGAGCTCAGCCGCAAGGTGCTTGATACAATCGCAGCAGAAGACGCTGATATCATCGCCATTCAGGAGACCAAGCTTCCTGAAAAAGGCATGAATGCAAAGCAGGAAGAAGCACTTAAGTCTTATTTTCCCGAATATGATTTTGTATATGTAAGTTCTCATGAGCCTGCAAGGAAGGGCTATGCAGGAACTATGGCTCTTTATAAAAAGGGTATGAAATTAGAAGCGGATTTCCCGACAATAGGGGCTCCTGATACTATGGACTGTGAAGGAAGGATGATCACTCTTGAACACGAGAAGTTCTTCTTCAACCTTGTATACACACCTAATGCAGGTGATGGTTTAAAGCGCCTTAAGGATCGTCAGGAATGGGATAAAAAGTATACTGATTATATGAAAAAGCTTGATTCACAAAAGCCTGTTATCTCATGCGGTGATTACAACGTAGCTCATGAAGAGATTGATCTTGCTAATCCCGATAGCAATCACATGTCAGCTGGCTTCACAGATGAGGAACGCGAAGGTTTTACTAACCTTCTTAATGCCGGATTTGTAGATACCTTCAGACACGTCAATGGCAATATACCAAATGTATACTCCTGGTGGGCACAGCGTATTAAGACTAGTAAGATCAACAACTCCGGATGGAGAATTGATTACTTCCTTGTTAGTGACAGAATAAAAGATAAGGTTACAAAATCCGAGATGCTGGATTCAGGCGAGCGTCAGGACCACGCACCGATAATCCTTGAGCTTAATATCTAAAACCCAAAACACTGTTTGGAACACGAACTATCACGTTTCCAAACAGTGTTTTTTCTTAAAGATTAACCTCGCTCAATCTCTTTTCATTGATCTTAATCCACTCATCCAAAGGAAGCGGCTTATAATCTGAATACATACAAAAGCAGTTTATGATCTCGCAAGGAATAGGAATTGTCATCTCATCGCCGCCCTTAGGTCTTACCACGCGAGTCCTCTTCCTGTTTTCAAGTACATATCTGTCTACAAAATCCTGATCAGATGTTGCATGAATATGACCGTGGAGCATATAAGAATGCGCCTTGCCATTCACCAAGTCATACTGCCTGTTGTAACACATAATAGGATAATGAGAGCATACGACTCTGCGGTTATTGTCATGAAGCTCCATATAATCAGACATCTTCTGGAAAAGAGTTCTGTCGAAAGCGGTCTTTCTCAGCACATGATCATGATTTCCAAGAACCATGAATTTCTTACCATGGAGCCTAAGTATTATCTCCTTGGCACGCTTAACATCCTTGGACATAATGAAATCTCCAAGGATCACAACCTCATCCCTCTTCTGGACCACGCTGTTCCACTGGCTTATCATATACTCATTCATCTCATCCACAGTTTCAAAGCCGCGCTTATCCATGAGTTTATTAACTATATCATCATCAAAATGCATATCTGCTATATATCGTCTCAAGCCTGTGTTTCTCCTTATAATATCAACCTTATCACTACTATTTTAGCATATATATCTTCATCAAAGATTCCATGATACAGACGGTTTTTTTCATACTTGTTTTTCACTTTATTTTTTCTACTTTGTTTTTTTGCTTTTTCAACTTAGGTTTCCTAATTTACTTATTCACGCAACAATACCATATGTATATAATATACATAACGCAATCACATCGTACTTCCCATTTGTTTGAGATACAATAACGTAGATTTGGCAGATACCACTGATATAATCCTCTATCGTTATCCGTACGAGGAGTGTCCAGGGGCATCGTATGTTCAATCGTACAATAACTTCACGTTCTCACTACTCATAATGCGAACAGCCAAAGCCCCTACGACGAGTGGCAAGGTAGATCGAGGATTATATCAGTGGTATCTGCCAAGGCACAATCCCCCAAATGGGACCTATGCTAAGTCTAAGTTATGCGAGTGTTAAGGTTATGTTAAGGTTCTTTAGGTTTATCAGAAAGGTTCGGATGATATCCTTTGTTCATAAGATAACAACACCGATTGAACAAAACGCAAATTCATTCGGCACTCACATAAACGGAGGATAAAAATCATGTGGACAAGAAAAGAACTTAAAGAAAAGGCAAAGAAATCGTTATCTGTAAACTACTGGAAGACCGTGCTTGTAAGTCTGATACTTGCATTCATACTCGGTTCAACAGGAAGCTCTATTGCAGGAAAGAGTCTTACAGAAAAGAAAGGCACTGATAATACTGTTAATACAGAATATCAGACAGAAAACGTTACAGATAATAATTCAATGAATTTCCCCTTTAGAACTACAGAAGATGGTAAATTAGAATTTTCTGATGGAAATTCCAGCTATGAACTTAGCAATTCACCTGAAAGCATTCCTGGTAGAATCGAACATGTTTCTAACATGATCGATAGTGGTAAATTCGGCGCAGGAATGATAATTGTACTAATCCTCGTACTTGTAACAGTAGTACTTATTTTAATTGGTACAGCTATCGCCATTGATATCCTTATACTCAACCCTATGGAAGTTGGTTGCAAGAGATTCTTCACAAGAAACCTCAACCAGAAAGCTAACGTAAGTGAAGTTGCATATGCATTTGATAACAATTACAAGACTGTTGTAAAGACTGTTTTCTTCAGAGATCTGTACACAGCTCTTTGGAGTTTGCTCCTCATCATTCCTGGTATTGTAAAAATGTATGAATATCGTATGATCCCTTACATCCTTGCTGATCACCCAGAGCTTACAAGCAAAGAAGTATTCGCTAAGAGTAAAGAAATGATGAAAGGCCAGAAGTGGCACGCATTCGTACTTGACCTCTCTTTCATCGGATGGGAAATCCTTTCATTATTCACACTTGGACTCCTTGGCACATTCTATGTAACACCTTATAGAAACATGACCAACGCAGCTCTTTATGAGAAGCTCGAGTATGGAAGACTTGCTATCGAAGAAAACTAAAAAATAACATTCACGCTACAAAATAAGACATTATGCTTCTGGCATAGAAACATAAAAAGATTCACTTTAAGAAGGAGTCACCTGATGGACAAGATCCTCATAGCAGATGATGAAGCTGAAATCAGAAGTTTACTAAAACTATATCTCGAAAATGAAGGTTATGCAGTTGCAGAAGCTGGCGATGGCAAAGAAGCTCTTAAAGTTCTTGCAGGCGGAGACGTAAGTCTCTGCCTGCTTGATGTCATGATGCCGGAAATGGACGGTTTTAATGTGCTAAAAGAGCTTAGGAAAAGCAATAACATTCCTGTTATCATCATATCCGCCAAGGATACCGATCCTGACAAGATCATAGGTCTCGACCTTGGAGCAGATGACTATATGGTAAAGCCCTTCAACCCTCTTGAAGCTGTTGCAAGAGTCCGTTCCAACCTCCGCCGTTACCACTCTTTAAAAGGAGATATGGAAGTAAAGAAAGAAGGACTTCTTTCTCTCAGAGATCTTAAACTCGACAGAGATGCCTGCATTCTCTACCGCGGCGATAATAAGATAGAGCTCACCTCAACAGAACTTAAGATGATGGAACTCTTCATGGAAAATCCAGGTAAAGTTTTTACTAAAGAAAAGATCTATGAATATGCCTGGGGAGATAATTACGTAGTCGCTGATAACAATATCATGGTAGCTATAAGCAAGCTAAGGTCCAAGCTTGACGATGACCCATCAGCCTACATCAAGACAGTAAGAGGCCTTGGTTATCGTATTGAGAAAGAATAAAGTGAGGCTGGTATGCATAAACTCAAAAGCTTTTTAATAAAACGACTCATTCTTGTCCTAATAATTGTCGTTATCATAGAACTTGCGATAAATGCTGTTATTAACTATGCATTTTTCCCTTTAATAGGTATACTCATGGGAATTCCGGGATCATCTGCTTTATCAGTTACTAACATCCCATTTTTAATACTGGGAATCCTTACCGGCAACAACGCATTTATATTCGGTTCATTTAGAACATCCGCAGCCGTATTCCTCATTCTTTTATCAATTTTCCTTCTGGCTCTGCCTGTCATAATAGGCATACTTACATATGCAACAATAGTCACCAAACAGGTAGAAATCTTGGAAAAAGAACGTGATCAGGAACGAAAAGATTTTGAAGCCCAACGTAACCTTATGCTCTCAGATTTCGCCCATGACCTGCGTACTCCAATAATGACAATAGGCGGCTATGCTACAGCCATAAATGATGGCATGGTCAAAGATGATGCTCAGAAAAAAGAGTATCTTACCGCAATAGCTTCAAAGTCAAAGAGAATGACCGAACTCATAACTTTACTATTTGAATACGTCAGAGTCGGAAGTGCCGGATTTACTCTGGATAGAAAAAAAATAGACCTCCACGCCTTCCTAACTGATATTATTGCAAACAGCTATACAGACCTAGAAGACGCCGGAATGGAAGTAGATATAAATATCCCTGAAGATACCTTCTATATAAGTGCCGACGAACTCCACCTAAAAAGAGTTATAGAAAACCTGATAATCAACATCATCCGTCATAACCCTTCCGGAATTAAAGTCGGATTTGAAATCACAAAACTTGCCGGCGTCGAATTCCTCGCCGTAGCTGACAGCGGCGATGCAATAACAAAATCCGAAGAAGAACTTTTTGAACCCTTCGTCAAAGGCGAAGACTCCCGCTCCCAAACTAAAGGAAGTGGCCTGGGTCTGTCCGTCGCCAAGCAGGTCATGGATATGCATGGTTATGAAATACATCTAATACAACCCTACGGAGAATACACAAAAGCATTCATACTTAAATTCGTCGATAATTAAATGATATAATGTTAGAACAAAGGATTTAAAGCTGTTTGTAATTATTATAAGAAAGGGAATAACAAATGAAAATCATAAGAAAGAAAACTGATCAGAACATTCCCAATCGTAAGATAAAAGCTATCATTGATATGATGTTTGATGACATCCCCTATTCTGAAGAAGTTGTACAGGCGCAAGAAAAGATAGAGGACGCTCTCAACACAGAGTTTGATATAATAAAAGCTAACCGCCACGAAGACGAGGCGTTGGAAGAGCTTCTCGGCAAATATGGGAAGCTGTCGCAAATGGCAGAACTTGCTGGTTTTTCTGCTGATGATGCGAAAAAATGGCGTGGCGAAACACAAGCAGTAGACTATCGCATACTAAAAAAAGAAATATGGAAACAACGATTAAGAATATATCTTACATCGGCATTTTCTGTGTTTGCTATGTTGCAAGTCTTTTGGCTGATATATAATATCGTGTCTGCACCTTCTGCAATATTGGGGAATATTATTTTAATAACAGTCGATCTTTTTATTGCATCAATTCCATTCTGTAAATATCTGAAAACAGAGAAGTCCGCTGTAGGAAATAAATACGACACTGATGCCTACAAATACCTCCGCGCACGTAGCGACAAATACTCAAAGCGTCTGTTAAACGGAATCGCTCTGCTTTTTGCTGTGTTATTCGCATTTGTGGCATCGGAACTTAGTTTTATCTTTTTCGGACATTCAAAATCAGCTGAATTTTCTGAAAATTTCTTCAATAACAGCATAGTTATCGAGATACCAGTTTTTCTGCTAATAAAAAATATTCTAAGCCTAAAAATGATAAGGCAACGAATAAACAATCCCGACATAAAAAAGTATAAAAAGCACATCATCGGCATTACTACATTTTCAGCCGTTTACTGGCTTATAGTGTTTGCATTTACTATCATCAAGAGCAAGAATATACCATTCCCAGTAAATGTCTTCTTGACAGCTGGAATTATCTTCGGGCTACTCATAACAACTTATAACTTTACTCTCAGACGAAAAATCACATTTCAAAATATAGTTATTAACAAGCCAAGAATAGCTCTTTACACGGCTTTCGTTGTTACGACATCAGGAATTATGTTCTTGAGGCAGGACACATGGTATACGCAAAGCTACATCAACTCTGTTCCCATTGTGGAACATAACATTCATAATATAGAATACAATGACTCCACTGGCATTTATACTATTACAAAGTCAACCGACGATTTTAAGATACTGCACCTTACCGATATTCACATTGGAGGGAGTCTGTATTCTTACCGCAAAGATATGAAAGCTCTAAAGGCTTGCTATGCAGAGATAGAGCATACACACCCTGACCTTGTTATAGTAACAGGTGATCTTAGTTTTCCTCTAGGCATCATGTCAATGTCTCTGAATAACACGGCACCTGTTGGACAGTTTGCGGCATTTATGCGAAACACTGGAATCCCGTGGGCATTCACCTATGGCAACCACGACACAGAGTCACTTGCATCAGCCAATAAACGGGAACTAAACGAAGTGTACAAATCACTGTCATTTAAGACGTCTGGGACTTTACTTTACCCCTACATTCAACCCGATGTTATGGGCAGAAATAATCAACTTATAGAAATCAGAAACTCCGACGGTTCACTGAACACGGGGCTATTTATGATAGACTCCAACGCCTACACAGGCGAGGGCATCAACGTCTATGACTATATCCACGACGACCAAGTAGAGTGGTACACTGATGAAATAATGCGCATGAACTCTGAGGCAGGTCACACGGTAAACTCATTGGTGTTCTTCCATATCCCCTTGCAGGAATACAAGACTGCCACTGAACTTTATCTTGAAGGAAGTGATGAAGTAAAATATTTCTATGGTGAGAACCCCGGCGACCACGGCGGCATCACCAACGACCTCGTATGCTGTTCCGACTATCCCAGCAAGATGTTCGACACAGCCCTTGAACTTGGAAGCACAACAGGTTTTTTCTGTGGCCACGACCACTACAACAATGCATCCCTTGAATATAAAGGCATCCGCCTAACCTACGGTATGAGCATTGACTATCTCGCTATGCCCGGTATTGAAAAGGAAACAAAACAGCGTGGTGCAGAGCTTATTACCATACACGCTGACGGCTCATGGGATTCAGAACAGATACCGCTAGATTCGATAACTAAACCCAAATCCAATCCTTCATTTATAATACCCTGGACAGAAATTCCTTAAGTCTGTCGCTCTTAGGAGTTTCGAAGATCTCTTCGGGAGTTCCCTGTTCTTTGATACCTTTTTCATCGAAGAACAGGACTCTGTCTGCAACTTCTCTTGCAAATCTCATCTCGTGAGTTACGACAACCATTGTCATGCCTTCATCTGCAAGTTCCTTCATAAGAGACAGAACCTCTCCAACCATCTCAGGATCAAGAGCTGATGTAGGCTCATCGAAGAGCATCACTTCAGGGTTCATGACAAGCGCCCTTGCGATCGCGATTCTCTGCTTCTGTCCGCCTGAAAGGCTATCAGGATATGAATCTTTTTTGTCATAAAGTCCTACTCTTTTTAAGAGCTGGGAAGCCTTGTCCTGCGCCTCTTTTTGGGACATGATCTTAAGCTTCACAGGAGCAAGTGTGAGATTCTGAAGGATCGTAAGGTGAGGGAAAAGGTTAAAATGCTGGAATACCATTCCCACTCTCCTTCTGATCTGGTTGATATCAGCTGACTTTGAAGTGATATCCTCGCCGTCAAGAAGTATATTGCCGCCTGTGACCTTTTCAAGCTGATTAAGAGTTCTGATAAAAGTTGACTTGCCGCATCCGGAAGGTCCGATGATAGCTACAACTTCGCCCTTCCTGATCTGCAGGTCTACATTTTCAAGAACACTTACATCATCAAAAGCTTTAGAAAGATTCTTTACATCTATTAAAATCTGATCATTTATATTTCCGCTCAAAATAATTACCTCTATATCTTATGCTATAAGTCTCAAAGCAGCCTTAGAGACTATGTGTCTTTTTCTTAATCTAAATCATGAAAATATTCCATTTTCCAATTATCTGTCGGATTTGCGAAGACTCTTCTCCCATCTGCCTACAAGCACTGTAAGGATCTCTACGATCACAAGATAGATAAGAGCTACAGCTATAAGAGGAAGGAACGGTTCATAAGTCTGGCTTCTGATAATATCTCCGCCTCTTGTAAGATCCATAAGGCCGATATAACCGCAGATAGAAGTCTCCTTAATAAGAGTGATGAACTCGTTGGCAAGTGAAGGAAGTACGTTCTTGACTGCCTGCGGAAGGATTATGTAGATCATAGTCTGCCTGTAATTAAGGCCAAGGCTGCGTCCTGCTTCTGTCTGACCTTCATCAATAGACATGATACCGCCTCTTATGATCTCAGCTACGTATGCACCAGAGTTAATGGCAAAAGCTATAACTGCAACCAGGATCTTGGATATATTAACTGACTGGAATACTACATAGTAGATGATAAGGAGCTGGATCATAGCAGGTGTTCCGCGGATGATCGTAAGATACAGCTTGCAGATAGCATTAAGTATAGGAAGTACACCGGTCTTATCATGAGCAACTCTTACGATACCTACAAGGAAACCTATGAACACACCAAGGATTACAGCACACAGCGCTATGATAAGAGTGTTCTTAAGTCCAGAGAGTACATATGCCCATCTGTCATTTTGTACGAAGTTCTGATAGATTTTGTCTACAAAACCTATGTTGGAAAAAGATGCATTGTCACCGCGAACTATCATAACCTGTTTACTTGTAACATATGAATCGGAGAAGTTGATAGACTTGGCTCTCTCCTGGGTCATAGTCATACCAGCGATACCAACATCAGCCTTGTGTGAGCTGACTGCACTTATGATAGCATCAAACTCAATATCCTCAATCTCGATATCCATATGAAGGATGTCACCTATGGCACGGATGATATCTATATCAATACCAACGACCTCATTGCCATCATAGTATTCATAAGGCTTAAATGCAGCATTGGTAGCTACTACCAAAGTTCCGTTCTCATAAGTAGTTCCTTCGGGACTTACGTATGGAGTCTTACCTTTAGTATCATCGCCTATATAATTGGCTATGATGCTGTCAAGTGTACCATCATCCTTGAGCTGAACCAGAGCATCATTGATATCAGCAAGAAGCTCATCATTGTCTTTGGCAACAACCATTGCATACTCTTCAAGGGCAAAAGGCTCATCTAAGATCACAAGACCGGGCTCTGTCTCTATAGAAGCAATAGCAGGCTGCTCATCTGCTATAACGCAGTCGATCTTGCTCTGCTTCAGAGCCTGAACAGCGTCTGTAATTTTATTAAATCTCTCTACAGTAGATCCATACTCCGGAGCTTCATAATCACTTGCATAGATATCGCCAGTTGTACCAAGCTGAACACCTATAGTAGCACCCGGAAGATCATCAACAGACTCGACGCTCTTACCCTTATCTTCTGCACTGCAGCCTGTTGCTGCCAGCATCATAATAATAGCTTGTAAAATTAATAATTTCTTCTTCATGTATATTTATTCCTATATAATTTATTTTTATGCAAAACAAACTATATCACAATTTTAACATTATGAAAAGTATAAATATGCATTTTATATTAATTTTTATCAAATCAGCAGGAGAACACTATTATACAGATCATAGAAAAACAAATGCCTACAGCTAAAGTTATGATCACTTGTAAGCTGTAGGCATATATTATTTCCTAATTATCATTCCGCCACCTGCGATGAATTCACCATCGTAGATTACTGCTGCCTGGCCTGGTGTTGCGGCGCGGACTTTGCTTTCAAATTCAATTTTAATAGTGTTGTCATCAACATATTTTACGTGGCAAGGTACGCTGGTCTGAGAATATCTTACCTTCGCTGTATAAGTCTTATTCTCATCGAAGCGCTCCTCACCCATGTGATTGATGTCTGTTGCATATACAACATCGCTAAAAAGGTCATCATTAGAGCCAAGGATAACATCACCTGTCTCTGCATCTATACCGGTTACATATACAGGGTGACCGAGAGCTATTCCAAGGCCTTTGCGCTGGCCTATTGTGTACTGGACTGTTCCTGTATGCTTGCCGACAACCTCTCCGTCTACCAGTTTAAACACACCTTTTTGGCCAAGAGTACCTGTCTCTTCCTTGATAAAGCGGGCATAATCGCCGTCTTCTACAAAGCATATATCCTGACTGTCCTTCTTGTGTGCAACCGGAAGGTTTAACTTCTCTGCTATCTCTCTTATCTGAGGCTTGGTATATTCGCCTACAGGCATAAGGGTATGGGCGAGCTCTTCCTGAGTCAGGTTGTAAAGGACATAGGTCTGATCCTTCTCAGCAGTTACAGACTTCTTTACAGAGAATCTTCCATTTGGTAGCTGTTCTACTCTTGCATAGTGTCCTGTCGCAAGGAAGTCTGCACCTATCTCGCTGGCGCGTTTTAAAAAAGCTCCCCACTTCACATATCTGTTGCAGGCAATACACGGGTTAGGTGTAAGACCCATAAGATATGAGCTTGTGAAGCGGTCGATAACATCCTTCCTGAACTCCTGCCTGAAGTTCATGACATAATAGGGGATATCCAGACACTCTGCTACTCTCCTTGCATCCTCTACAGCAGAGATTCCGCAGCAGCTTCCTTCTTTTTCTATCTTGCATTCATCAGACTGCCATATCTGCATGGTAGCTCCGATGACTTCATATCCCTGTTCTTTTAACAGATAGGCACAAACTGATGAATCAACACCGCCTGACATACCTACTACAACTTTTTTACTCATATATTACCTTACCTAATCTGAATACAAAAATGATCAAAATACAAAACCTATACAAAACAAATCCAAGTACAAAAAAATATCACAAGGTTATTTAATATATCCCTCCATCAGGAAAAAAGCTCTGATAACACCTTCACAGTCTTATCTATATCATCCTGCGTATTCTCTCTTCCTATACTAAAGCGGATAGTCCTTCCGGCTTCATCCTCGCTTTTACCTATCGCAATTAATACATGCGAAGGCTCTAAGGCTCCTGCGCTGCAGGCACTTCCGGCTGATGCACATATACCGTTTAGATCAAGCCTTATAAGGATTGTTTCGGCGCTTACTGAAGGAAATGTTACATTTAAAGTTCCCGGAAGATGCTCATTTTCATTTTCATTGATAATGGCGCCTCTTATATTATTAAGAATCCCACTTTTAAGACTATCTCTTAAAGCACTTATAACAGCTGTATCTGCATCCATCTTGCAAGCAGCTATCTCTACAGCCTTGTCAAAACCTATGATATCAGCTACATTCTCAGTTCCGGGGCGAAGTCCAAGCTCCTGGCTTCCTCCAAATAAGAGTTTTGCAAACTTCTTCCTGTCTTTAATATATAAAAGGCCGATTCCTTTAGGGCCATACAGCTTATGTGCACTGGCGCTCAGAAGATCAATATTACACTCATTTACATCTATTTTCAAATGTCCGAAGGTCTGAACTGCATCTGTATGAAACAATATACCATGATCATGGGCTATTCTTCCTATCTCCCTGATAGGCTGGATAGTTCCAAGCTCATTGTTGGCATGCATTATAGATATAAGAACTGTGTCCTTACGTATAGCGTTTTCAAGGCTTTCAAGATCTATACGTCCAGTGCTGTCCACATCAAGATATGTAACTTCATATCCCTGTTCCTGCATGAAGCGGGCTGTATTAAGGACAGCCGGGTGCTCTATCCTGGTTGTTATGATATGCTTTCCCTTATCTTCACTTATCTTTGCTCCCATGCGGATAGCCCAGTTATCAGACTCAGTACCGCCGCTTGTGAATATGATGCTGTCATATGGAGCATTTATAAACTGTGCGATATTCCTTCTGGCTCTCTCTACCTGCATTCTGGTCCTGACTGCAGGCTGGTAGAACGATGAAGGGTTCATATAATTATCAGTCAAAAAAGGAATCATAGCTTCTACTACAGCTGATTCCGGGCGGGTCGTAGCCGCGTGATCAAGATATATCATCATAATCCTCTATTTGGTTATTTTCCTACTACTTCACTAGGTATTTTAAAAACAAACATATACTACTGTCAACATGCCCTTAATAAAGCATCAAGAAAGCCGCCCTCCGAATGACATTCGTCACCGGACAAGCGGCCCTCAGGTAATAAGGTATAGGAGATTTACAGACCAGAGTTTGAAAACTATTTCAAACAAGTATCGGCAATTATACTTTTTGGTATGTAGTTGGCAATTTATCAATGCTAAAAATGGCAAATTTTGTTGTTACACTGTACTTTGTTTCTGACTTACAAGTCAGATTTTATATAAGGTTTTGATACTATATCTTTATAAATCCACACTTATATAGTTTACAAAACTTATACTGCTTTTTCTACGAGCTCAGGGCTAACCTCTGCTACTGCCTTGAAGCCCTGCTCGAGATCCCAGAGAATGTCGTCGATGTGCTCTGTTCCGATTGAGAGACGGATTGTGTTCTGGTAGATACCAGCCGCCTCAAGCTGCTCAGGTGTCATCTCTGCATGTGTTGTGTCATAAGGATGGATTACAAGGCTCTTTACATCTGCTACGTTAGCAAGAAGTGAGAAAATCTTAAGTCCATCGATGAATGCATATGCTTCCTTCTGGCCGCCCTTAATGTTGAATGTGAAGATTGAAGCGCCTCCATTCGGGAAGTACTTGTTATAAAGCTCATGATCAGGATGATCAGGAAGAGATGGATGGTTAACCTTCTCTACAAGAGGGTGATTAGCAAGGAACTCTACAACCTTCTTGGTATTCTCAGCGTGTCTTTCAAGACGAAGTGAAAGTGTCTCAAGTCCCTGAAGGAGGATCCATGCGCTGATAGGTGCAAGTGTTGCTCCTGTATCTCTTAAAAGGATAGCTCTTATGTAAGTTACGAATGCTGCAGGGCCTGCTGCGTCTACAAAGGATACGCCATGATAGCTTGCATTGGGCTCTGTGAACTGAGGGAACTTACCTGAAGCCTTCCAGTCAAACTTACCGCTGTCTACAATGATTCCGCCCAAGGTTGTTCCATGTCCGCCTATGAACTTGGTCGCAGAGTGTACTACGACATCTGCGCCATGTTCGATAGGTCTGATAAGGTAAGGTGTTCCAAATGTATTATCGATCACAAGCGGTATGCCGTGCTTATGAGCAAGCTCTGCAAGTGCATCGATGTCCGGAATATCCGAATGAGGATTTCCAAGAGTTTCAATGAAGACTGCTTTAGTCTTATCGTTAATAGCTTTTTCAACTTCGTCAAGGTTATGTACATCTACAAAAGTTGTGCTGATGCCATATCCGGGAAGTGTCTGATCAAGGAGGTTATAACTTCCTCCGTAGATTGTCTTCTGTGCTACTACGTTGTCGCCTGCCTTAGCAAGTGCAAGTATTGCATATGTTACAGCTGCTGCTCCTGCTGCAACTCCAAGTGCTGCTACACCGCCTTCAAGAGCTGCTATTCTCTCTTCAAGTACGCCCTGTGTTGAGTTTGTAAGTCTTCCGTATATGTTACCTGCATCTCTTAAGTTAAATCTGTCTGCAGCATGTTGTGCACTATGGAATACATATGATGTTGTCTGATAGATCGGTACTGCTCTTGAATCTGTAGTAGGATCCGCCTGTTCCTGACCTACATGTAACTGTAATGTTTCAAATTTGTAATTATGTTCGCTCATACTCTCATCCTCCATTTACCTTATCAATTTATAATTGATGATCTTTTTAGTTGTTTGCAATGACCTTTATATTGATCATTTCGTTATTGTTATCTTTTGTGTTGTCCTATTCGAATTAGGTTTCTTGCTGTTGAAATAACAATACACTATAGAGATGAGCTTGTATAATTCCTAAATCCAAGAACTTGTTATAGCCTAAAACTATAACAGGGAAGCTATTATTAACAACTGATCAATTCCATATTGTTTTAATTACTAGTTTTTATAAGCAATCCGCAAAGCACATATTATTTTCCAATAGCCGCTGCTATATGTATATTGTTATTCTATATATAGCAAAACAATGGTATATTTATGTATGATTCGTATCACCCTAATAAAAGCTGATATCAGATGGCATCATAGTATTCAATAAATATAGTAATAAAGCCAATCAAATTCACCTTAATCGAAGGCTCTATTACCCACAGATTCACCACATCACGAGGTTGACCATGACACTACAGCAGATGAAATATGTAATAGAAATTGCAGAACGCGGTTCCATCAATGAAGCTTCCAAGGCACTCTATATATCACAGCCAAGCCTGTCAGGAGCTGTGCGAGAGATTGAGAAGGAGCTTGGGATCAGCATCTTTTCAAGAAGTAACAGAGGCATAACACTTACTACAGAAGGCAGTGAATTCGTAGGCTATGCCCGCCAGATCTTAGAGCAGTACAAACTCATGGAAGACCACTATCAGGGCAAGCCTGAAAACGAGAAGAAATTCTACGTATCCGCACAGCACTATACATTCGCTGTAGAAGCTTTCTCCAAGACTATATTAAAAGCAGGAATGGATGAATATGACTTCGCCATATACGAGACAAGAACAAGCGAGATAATCCAGGATGTCAAGAATATGCGAAGTGAACTTGGAATCCTGTATCTTAACAACTTCAATGAAAAAGTACTAAATGATGATTTTAAGGAGAACAATCTGGTGTTCACAGAACTTTTTACCTGCAATACCTACGCATATCTAAGTTCAGATCATCCTCTTGCCGGTGAAAAGAGTGTATCCATAAGCGACTTGGAAGAATACCCTTGCCTATCTTTCCATCAGGGAGAGAAAAATTCCTTCTATTATGCAGAGGAAGTTCTGAGCACATATCCTTATAAAAAAATAATCCATGTAAATGACAGAGCGACTGCCCTTAATATGATGACTCTCTTAGACGGCTTCACTCTGTGCAGCGGTGTCATCTGCAAAGAGCTCAACGGAGATGGATACACATCCATCCCTCTTCAAAGTGATGAGGTAATGCGCATAGGCTATATCAAGCGATCTGACACCAAGCTATCTCCAATCGCCAAGCAGTTCATCAAAGAGATGAAAAAATATGGGTAAAGAGAATAGACTCTTCACCCATACATGAAATACTAGCAAATATGCCGTACATAGAAATACATCCCTGTATTTCTGGGCATGTACTATATACATCCTGTATCCCCGTACATAGAAATATATCCCTGTATTTCTGGACATGTACTAGATACATCCTGTATCTCCGTACATAGAAATACATCCTGTATCTACCTACTGTGTGAGCTATCCTATCATACCAGAAACTCACCGTAAGATCCCGGATAGCCCTTTTTAAGAGCTTTGTTGAACTGACTGCGAAGGCGTCCATATGCAAGCCATGCAGAAACATATTCCATGATAAGGATCATAGCAAAAACAGGGATTATGAATATGAACAGATGTGTTTTGTCTTCCAATGCTGTATTACTTAACATCGAAACTGTCATGAATACAAACAGTATAAGCATAATAGCAAAAGAAACGATCACATTTTTCTTTTTAGAATTAACATGTTCTGTTATGCTTGCATTTATCTGTGTAAGCTGGTTCTTGTTTAGCTGTCCGGCCTCTATGGCACGTTTAGTATTGTCATCTAATGATTTGTACTGAATTCTAACTAACATTTAATATATCTCCTATTTCTTAACCAATTTGCAAAAACGGTTTTCATTTTTGCGTACAGATTCACATATTATCACGATAATAGAGGCTTGGCAAGCTAAAAGTACAAAATCCTCGTATTCTAAAACCGGAATTTCGTTTTTGGTTATCATATATTATTCCTCATCAAAAATATTCGCCATGATTATCTCATCAATGTAAGTGCCGTCTTTAAGTTTGAAAGCTCTTGGGTTTACGCCATATTCTTTAAAGCCGAATTTCTTGTAGAGATGTCTTGCTCTGTCGTTGTCTGCAAATACACCAAGTTCTACCTGCTCAAAGCCGTTCTCTCTGGCCTGTTCAAGAGCTGTCTTCATCATGAAGCTTCCAAGACCCATGCCTGTATAAGTCTGGCGGATGGACATTCCAAGGTATCCGCGATGGAGATATTTTACATGTGGTCTTACAAGGGTAACTCCAAGATCGCCTACTACCTTGCCGTCAACATAGGCTGTTACCATGAAGTCTCTGTCACTTTCCGAAACACCTTTCAGGATTTCGGTAATCCTTTCCAAATTCATCTGACCATCTTCAGGCTCTCTTGCCATGAAATGGGTCTCGGAAGAAGTCAGCTCTCTGTGAGTTTTGATCTGCATGGCATCTTCAGGGCCTGCACTTTTTATAATGGCAATTTCACCATTGGGGAGCTGGTATTGCTGTTCTTTGATTCTCATGAGTTTGTCTCCTCGTAATAACTATTTCTGTAATCCCTATATATTTCAGGTTAGACGCTTATAAAGTGATCCAGTATCTCTGCAGGATTTCGCCGTCTTCATCTGTGACCTCATTTTCAAGGACTCCGCCGTTATTCATTATGGACTTGGCAGAGCCTATATTGGTCTTATGGCAACTTATAAGGACATTTTCTATTCCAAGCTTCCTGCATTCTTCAAGTGCCATGCCTATCATCTTACTAGCATAGCCTTTACGTCTTTCTGAAGGTCTTATGCCATCGCCTATATGTCCGCCTTCTCTAAGAAGGTGATCGTTCAGATAATGGCGGATGTTGACAGCCCCAAGAAGTCTGTTCCTGTCTTCATCAAGAAGGAAAAAAGTTGAGTCTGGCACAAGGCCGTCTCTTGCTTCCTTAAGTTCCAGATTCTCAAGATAGTAATCAAAATCGTGATAATCATTTTTAAAGATTGCATAAGGTGAACGATCAGTATTATTTTTGACCTGATCTTCTTTCCACTCATCGATCATCTCACCAAGCTGGTGTTCGTATTCTTTTGTTAGTTTGATCAGCTTAAGACTCATTTTTTCTTTTCTCCTATTCTGTATTCGTATTTCTTTTGGTAAAAAAAATCCTCATCAAACTGAATTAGTATGATGAGGAATGAATTCATAGGTATATCTTTTGAATTGCTTGTTTTTATATAATATACTGCAATTCTCTTATCCTCATCAGTTCAACACTTTTAAACCCCTGATTATTATTCACGGATTTGGTAGTGAGCATTGAATTGACGAGTCTGGATAAAATCATATGTACGTCCTTATATTGTTTGTATGTTTGGTAATCGGTTAATTGAATTTCAGAAAAATATTAGTTGTAAGTATAACTGTCAGATAATTTTATGTCAATAACTAATTCTCATTTTGGTCTTTAATATTTATTATCATTCTGAAATTGCGAATGTAACTTGCCACTCCCCTTGTATGGGAGCATTGTTACAAGTCCAGAATTCACCCCATATTTCGAATTCAACTAACTCATCATATGGAATATCAAAAATATACTCTTCGTAACTATCAGTTTTATTGTCTGCCCAGAAAGATATGCTGCTATAATACTCGTCAACTTCTCCAGAAGAGTTTTTCAGATAAATATATCCATGATTGTCTGTATTAAGGATATCATCATACTTACACTGAATGTGAAGTTTACCATTAACCATTCCTGTTCCCGTAAGTGTTACACCATCACATAACTTATAGCCGTTTTCCTCTGGCATACAAAAATAAAGACATATAGCAACCAATTGCCACTATATGCCTTATATTTATTCATCAATTACTTTTTATGCTCTCTATCAGCAAAATACAGTGGAATCAGCGTTACAAGTAGCACTATGAGCCCTGCGATAAAAACAGCATTTGTAGGCAGATATTCAGTAAATCCGTACTCATCAACAAATTCGCCGCTATTTTTGATAACAGGATTGGATATAAGCGGCGCGATCACCATAGGTATCAGCACGTAAAAGACAATCCTGATCCCCTCAAACTGTCCTCTTGAATCCTCAGGGTAAAGACGCTTTGACCATACTGTGATAGTCTGTAAAAAGAGAATATATCCAACGCCAACAAACAGCATTCCTGCCATAAGATTTGGATTCCATATGGTACTCGGGTCAACGTTTGTAGGTGATACGAAAAGCCCAATAGCAAGAAGCCCAATAGAATTCAAAATTATCGCTGCAAATATCAGAAGCGACGATCTGTCAGCCTTTATAAGCTTAATAGCAGGAATAGTCACAAACATAGCAACAATAAGACCCACGCCTTCTATAAGTCCCATAGTGTCTGCTGTAAATCCAAGATAATAGATCATGAAGTTCCCAAGATGTGAAAAGTACACGTTAAAAGATATAAAGTATACCGCAAGCATCAGATTTACAAATACAAGTTCTCTGTGCTGGAGATATGTTTTTATGTTAAATATTGAAAAGAACTGCTCTGAAAATGAGCCCTTTATTGATGGCTTTAAGCTATCAACATCCTTCATTCCAAACAGTGATACTATTCCCAGAAGGATCACACTTCCTCCAATAACTGTAAATAATCTCATATAGTTGTCATCTGCACCAACAAGTAATCCTCCCGCAATAGTTCCCACAATGGTTCCTATTACTGGCTGTACAGCAAGAGCTGCTCCCAAAGCACCAGAGTTATCAGGTGTCATATGGTCATTGATCCAGGCATTAAAACCTATATCATTTCCCATGGAGCCAAAAAAGCTCATGATTGCATCAGCTGCTACTACTGCAAATGCAATTCCAATAAGTGCAGAATCACTGCCTTTATTCATAAATTCTGTTGTTCCAAAGATAATGGTGAAAATTCCCCAGAGGATATATCCCACAGACACAAGAGTCTTTCTATTACCCTTTCTGTCGGAGACACATCCAAAAAGAAATGTAGAAACTGTGGTTGCTGCTGCAGATATTGCAAGCATCCATGAAATGATAGTCGGGTCCTTGGCTATCTTGGCATATACAAAGGTGTTAAACCACTGATTCTCCATATTCCAGCATAACTGCCCCGCAAGTCCAAGAAGCCAGATAAGTAGCCAAAAAACAATACCGCTTTTTGCATTATTTTTACCCATATTAAGCCTCCCGTTTATAGATTATGATGGCATGTTATAGCGACTGATCGATTGCCATCCTCTTTTTGAAGTACCTATACCTCATCCAGGCTGTGATTCCGCTGCTGCCAATACCATTGCAGAGCGCGAAAAACAGAAACGTTACAGATCCTGTGGCTCCTATCGCTGCAAGGGCATCTGCACCTACGAATTGGCCTACGATAATAGAATCCACCAGGTTGTAAAGCTGCTGGAACAGATTACCGATAAGCATGGGTATCGAAAATTGTATTATAAGTGCGACCGGATTACCCTCGGTCATGTTTAAGATTGATGTTTTTTGATTTTTCACTTTAGACCTCTTCTCTTTCAATCTAAAGTTTATACTAGTGGGCAAAGAAAAACCAGCAACTTTTTATCACATGTTGCCGGTTTTTTATCATTTTGGGTGAAGTTTGAGTTTTATAATAATCTATAGTCTACTGATACATGTTTTGGATAGATACTCTTGTATTTGTATATACTAAGAACTATTCCTATTAGTATATACGTAACTATGATATAACTTCCGCCGGAAGACATAAGTGGCAGGAATGTTCTTGAAGGCGGGAACCATCCAAGATTTTGAAAGATGTTGATAAAAGTAGTTACAAGAAGCACCATTCCGCAGCCGCATCCCATGAGCATTCCAAGCTGATTCTTCTGCTTAAGTGATATTCCAAAGACAATTGCTATAAGAGCTGCAAGTGCGCATGCAATAAGTATTCCTGCGATCAGCCCGTATGTAATTGATATATATGAAAGAACGTATGCTGAGTTATATTCAGGTATTGTAATACTTGCATCTACTCCGTTACTTCCATAGAATCTGCAGGATGCTACTACATTTCTAAGAATATTGGGAAGATAACTTGCCTCGCCGCTGCCTGTAAAAAAGGCTACGAGTCTTGCCTTCTGATAATCTGCTAATCCATTTCCAAAGAACATGACTACAGATGCGATCACCGGAAGTCCTACAAATACGCCCCATATTGATGCTATTGCTGTAGGCTTTGAAACCTTGAACCAGCCTTTAGAGGTTGCGATGGTAAGTAGTGTAAGCATTGATATCAGCATCATAAGAGCTGTTACAAGTGCAGGCATCTGCATTACAAGAAAAACAGGGACGATCATCCAGAAAAGTATCTTAATAAAATCAAAGACTGCGCTATGTCTTTTGCTTGAAGTCGCACTACCATTCCTGTATTTATAAAGTATACCTGCAAATACAGGCACATACAGCATCATCACAGCTTCAACATTAATATCTATAAAGAAAGCTCTGACCCATAACTGTGCTCCGTTAATGTATGTTCCAAACATTCTTGCATAGATACAAAGACCGATCAGACAAAGAGCAATCAATTTTGAAAATCTTGCAACATGCGTATAATCAACAAAATATATAGCAAGCATTACAAGAAAACCTGCTCCAAACATGATCATCGTTTTACTGGACTGGTTATAAACACTACCCTCAGCACCACTTGCAATTGCAAAGTGTATAAGCGCTGCAGCAATACTTATAACAAACACAAGAGCTATCATCCCCCACGCAATACTAGGTCTGTGAACTCTATCAAGCGCGATTCCAGTTTCTATGGGATCTCCCATATCCTTTACTGCTGCCCTTACAGCTTCATCCTTATCCATTCCGCTTGCGATATTGTCATTAATCTGGTCTTCCAGGTGGTCACGCAGTTCTCTCTCAACATATGGTCTTACGTTCTTACACCGGATCTGTTCTATTACTGCCTTTAAATATTCTTCCATTTCAAGCCTCCATTACAAGTACGTTACAAACCGCTTTCTGATAGGTGTTCCATTCCTGAGTCTTTTCTTCAAGCTTTTTTTTACCTTGTTTGGTAAGGCTGTAATACTTCCTGACTTTGCCAAGAGCTTCCTGCTCATATACCGTTACGAAATTATTCTCTTCAAGGTTATGAAGAAGAGGGTAAAGAGTGCCTGCCTTAAGTTCAAATATATTCTGAGATTTCTTGCGAAGAGTGTCGATCATCTCGTAGCCGTACATGTCTTTCTCAGACAAGAGCTTTAAGATCAGCATAGTCATGCTTCCGGAAATTAAAGATTTATCAATAGCCATAGTGTCCTCCTTGTTGTAGTTATCTGAAATGTTTAGCTTTTATAAAATATATAGGCCGCCGATATAGTATGTAGATTATCTATATACTATATCGACAGCCTATATATGTCAACTATTTTATTCAGCATCAGATAACCATCTGAAAAACGAACAGGGTCCCAGGTATTTCTACCCGGGACCCTGCTGCTATCTTTATAGCAAAACTTCTGACTCGAGCATTTCCCCAAATGCTCATCCCCACTTTTTCCACGCTTACGGATGTTAACTAATTCATCTGACTTTACTTAAGATAGTAAGTCTTTCAGTTTTCGGAGTAGCCTCTTATGAAGGCTACTCCAATGAACCGTTAATAATAAATTTCTTGGGTGATTTACTATTACGTTTCACTTATTTGCAACAGGCACAAAGCTATAATGTCATTGCTTTTCGGTCCTTCTAAGCGCCGGCTACATGTTCACTATACAATGAATAAAAATGTCTGTCTCAATTTTCTGACGAAATGCACATTTCACCCGACGAACTGCACCATAAATGCAACGAAATGTCCAAATCAAAACTCAAACTGACATATTGTATACATAAAGTATACATGTGATAATTAATATCAATTGAATTGAATATATAGGAAGGAGATACTTTTTATGGGGAACTATCGTAACTTCACTCTGACTACGTACTTCGTAGCTCAGGCAACTGCTACTATCACAGAAGAAGAGCTTGAGAAACAGCTTTCTTTTATACTTAAGCACATAAGACTTGATAAAGTATACCTTGAGCCATGGCGCGGTCTTATGGCTTCGCACGAGCAGGTAGAGATGTGCAAGAGAGTATTTGAAAGACACGGAATCATAGTTTCAGGCGGAATCACTACTGTAATCCCAACTCCCGAAGGAGACAAAGAAAAGGCCAGGCTTTTTGACACTTTCTGTTATAACGATCCCAAGATGAGAGCAAAGCTTAGGGAAGTAACAAGCTTTTTAGGGGCTCATTTTGACGAATTTATAATAGATGATTTCTTCTTTACTAACTGCATGTGCCCGGAATGTGTTAAAGAAAAAAATGACTTTAATAAATCTCACGGCATAAAAAGCGGATGGCAGGAATACAGACTTGATCTTCTAAAGAGAATCAGCAAAGAAGATATAATAGCTCCTGCAAGAAAAGAAAATCCGAATATCAAAATCACTATAAAATATCCCAACTGGGCAGAAAGCTATCAGGAAACAGGCTATAACCCTAAAGAACAGCGCGAGCTTTTTGATAACATCTACACAGGAACAGAGACAAGAGATCCTGTATCGACTGATCAACACCTGCCAAGATACCTTAGCTACAGCCTCATGACCTATTTTGAGAATATGTGGCCAGATCACAACGGCGGCGGCTGGTTTGATACTTTTGATATGCATATCACGGAGCACTATCTTGAGCAGGCTTACCTTACAGCCTTTTCACAGCCAAAGGAACTGATGCTCTTCTGTTTCCAGTCAATATATGACAATATGTTCACGCCGTCCCTTGGATTCCAGCTTGATAAGCTCGATGATGTTATGGATAAGGCAGGCAAACCTGTTGGAATCACCTGTTATCTTCCTGACAACTGCCAGGGCGAAGACAACATTCAGGACTTCCTTGGAATGGTGGGACTTCCTATAGTGTGCAGTCCTTATTTTCCGGACAAAGAAGATCAGATCATGCTCACAAGATCGTCAGCTTATGATCCTGATATTATTGAAAAGCTTGAGAAGTACCTTAGAGAAAAGGGAGGCAACGTCCTTGTAACAACAGGATTCTGGGAAGCAGTAGGTGAAAAGGGCTATGACCTTACATCAATAAGACTTCGTGGAAGGAAGATAAGCGCAAACAGATATAGAGTTGAAAGCGCCGCTACAAAAGGACATTCAACTTATTCATTCCCTTACAGCGATAAGCCTGTAACTATCCCTGTAGCTGAGTTCAGGAATAACTCGACCTGGGCAGTTGTTAAGGCATCCCACGATGAAGAAAGCTACGGAATCCTCCTTAGAGATGACTACTGCGACGGACACATCTGGACTATTGCAGCACCTGACGCATTCCCCGACTACTACAGACTGCCATCAGAAGTCCTTAGCCGCATAAGACAGGCACTTCCTGTAAACGGAGTATGGTTCGAAGGCCCCTCCAAGATCAGCCTCTTTAACTACGACAACGATTCCTTCATCATATATCCATATGTAATGGACAACGTCCAGCATGAAGAAATACTCGTACACGTAGCAGGCGCCAAAGCCTTAGAAGCATCTCCCAAGCGCTTCCCTATGGAGAATAGCCGTATAGAACCGCTCTATTTTGAAGGCGACGAAGCTGTATTCAAGCTTGGCACAGATCCGGGAGTCTTCAGAATCTATTCAATAGTAAAATAAAACATAAAAATAAAATTCCCTTCGGATTTGCCGGAACTGTCAGCTCCGGCAAATCCGAAGGGGACGCTGTCTTAATATATGGACGATCTGGCTTATTTACTCTCTCACAGCCTTGGGTTTTGCGAGATTTATGATCTTGTTCGCTGCAAGGTTTGTAAGAAGGAGGAGCTCTACATCATCCCTGTACTCAGGCTTTGCGAAGTAGTAGGCATATGTCTTAACAAGGGAGAAGATGTTAGCTGTCCTACCCTCGATCTTAAAGTTCTTAAAGCCCATTGGGATATATTTTTCCCATATTGCATCAGGGCTTATGTGAGTTTTGTACTTCCTTGTAATGGACGGCATTGAGTTATCGCCGTAGGAGCACTCCCATGGAATAAGGGGTTTTTGCTTATCCTTTGGAAGCTTTCTGTTCTCTAATGTGATTCTGTTATTTTCGCCTATAACTCTGTAATGCTCTGCTCTTCTGGGGCAGTCCGGTATGCAGCAGGCGTTGATCAAAACTTCGCATCTTTCCTTGTCGATGATCTTGTCTAGTTCATCAAAATGGTTGTTCATATTGTAATCAAGGACTACGAGGTTATAGTCTTTTTTCAACTCCTCATTAACACCGTCAATAGTTCTGATGCACTTGCAGGTAGAGCTGTTGAGCTTAAGGTTTGGATGAGTCTTTCTGATATACTCTTCAAGAATAGGAGATACTACAAGAACTCCGTTCATCTTCTTTTTGGTATCGATCTGATCAAGGCAGAAATTGCAGTACTCGTTCTCAAGATCAGCTTCTGTGATAGTCGGATTGGTATAGGTATATCTTACAGCAACGTTCTTGGCATTAATAGCTCTTACAACGCCTGTTACATATTCTCTTGCGCACTGATCTCCTGCGCTGTATCTGCCGCTACTCCAAAGTGATGCTGGAAAATCGCCAAAGACAGACGAAATCTTAACACCTTCTCTGAAATACTTTGGAAATCTTTCAAGCATGTCTATAAGTAACATATTAAGTGGAAAATTATACCTAAGCCCCGGTATATGAAATAGTGCCTCCATAGCTGTATCCCCCTAAAAAATATGGTCTGCCCACAAAATAGATCGTGAGCAGATAAGAAAATAATACCTTATGCACTATTCATTTTACAATTATTGCTAATTATTCTCTTCCCATATATTGCTTTTTTATACTAGATATAAGCCACATATCCCGACGTTACAGGATGTAATAGGGGAATGTCCAGAAGTACACGGATGTACTTCTATTCCCGTCAGTATTTATACCGCATCTTCTTTTAACGTTTCGATTATATTGTCGTCCTTGATCTTATGGATGCTAAGGGCCATGCTGATACCAAGTATTCCAAATACCGCAACTGTAACTACGACATAGAAATCCAGATTGGGCTTAAAGGCATAAAGCGCTGAGTCAAATGAACGGTACATCATATAGCTTATGAAAAGAGATAATGGAAGTCCCCATAATAGAGCCTTAAAGCCATAAAGGAATACTTCAAGCCATATCATCTTCTTAAAACCTTTGTTATCAAGACCCACAGACTTGTACATTGCAAACTCTTTCCTTCTAAGGAGTACTCCTGTAGAGATAGTATTAACAATATTAGCAACGGCTATGAGAGTTAATAGTATGGAAAAGCCGTACATAGCAGTGTTCAGCATAAGGGTAATAGTGTCCATGATCTTAAGAGAGCCTGTAAGATCCTGACAGAAATAGTTATGATAACCTTCCCCGTTCAAAATCTCATTGATCTTAGCAAAGACTTCTTCGTTATTACTACACTCTACGCCAAGATCGAGAGTGAGCTTATCAGCTGGCAGCACCTCTTTGGCCTTATCATAATAAACTGACCTTGGTACATAGACTGTCATCATACCAGCAGGTGTGTACTTATAAACCTTATTGTCATCACTATACGGTACAATAGCTGCAACTTCGATCGCAGGTGGGAATCCTAAAGCTTCATCATAATGAAGGCTCTGACCTATGATCTTATCATTAAAAACAGGCTCATCATTTTCTTCATGGAAATAGCTGTTTAGAAGGACGCCTCGCAATTGTCCGGAATAATAATCATCACTTGAAAGACCATTCTCATCCAGTATCTTGTCAAAATCGTCATCATCAACTATTGCTACAGCCATAGTATAAAGGTCAAATGCATCCGGCTTATCCCTAAAGCTCTCTGTAAGGAAGTCCCTATTTGCTATATCAGTGTTTGCAAGAGTTGTATGTATGTCATCAGGCTTTTTCTTAAATGTAAAATGGATCATGCCGGCGCTATAGACAGCTTCTACTCCGTCTATTTCTTGGATACGGCTTCTAAGTCTGTCGCTTTCATCGAGCGAACAGGATGCTATGATCTGATAAGGAATATCAACGTCGTATCTATTAGCCCTTGCAATTGATCTGCACATAAAGTTAATTGTGAGAAAAAGAATTATAGAAACTGCAATAGAGACTGTAATAACCTTGCCCTTTATTCCGTTTCTTTTGATATTCTTATAGGCAAGCTCTCCTTCGTAGCCGAATATCTTGCTAACAAGAGGATTTACGCGAAGCTTTCTTGCCTTTACCTTGATAGTCGTGCTCTGTCTAAGAGCATCAATAGGCATGATCCTGGCTGCCTTAATGCCGGGTACCAGCACAGATATCAGAATTGTAAGTGCCGCAAAAAAGACTATAGCTATAACCACAGGCATCTGTACTACTATCGGAATCGTACCTCTCATTCCTTCTGCGCCTGCAAGTATATCTGCTTCCAGGATCCTGCTTCCTAAAGCAGCAAGTGTAATCCTGGTTCCAATATAACCAAATAATAGTCCAAGAGGGATGCCGACCATTCCAAGGACGAATCCTTCGTAGTAGATTGAAAATCTCTTCTGCCTTGCAGTTGCACCAACGCTTGCCAGCATTCCAAGATATCGCATTCTCTCTGTAAGAGACATACCTATTGAGTTGAATATCAATATAATTGAAGTTCCAATAACTATAGCAAGTGCAATCCCCAGCATTACAAAAAAGCTCTTGTAAGATCCGCCGCTTCCTTCAAAAGCAAACCTGCTTAGCATATATTCTGTATTTATAGTATACTTCTCTATTCCATACTTTTTTGCAAGGTCTTTGACCTGTCTGATGGCAGAGCTGTCGCACTTATCCAGCATTATAAAAACCTGCGCTTTATCCTGAGAAGGATAATAATCTTCATCAAGTCCCCTAAGGATGTCCCAATCCTTGGTAGGCCTGTTACCATGCAAGATAGCAGTAATAGTGCAGGTCTCAACAGACTTTTTTTCAAAGCGTTCACCTGATCTGTAGTTACCTCCCAGATAAGAAAAGCCTTCAAGATCATCATCAATATATCTGTAGCCTTCCTCAAATGTGAGAGTATCGCCTACTTTCAGATCAAGACCATTATCTTTTAGGAACTGCTCTTCTACAGCGATCTCTGTTGAATCTGATGGAAGTGTACCATCGTAATCAGAGACAACACTCATAGAATAATCTCCCATGGTTGCATGCTCTATATTGCCAACTTTATATCTTTCTTCTGTATCTGTTATAAGACGTACGCCTGTCTTCTCCTCGTCGAGTTCTCTAAGTCCAACAGTTTTAAGGCTCTTATCTTTAAGAAGCGCCTGATACTGGGCTCTGGACACTTCGTCAAAAGAAGCATTTGCAGAGCCGGAAGTCTGAACTGATATATAGCCAAAAAAGTTAAAGAAAGAGAAAACTCCCAGAAGTATTGCACTGATGAGGGCTGTTGAAGTGGCAATGCCAAGGATTGTAACAACGGACCTTTTTTTATTCTCAAGAAGATGCCTTAGGGTTAGCCTGTATATGATATTCATGATGCCATCACCCCGTCTTTCTTTGAATCTCTGGTAATATGGCCATCTTCTATAGTGATCACTCTGTCTGCTGATAGAGCTATCCTCTCATCATGAGTTATTATGATAACTGTCTGATTGTTTTCCTTATTGAACTTCCTAAGAAGAGAAATGATCTCCTTGCTGTTTTCAGAATCAAGGTTACCTGTAGGCTCATCTGCAAGAAGAAGAGCCGGATGATTCATGAGTGCTCTTCCTATAGAGACTCTTTGCTGCTGCCCGCCTGACAGCTGGTTTGGAAGGTGTGATAATCTTGCTTTTAGCCCTAGCTTGTCTACGAGTTCATTAAGAAGATCCTTATCAGGCTTCTTGCCGTCAAGAAGGATCGGAAGTGTCATATTCTCTTCAACGTTGAGGATTGGGATAAGATTGTAAAACTGATATATTAATCCGATATTTCTCCTTCTAAAGATAGCAAGCTTGGTTTCATCAAGCTTACCTATGTCAGTTCCTGCGATATTACAGGTTCCTGATGTGGGTACATCCACTCCGCCAAGTATATGCATAAGTGTAGACTTGCCTGATCCTGAAGGCCCCACGATCGCCACAAATTCTCCCTGTTCTACGTCAAAAGAGACATTTTTAAGAGCATCAACTCTTGTCTCTCCTTGTCCATACACTTTACATAAGTTTCTGATTTCCAAAATATTCATTGTATACTTTTCTCCTTTCTCAGTGCAAAAACATCTACTATACTAAGTGAACTTAATCGGTAATAGTTTTTCTATTAATTTGATGAAATTGCCAAAAGAATCATTCACCTTTGCAATCTTTTCTTGTTCACTTGTGTTTTGCTGTTCTGAGAATAGATTATCGTAAAGACCTTACTATCAAATGACTATTAGATTACAATTTAGTCATATATACTTATATCTCTACATTTATGATTAATGCCAGATAGATCTGCAATCCATTGTAGATACTACGTCTGTATACATACATATATTGTCTTCCTCTTTCACAGGATTGTCTTGTAGAATCTAACTTTGAACCTGGTTCCTTCTCCTTGCCTGCTCTCTACAAGGATATCGCCATGCTGACTTGTGATTATAGTCTTTGAAAGAGCAAGCCCTATTCCAACACTGTCTTTTCCCGCATTACTACCCTTATAGAATCTTTCAAAAATGTGTGGAAGCTCATCTTCTGCAATTCCGCAGCCATTATCCTTTATTTCTATTTCTGAATAAATGTTGGTTTCGTTTGCAGATATTTCAAGATTCCCGCCTTCATCTATATGTTCAATGCAATTTTTCACAATATTCTGAAGAGCTTCTATGGTCCAGTTTCTGTCGCATTTTATGAGCATCTTTTTATTATCATGGTGATATGAGATGTTTTTAAGCTCAAGCTGAATCTCAAAAGGTTTCATCACTTCTGTGATAAGCTCGTCTGCCCTTGCAGCTTCCGGCTTCATAGTGATAGTACCTGCATCTATTTTTGATAGTTTTAGAAGCGTCTGTATAAGCCAGTTCATTCTGTCAAGCTGATGGGACTGAGTCGTAAGAAATTCAGTTCGTTTATGCTTATCATCTTCTGTCATTAATAGATCATTCATCACTATCATAGATGTAAGCGGAGTTTTGAGCTGGTGGCTGATATCTGCAATAGCATTGGACAGAGCCACTTTATCTTTGGAAAGAAGTTCTTTTTGATGGCGAAGGGTTGATGTGGCTTTATAGATATTGGTTTTTAATAGTGACAGCTCACCTTCTTCCTGATCCAGGATATTGGGAGTCTCTCCGCCTGCAAGTACTTTCTCAAGATAGGAGCTAAGAGCACTGATGTCTTCATACCTTTTCTTGGTTATATAGACAAAGCCGCCTGTTATAAGACTTCCAAGCCCGGTAAGTAGAATAAATGCGGCTATGCCATAAAGTGCATACCCGCATATAGAAGCTATAAGAGTAACCAGCGCTGCTGCCATGATCATTGTCCGTAAATCTTTGTCTTTAAGCATATAGGTTTTCTCCGGTTTTAGTACAAAAGGTTATTAGCAACCGTCTCACTTGGACGGACCAGCATCCCCAAAGCCTTTACAGTGATAGGCAGTATATAAGTCATTTTCACACTGTTAATCATTTTATGAATTCATGGCATGATATCTGTAGCTTTTTATTCTGGGGTCCAAACTCGCTTCGCTCAAACATGTGGACCCCTGGCAGAATAAAAAGCTACAGATATCACACTCATGAATTCTATAAAATGATTAAAAAGCGTGACAATAACTTATATACTGCCTATCACTGTAAAGGCTTTGGGGATGCTGGTCCGTCCAAGTGAGAAGTTTTAGTAATTATATATTTTATTTATCAATAATATAACCAAGTCCGCGTACTGTCTTTATGATTTGGGGATTGGATGGATCTTTTTCTATTTTATCCCTTAGTCTTTTGATATAGACAGTGAGTGTATTGTCGTTAACAAAATCTCCGTTAACATCCCACATATCTTCAAGGAGGCGGCTTCTTGTCATGACAGTTCCTCTATTATTGCAAAAGGCAAGAAGCAGCCTATATTCCAGTGCTGTTAGCTCAGCCATCTCCTCTTTGCCTGTGTCGTTGACTATTCCAACTTTGGCTTCACTTATATATATACGAACATTTTGAATCTGAAGAATGCCTTCATTATCTGCGTTATTCTCTCTGCCATGGCCACTTCTTCTGAGCACTGTTTTGATCCTGGCCATTAGTTCATTGATCCTAAAGGGCTTACATACATAATCATCAGCTCCCATTTCAAGTCCCATGACTACGTTGACTTCTGCATCGCTGGCTGTTAAGAAGATTACCGGTACATCTTCTTTTCCTTTAATATATCTGCAGACATCGTATCCGTTTCCGTCAGGAAGATTGATATCAAGTATGCAAAGGTCATATTCATTTTCTGCAAATGTGCTCAGCGCCTCGCTCTTGGTTCTTGCATGAACCACTTCGTAATTCTCTTTTTCCAGTGAGTACTTAAGCCCCATTGCAATTGCATCATCATCTTCCAGCAAGAACAGCTTCATGGATATCTCCTCAAAATCAGTGTCCCGGTTATTGTCACTACCATCATATTACAATGCGGAAGCTTTTACATTACAGTTTTGTCACAATTACATAGGCTGATTCATAAAGCTTACTGCTCCCCAAGATACTCGAAACTCGCTCCATAATCATGGGATATGTACAATCCGGATGGATACTTGCCAAGCTCTTCGCTGTAATAATCACCCGACCATTGGCTCTGCCCTACAAGCATATATAGATTCCCATCTTCTGACCAAACTTTCTCAGGAATGACAAAAGGATTATAGACCGTTCCATCTGAAAGCTCGATCTTGGCTGATGGATAATTGATCTGCTTAAATGAATGTCCTCCATTTGTAGTTCTGAACAAAAGGGCGTAATCTCCACCACTATATGTAAGGCAGGCAAAGCCAAGGCATGTGTCATCAATAAATGTGATCCAGGTTGACTCTCCACCGCTTCCATTAAAGGGATTATCATTTATCACTATCGACTCATCTCTCCCATTCTTATAAGAAATCAAGTAGAAATAACTACTACCGGCAGCTCTATCAACCGGAACCATCTCGTATGTGATTCCATTGCCCGTTTGATATGAACTATCTGCTTCATAATCTGAAAAATCTTCTGTATTTGCTTTATCATCAAATATAAGCGCACCATAATCAGTCTGTCTATCTGACTGAGAATCTGGATTATTAAGCTTATAGTCCACAAAATCATATATGCCGTTATATAGAGTTTTTCTATTATATTGATTACATATATAAAAAGATGGGTTAAAAGAATCTGATGACGAACCAAAATTCACAATTATTTCTCTATAGATCCATGGTGCTTCGTCATAGGTAATCTCATTCAGACAGATTTCTATCCAATCGCATATATCTTCACAAAACCAGGATATATCCTGCATACCGTTTTCATCTAATATCGGCACAGTCACGGTCCCTATAAGATTATCACTGCACTCTTTGGTCTCCCAGCTAAGGCTTCTCTGAATCTTCTCCGGAAAAGTCTCTTCGGCTAAATTTTTGAACTTTTCCAGGATCTTGTTTTCTTCTTCCTTCTGCTGTTCAATATCAGTTGTATCAGAGTCATCTTCGCTTATTGCCTCTACTGCCTGATCCGCTCCGCTCTGTTTCTTGTCAAGATCAGGGCTGGCGCAAGCTGACAATACAAGGGCAAGTGAAAGGAATATCCCAAAAGCTTTTCTCATCATTTTGTTTAATCTCCATATACCAATTAATATAGTTTTACTTACATTAGTATATATTTTCTTGGAGGTGTTGTCATAATTATTATCTTTGAATAATATGATCTATGACATACTACAACGCTTTACGGTTATAATGATCTATCAGCTCTTGGGTACATATATTACAAAAGTAACTGTCCCATCCTCATTGAGAGTATATGTTTCTATCCAAAGATCTGATAATCCTTCTGATGATGCCCATCCAAATCTGTCACTCATGCCTGCCACACCATCAGGAAACAGATCATCGACTGCCACACACCCATTTCCGGAGCCGCCTGAAGGAATCACGTACTCATAATTTATTAAGCCATCCTTATCAGGAGTAAGTATCTGTCTTGTGGATTCTACCGGCTCGGCATATTCATCAATATTGTCTATAGTCAGCTTTGCCATGAATTCTTCTACATCTGCAGGCAGTTTCTGAGAAAGTTCATTCTCATCAGCCTCATCCGGATTATTGATCTTCTCAAGAATAGCATTTGCTTTATCCTGATCAGCTTTTGAAGCTTCAATTGGAAGGACAAACAGGGCATTCACACCGCTGTAGTCACTGTTCCTTGATAATGAACCGGTATTTGTATCGTAAATATAAGCCTCAGAATTATAGAAAGATCCATCAGATACACCTAAGTATATTTTACGATCTGCAAATGCTTCAATGTTTTCAACTTCCATGATTCTATACTGAACTCCGTTTTCTACAACAGCCAAATACCCTCCTGCATTCAGTGAAAAAATATTATACTGGGCAGGATCTAAGCCCTCAATATATGGTGATACCAGAAAGTCTTCTTTTCCATAATCATCGCTTGATGTGTCAGGCATAGGAGAACCATCTGCTCTACTGATCGCAACAGCAGCATATGTATTATCACTGATTATTTCTCCATTATCTATAGAGATGTATTCAGACAGATTTTGACCTGATACAAGCCCAAGGAGAGTTACATCATAGTCCTCAAAATGCTGAGTTTGCGCTTCCTTTAGAAGATTATCCGAGCCAAAACCTTCAGCAAGTTTATTCTCAGATAGAGCTGATGCCACTTCCTGTGCTGATAAGTATTTCAGAGCAGCATATGCTGTTACGGAAGAAAGTGCAATCACCAAAGCAAAAATAGCTGCTGCAGATAATGAAAACTTATGTTTAAGCGGAACAATTCTTTTCATGTTAATCTCCTTGTTAGCTTCTAATATTTTCCGGTTCAGGTTGATAGATGGTTTCTCCATAGGAGAAAGTGCTTCATATAATACATCATCCATATTTTTCATCTGGCAATTACCTCCTCACCCGTGCTTTCAGTCAGTTTTCTAAAGAGCAAAGCCTTCGCCTGATGGAGCCGGCTCTTAACAGTTCCCTCAGGAACGCCAAGCAGTTCTGATATTTCTGCTATCTTTCTGTTCTCCATATAATAAAGTAGAACCACAATTTTCATCTTTTCCGGAAGTGCTGCTACACATTTTCTCACGAAAGCTCCATCTTCATTTCTTATGATGCGTTCCTCCAGTTGATCAGAATATTCCGGACTGATATCAAGCTGAGCTTGCGGAAGATATTTTTCTTCTTCAATCTTCTTTCTCCAGGCAAATTTCCTTTTCTTATCTTTCCAAAGATTTACAGAAACAGATAGTAACATAGTTTTCATATCATCATATCCGCTTTGAAGTTTGGGACTTTCCATGACTTTTAAAAAAGTGTCCTGATAGAGATCATCTGCTTCCTGCCGGCTTTTGGTAAGATAACAGCAAAAAGAATATATATCCCTGCCATACTTTTCTATTACATACTCAAGTTCTGTTTGTTTCATTTGATCACCATAGTTTTTCAAGACGTCTTGTATTTTGAAAGCTTTCATTAATCCTTTCACAGATATATCGTAATAAGGCGTCAAAAAGGTTCATTTATATAAAAAATAGCCTCCGGATTTATAAAATCAGAAGGCTATAATCTTTATTTTTGTAATTCATGCATTTAGCTCACTGCGACGCTTCCTGATCAGAACTTCAAGATTGTCCTTGTTGTCAGAAAAAAGATCAAGAACCTGGCTTGCAACTGTTCTTGCGTTTTACTTCCAGCAAATCTGTAACTCCGTTTCTTATCTTATGAGGTTAGTGTCAAAAGTCACTTTTGACCAATACATCATATTATTAGGCATACTTAACAAGCAAATTTTGATACTAAATATCCTTTTTTAAGAATCTCTGATGCTTTCTTACAATTATATATACTATTAGTATTATAACTATCGCAAGGCACATTATCTGATTGGCGCTGATAATCTTATCTTCATGCGTATCTCTCAGAAAATCAAGCAGCATCTTGACTACAGCATATATAACAGATGATGCGAAGGGATCATATATATCTTTATAGTATATGATCATAGAAATAATATATATAAGTATAAAGATAACCGCTTCAGTTATCTGCACCGGAAAAAGATTCCCTTTGTCTGTAACAACGTGAAATATGCCATCGTAGTGAATGCCGGCACAGCATCCGGCAAAAGCACAGCCTATTTTGCCAATTCCGTACATAAGTGGAAGGCTTAGGGTATATGCTATCCAGAAATCTTTTTTGTACTGAGGTGTTATAAGTCCAAATATTATAACTCCAAGTATAAGTCCTAAAGCTCCTCCCGTACTATTAAGGCCGCAACTCTTGGTTCCTGATAGTATTGCAGTTATGATAAACGCCATATAAAATGTGAGAGCCATCTCTAAAATCACGGACAATCCTATGATAGATGCCTTTACATTTTGTCTTCTAAGTACAACCGCTGCGGACAAAAGTCCCAGCACAAATGATGATAAAATCATTAAACGATACATGATCACCCCATCTCAAGACAGGAAATAAACTCTCCGCCGCAACTACCAATCGCGCTTGAGCATGCGATAACGAGTAATAGCATCATCAAGAATAATAATATAAGCTCCGTTATATAGATGATGACAAGCACTCTGGCAAAAGTACTTCTGGGATACCTGACTATCGCGACTATAGCAAGGACATATCCGGATATAAGCAACAAGCCCGGTACAGCTTCGGTGAACATAGCCATGACATCTATTAATAGATCAAAGAACTGATTACTCACGATAAGTATCAGATTGGCCAGTGCCCAGCACACAAGAGATGCAGTACATAAAGCCTTGCATGTAGCACTGTGGTTGTCATTATTTTTTTTCTGTTGTTTGATAGCCTCTTTGGCAATATACTCAGGCACAGCCGGACCATTTGTTATATTAGTGTTCTGTTCGTTCTCTCCCATATGATTCCCTCTGTAAAAAAATGTCTTTTGAACCTCACGACCTATTTTACATTATTATTGCTGAATCAACCACAAAAATCCCTTCTGCCTTGCCGAAACTGATAGGTTATAAACTGCCGGTTCCAAAATGGCCGAAGGGATATATTCATGAGATACATTTATGAAATATGATATGATCAGATCTTGTCTATAAGGTTTACCATTTCTATAGCTGAAAGAGCGCAGTCGTAACCTTTATTGCCTGCCTTAGATCCGGCTCTTTCTATTGCCTGCTCGATGTTCTCTGTAGTTACTACTCCAAAGAGTACCGGAACACCTGTAGACAGGCCTACCTGTGCAACGCCCTTGGATACCTCATTGCATACATAATCGTAGTGAGATGTTGATCCTCTTATAACTGCGCCTACTGCAATAACAGCGTCATACTTGCCGCTTGCTGCCATCTTCTGTGCGATGAGTGGGATCTCAAAAGCTCCCGGTACCCATGCTGTCACGATATTGTCTTCATCTACGCCGTGTCTTTTGAGTCCATCCAGAGCTCCTCCAACAAGCTTATTGACTATGATCTCGTTAAATCTGGATGCTACGATTCCGACTTTCATTCCTTCTTTTGCTACAAGTTTTCCTTCAAGTAAATTTGTGCTCATTTCATGTCCTTCTTTCTTTACTTTTTTAATTTTATGCTAGTGCATGGCTATCAGTTCAAATGATTACCTTGATATCATTTGCTGATATCCTGCTATTGTTATTATTTTTATTAGATCTCAGCCTGCAATTATTATTAGTTCTTTGTTCTGGATTTTGTTCTGCAAGTTTTATTAGCTTTTGTTTTTAGAACTTAACCTGCATATTTGGGCTGTATCTTCTTGGTTCTCTCATTTAGGAAGATATGGCCCATTTTCTTTTCCTTAGTAAGCATATAGAACTCATCGTACTGCTGGGCTTCTATCTCTATGGGGATGCGCTTGTTTATAGAAAGGCCAAGTCCGTCAAGGCCGTACACTTTGCTGGGGTTGTTGGTCAGGAGGTTAAGGGACTTAACTCCAAGGTCTCTTAGTATCTGAGCTCCTACCCAGTACTCGCGAAGGTCAGGTGCAAAGCCAAGTTCCAGATTAGCTTCTACTGTATCTCTGCCCTGTTCCTGAAGTTCATAGGCTTTTAATTTATTGATAAGACCTATGCCTCTTCCTTCCTGACGCATGTATAGAAGGATGCCTCTGCCTTCTTTCTCTATCTGTGAAAGAGCCGCTGAGAGCTGCTTGCCACAGTCGCACCTAAGGGATCCGAAAACATCACCTGTAAGGCACTCAGAATGCACCCTGCACAGCACACCCTCTCCATCTCCTATATCGCCCTTAACCAGTGCGATGTGGTGCTCACCAGTAACATCGCTGACATAGCCGTATGCCTTGAACATGCCATACTGCGTAGGAAGATTGACTGTTGCCTCTCTTACAACGTGCTTTTCATGGATTCTGATATAGTCCTGGATATCTTTGATCGTGATAAAAGTAAGTCCGTATTCATTTGAGAGTCTCTTAAGCCCATCTGCTCTCATCATGTGACCATCTTCCTGCATTATCTCGCAGCAAAGGCCGCACTCCTTAAGGCCTGCAAGTCGCATCAGATCTACGGTTGCTTCGGTATGTCCATTACGGATGAGGACTCCGCCCTTTTTGGCCACAAGAGGGAACATATGTCCAGGTCTTCTGAAGTTCTCGGGCTTTGCATCATCAGATACTGTCTTCATAGCTGTAAGCGATCTGTCGTAAGCTGAAATTCCTGTGCTGGTATCTACATGGTCTATGGATACTGTAAATGCTGTCTCGTGATTGTCTGTATTGTCTGTTACCATCATCGGTATATTAAGCTTTGCTGCTATGTCGCCGCTCATGGGCATACAGATAAGGCCCTTACCGATACTGGCCATGAAGTTGAGATTCTCCGGAGTTGCATATTCTGCAGCGCAGATAAGGTCTCCTTCATTCTCTCTGTCATCATCGTCTGCAACTACTATGATCTTGCCATTCTTAAGATCTTCAAGAGCCTTAACTACAGATGTCTGGTCAAAATTTGAGTTCATATTCTATCCTTCTTTCTATTCATTACTCAGTCTTGTTACTTTAGTAGCGTGGTATATTAAAATCCGTGTTCTTCAAGAAAATCCATTGTTATACCACTATGCGACAGCGTATTTGTATTATGAGAAGATCCTGTTAAACCTTCCGTTTTTAGATCACTTCTATTTTCTTTGACATGGCTGCCTGTCATTCCCAGAAGCTTCATGACATATTTTCCAATAACATCATTTTCCAGATTGACGATATCTCCTTTTTTCTTATCAAGAAGAGTTGTCTGGAATCCTGTATGTGGGATGACTGATGCGCTGAAGGTCTTACTACCAACATCAGTAACAGTAAGGCTGATGCCATCTATACAGATGGAACCTTTTTCTATGATCAGGCTTAAGATATCTTCAGAAGCTTCTATAGTTACGCGAATAGCTATGCCATCTCGTATAAGTGATACGATCCTGCCCGTTCCGTCTATATGGCCACTGACTATGTGACCGCCAAACCTGCCGTCTGCTGCCATCGCTCTTTCAAGATTGACATGCTCCATATTTTTAAGACTTCCAAGCCCTGTCCTGTTAAGAGTTTCCGGCATGACATCTGCCGTGAATGATGTATCGTCCATGGAAGTGACTGTAAGGCATACGCCGTTAACTGCTATGCTGTCTCCTATCTTTGTTCCTTCAAGAACCTTGGATGCTCCTACCTTAATGTACGAGCTGCTGCCATTAAGTTGCTTTGCAAGAAGTTTTCCTTTTTCTTCGATTATTCCTGTAAACATGGCTTTCCTTTGCTATTATTTATTCCTACTATTATTTTTTTACTTTTAGTATGTTATCTATCATTGATATGAGGCTTTATATATTTTTAATCTTTTTAGTATTGGATTTTTGCTGAACTTCGTACTCGATAAGTACATCTGTATCAAAAGCTCTTATCTCAGGATCGGACAGCCTTATGCTTTCTTCCATCTTCGAAATGCCAATATCTGCAACTGGGGTATAAGTGCCGCTTCCGCCGACAATCTGTGCTCCTACAAATGTGTATATCTTATTGACCTTCCCTGCCGCGATAAAAGCTGCATTTATATGCTTGCCACCTTCTACTAAGATTCCGTCTATCTTTAACTTACCAAGCTTGTACAAAAGGTCTTCAACGCTTATATGTTCACCTGAATCATCCGCCCATTCAGCTTTAGTCTCATGGGTTGGAATAGCTTTATGATCAGCCTTATAATTCTCTTTATGATCTTCTTCGTGATTATCTTTATGATCATCTTCAAGATCATATTGGGTGAATCCGCCAGAGCCTTGCGCGGCAACTCCAAGTACTGTTACTCCCATAGATTTAAGAGCAGCGATTTTCTTTCTAATTGCCTCGTTATCTTTAGCATCTTTATGATCAGATTCTTTATCTTTAGTTTTTTTATCCTCTTTGTCTTTATTTACCTTATCTTCATCATCTTCTTTTTCTTCTTCATAATTCTCATTATCAGTAAGATACTTATCAAGACAGGCTACTATCAACGGGGCTTCATTTATACTTTTAACAAGGTTGCAGTCAAGAGGAATCTTGAGATGACTATCCATTATGATCCTTATAGGATTCCTTCCCCCGGAAAGTCTGCAGGTAAGCAACGGGTCATCTGCAAGAACCGTGCCTATCCCTGCAAGGATACCTGTGTAGTAGCTTCTTAGGTCATGAACGTATGCTCTTGCCCTTTGACCTGTGATCCACTTAGAGTCCCCAAAGTCTGTAGCAATCCTTCCATCAGCTGTCATCGCATACTTTAAGGCAACGTAAGGCTCCTTGTTCACAATATAATGGAAAAAGACAGGATTGATCCCATCACACTCTTCTCTAAGATAATCCTCTATTACTTCTATTCCATTTTTTCTAAGAAATGCTGCCCCTTGACCTGACACCAAAGGATTAGGATCTCTTGAACCTATAACAACTCTACTGATCCCTGCCTCTACAATTGCCAATGTGCAAGGCGGCTGCTTGCCATAATGACAGCATGGTTCAAGGGTCACATATATAGTCCCACCCTGAGCGCTTTCCTTAAGATGCCTTATAGCATCCCTTTCAGCATGAAGATCGCCATATCTGTGATGATAGCCTTCACCTATAACTCTGCCATCCTTGACTATCACTGCTCCTACCATGGGATTGGGATTAGTACGTCCCTTGGCTGATAGTGCCAGTTCGATAGCTCGCCTCATATATTGCGGATCAAGATCAGATTCTATTGAGGAATTAACATACTGCGAAGCAGTGCATACTAGGTTGTTTTGATTCAATTGTTCCCCCTTTTTCTTCGGGGATATGGGAATCCGATAAGATGATGAGTAAATGGCTTAGATATGATAAGCCCAGAAGAATACCGACTAATATGATAAGAATTATCCCCTTAGAACCAATAAAAAATGTGCCCCTTCGGAAAGAGACACATCACCATCTTAAAGATTCATATACTATATCTGTATTTATATCAATAAATAGTAATTATGATAATACTACTAATCCGATAATAAGTAGCTACATACAATAATAGCTATATCATCAATATTGATATAATCTTATAACTATAGATACAAGTACGAAGGTAATCCTACTTCTCTCATCCAGACTTTACTGTCGGCCCCGGAATCTCACCAGGTCATGCCATAAGGCTCGCGGGCTATACCGCCGGTTGGGAATCGCACCCAGCCCCGAAGTTTATTATTAGTATTTAATTTTATGTAAGCATAAGCTTACGCCACATAGTATAGATTAGTTTTTATATACTTGTCAAATACATTTTTATGCAACTGTTTTGGATTCAGAATAGTTTCCATCTACTGCTCCAAGAAGACCTGTCTTAAATAGAACAGGACGAAGTGCAAGATATATGATCACTCCTATTATGGAATTGGTAACAGCATTGATAACAGTTACTGTACTGGTAACTGCAAGAAGTGAACCGATGGCTGACTGGGCTTTGTCTGCATTAGGTATGAGAATGGTATACCAGATATATTTAAGGACCGGCTCAAACACGCAGTTAAAAGCAAGACCGGCTACTGCTGCAATTATGGACCATCTTACAATATAAGCCTTATCATGATTGTGGGATATGCTTGCAACTTTATGTGCAACAAGGCCAACGATAAGTCCTATAAGCAGCTTACAGATAAATGTTCTGGGAGCTGTTGCTGCAAATCCGCCGAGGATATCCGCTATTGAAAGTCCAATAGCACCTGCAAAGCCGCCATATACACCGCCAAGAAGCAGTGCTCCAAGCACAACAAATGCATTACCTACATGAATCTTGGTTCCCGCCGCATCTATTGCAGGAAATACTGTATATCCTACATAACAAAGTGCAGCCATAAGACCTGCATATGCAAGCTTTAATAGTCTTTGGTTCTTTTCTGTCTTTTTCATAATGTCCTCCCTTTATAAGCGAATTAATATCATATGGGTCAGGTGTCATAAGTTTCCTTGGCCATCATATGACGATAAGTAATGAAGCATGTCAAAAGATGGATGAGATATTATTCACTCAGACTTTTTGTTTCAGATAATATAACACTGATCTGATCTTGATTATATTACCAATTATGCAAAAATAATTAATACCAGTTTGATTGATATGTAAAAATTTAACAAAAAATGCGCCCACCAAAGACAAATGTTTTTCATGTATGGACATTTTTTCTCTTTATTTTGTTATTTTAATGTGGTAAAGTAAAGAAGTGCATGTTTATGCATTACTTGGATATTGCTTTTTTAATGCCACATCGATGCCAGTGTACTGACTCGTTCATATTTGGTCAAATATGAATGAGCCAGCACACTAGATTACAGGAACGGAGAGTATTATGAATAATTTTTTATCTACGGTAGAAAACGTCAACAACGCTGTAAACGGCTTTGTATGGGGACTTCCTATGCTGATACTGTTAGTAGGTACGGGTATCCTTATGACATGCCTTACCCGCTTTTTCCAGATATCACATATCAGACATTGGATATCCAATACCATCGGCGGAATATTCAAAGACTCTCATGTAACTGCGCATACTAAGAAGAATGACACACAGATATCCCAGTTCCAGAGCCTTTGTACTGCGCTTGCAGCTACGATCGGAACCGGCAATATCGCAGGTGTTGCTGCTGCCATCGTTTCCGGAGGTCCCGGTGCAATATTCTGGATGTGGATCGTCGCTTTCTTTGGAATGATGACCAATTTCTCAGAAAATGTCCTTGGTATCTACTACCGCAGAAGAAATGAACGCAATGAATGGTGCGGCGGTGCCATGTACTACCTTAGCGACGGACTTGGTTCAAAGCCAGGATGCAGGTATATCGGTTCTATACTTGCTGTTCTTTTTAGTATATTCTGTATATTCGCTTCTTTTGGTATAGGCAACATGGGCCAGATCAATTCTATCGCTGTTAATATGAATACCGCTTTTGGTGTTCCCAGCATAGTCACTGGTATCCTTCTTATGATCCTTGCAGCCCTTGTTATAGTAGGTGGTCTTAAGAGGATTGCTTCTGTTACAGAGAAGCTCGTCCCATTCATGGCTATCATCTATATGATATGTGCTATCATCGTATGCCTTGTGCACATCGATCAGTTCGGTGCTGTATTTACTTCCATCATCAAGAGCGCCTTTGGTATGCGCGCTGTAGGCGGCGGTATTGTAGGCAGCGGCGTAGCTATGGCTGTTCAGTGGGGTATGAAAAGAGGTGTGTTCTCTAACGAAGCAGGTCTTGGTTCTTCAGTTATGGTTCACTCAAGTTCTAACGTAAGAGAGCCTGTAGTTCAGGGTATGTGGGGAATCTTCGAAGTATTTGCAGATACTATTATCGTATGTACTATTACTGCATTTGCAGTTCTTTCAAGCGGCCTTGTGGATCTCGAAACAGGAACTGTTATATCAGATCAGGTGTCTACTGCTCTTGTAGCAGAGGCTTTCTCTACTGTATTTGGTAAGTTTGGGTATGCATTTATCGCTATTGCGATCCTGCTCTTTGCCTTCTCTACAACTCTTGGCTGGAGCCAGTATGGAAGCAAGGCTTTTGAATACCTCTTTGGAAGAAAAAATATCAAGTTCTACCATATAATCTTTGTAGTGTTCATAGTATTCGGCGCTACTATGGATCTGACACTTGCATGGGATCTGTCTGATACCTTCAATGGTATGATGGCTATACCTAACCTTATCGGTGTCATCTCCTTAAGCGGTACTGTTATGAAGATCACACGCAACTATGTACAGCGTAATATCCTACACCAGAATATAAAGCCAATGCTGTCAGCTATTGATGATATTCAGGAGCTTCACGAAAGGGAATTAAGAAAAAAGCTTGAAAATGATGAGGTAGAGACTGCGTAAGTGCTGCAAACCAAAATCAGAAAAGTGTTCATCCCTTGGGATTTGCCAGTGCCTACATTTTATAAATCATTATCACATCAAGAGAGTTTTAGTTTTATCATTACATTCTCCTAATGTGTTGTATAAAACGACAAATATTTAAAAAGCCTTGATAAGCTATGTTTTGAACTTATCAAGGCTTTTTGCAATGCTTTTTTGCAATGCTTTTTATCAGCGATAATAAGCTGTTACTGTTTCACCGTTGTCTCCAAGAGCTACAACATGATCAAGACCTATGAACTTGCCATTAGAACCATCTGTCGTACCATACGTCATCAAGAAGTGTCTGCTCAGTGAAGTCTTTCTTGAACCAGCTCTGTGCATATACAAGTGGGCCATAGTCGTGAGGTGAGTATACAAGCTGACAGCATACCGACCAGTGCTCTATTTCGAATAACTCTTTTCATATTATGCATTGAGATTGTCCTTTCCCTCACTCTACTGTCACGCTGATCGATTCACTAACACTGCCTGCACCCTGAATACCGAATTCTGTAGAAGAACCCGGCTGTAACGTAGAATTCCAGGACATTGGAGTGATCACATAGTAATCACCTGACTCATCAACATTGACGCACCAGCTTGAATCAATTGTAACTTCACTCTTCTTAACTCTGACTGTCCATCCATCGACTGTAGTATCGGAATTATTCTCAACCTTGATAATAACCTGATATCCACTTCCCCAATTGTTGACTGTATAATCAGCTGTAAGTTCACCTAGCTGCGTGGGTGTTGGATCAGGGTCTGGTACTGGCTCTGGATCTGGTGTTGGCTCTGGATCTGGTGTTGGCTCCGGGTCTGGTGTTGGCTCTGGATCAGGATCTGGTGTTGGATCCGGAACTGGTGTTGGATCGGGCTCCTGAACAGGTTCAGGAGCATAGCCTTCACCTATTACAAGCTTGGATCCTTCGAACAACTGCATACCTGTTGGTGCTGTCATCTGGCTATTGCTTGTGCCGCCAAGGCCTGCAACGCAAGGACTCTTAGAATAGTCCCACTTGCCGGGAGCTGATACTCTTATCTGAAGCTCACACTTGCATTCGCTCTGTCCACCGGGATATATCTTAGCTCCATCAAGGTTAAGGTCTATATAATATATACCTTTTGTATCAGATTCCTTGAATTCAGAGATCTTAACTGCATGCTGCATATAAGTTGTAGATACTTTCATGTCTGAAGCACTGTATCCCTGTGCGATAACATCACTAAGATCAAAGAACATACGAAGTGTTAAGTTGTCGGTCAATCTTGCAGGCCATGCTGTATGGTTCTCCATAACAGTCTTGATCTCAACAAAATTAACCGCATTGTTCTTATCTTCACAGTTGATGCCTGCTGTAAGGACGAACTCTTTGCCATCTGTCTCTTCTATAGCACTTGGGATCTGAACTGCGCCATATCCGTTTTTCTCATAAAGGTATGCGCATGCGCCTGTAAAGCCTGCATTGTAATCACATGCAACTTCGTTGGCCTGATAATCACTGCGGACATCCTTGTAAGAGCTGTCTGAAGGAGCTCCAGGACCGCCTACGATAGCGCCAACGAGTGTGTGCCTTGAATTCTCAGGTGCTGCATTGAGATTATTGGACCAGCATCCGTGCGCTGCTCTGTGGTGAGGATTCTTAGGAGAGTTCTCATTATAGCCAACCATGAAGTTCTGACCGGAACTACCAAGTGTATAATTAATAGTTCTTTCGATATACGCATTGGCATCTGCGATATGAGTAGCATCAGCCTTATCAAGTCCTACATAGATAGTATCTATGAAAGCCTGGTTACATGCATAACGTACTGAACCCCACTCGCTAAGGAATGATAATCCGCCGGGTGTGATCGTTATAGAATTGGATCCTTCTTTTTTGCCATTCCAACAATCAATACTGTTCTCAATTACGTCATAATACTCGTCCTTGCCTGTGAGTTCTGCAAGAAGGAGGCATGCTCCAAGGTGAGTATCATCCCAGGACATGGTCCATGAAAATGCAACCTCGTCACCGCCCTGGAACTCTTTGCCAAAATATGCAGAGTACTGCTCAGCTTTTTCCAGATAAGACTCATCTCCTGTAGCCTTATACAGCCAGCATCCAGCAAGTGAAAGTTCATCATAAAAACCGCTATAAGATGTATAGAATCCATTAGCAGCCTTGTATCCGGAATCGCTCTTAGCTCTCTCTGCCATACCATAAAGAGTCTTTGCATGTGCAAGATACGAAGCGCTTAGTGAAGGATCAGAATCTTTGAATACAAGTGATGCTACTGCAAGGGAAGCAGCTGCTTCACCGGTAACGCAGGATCCGCCACCAGCTGACGTATCATCGACCTTGAATGAAGGTCTGTCCATCTTTAGTTCAACGAGTTCGGGTGCTCCCCAGAAGCCATGGTCCTTGCCACCATCGCCAACCTGATAATAATATGTGTTTGAATCGGGATTGCATTTTACGAAATAGTCATTGGCCCACTTGATATCATGAAGCATCCACTTGGCCTGCCCAGACTGGGAATATGCGTCCGGGTTGTTAAGATATGACCAGCCAAGAACCATTGATGAATAAGACATTGGCAGATTGAACTTAACATTATCGCCTGCATCGTACCAGCCGCCTGTAAGATCCAGACCATTGTCAGCACCATCATTTAATCCTGAATCAGCTCTCCAGTTAGTCCTCGAAAGTGTCTCTTCGGACAGCTTACCTGACTCCTGAAGCTGATAGAAAAGCAATGATTTGGCGAGAGCATCCCCATAATTGTAATTGCCTGCAGCATCTGCCGTCACTGTTACTGATGGGAATCTGCAACATGTCGCAAGCAGGACTGCCGACAATGACCCCACTAGAACTTTCTTGCAAAAAGACTTTGTTTCTTTGTGCATTTCAAGGCTTCCTCCTTTAAATGGTTTTGTATTTAGTAATATCAGCGCGCATGATATTAGAATTCGTTATCTCGTACTATGTATACATTCTCGAATAGTTTTACTACAAAAAGTAACTTGGAAAAGCACTATTATGTATCGAAAAAGCATTTAGTTTCCATCAAATAACTATACAATCAGTATATTTTAGAGGATACAAAAATTCAGTTTACAAATTACGTAATTTTTACATCAATATCTTCACACTTATATTTTAAGCTAAAAACAAATCCATCTATAGATGCCATAAATATCATAACTTAAACGTTTACTTTAGTAAATATAGCAAGTTAATATTTGTTAATATCTATTAATATTATTACGCTTTTTATAGATATTAATCACAAAATATCGTACTGTTTTTTCTTGTTTTGTGGATTTTAGACATTAAAAAAGTATACTTTTAGTATACTTTTTTAATAACTGCATCGAATTTATATAAGATAAGAGTTCCATCAAAATATGCTGTCAGCATCTGCACCTAGCGCCTTGACCTTATTTAGGAACAGGAGACAGTTATCAGCTTCCTCCTGATTAAATTCGTAGCCGCAAACTTTATCTTCGATTTTGTTCTATCCAAGAGACAGAATAATCAACCAGCTCTACCTGGCTCATCAATCTTGATTCAGCTTCTCCTATTTTTCCAATGTTAACTTTACTATTTTTTTCAAACTCTAATCCTATATCCTCAAAGTCCTCTCCATCAACAAATAATGTGGAGTATGCTTTCCACACTCGGATGCCGTTCTCTATGATTGCACTGTGTTCTATACAATCATGCTTTCCCGGATAATCTGCTCTGACATCGGCTAAATGTATTGAAGTATTTTTGTCGTAGCCTACCCCAATTAACAAAACCTTAGCATCAAGCTCATAGAGCCTTGCAATTGGAGAACCTTCTCCAAATATATTAGATAATGAATGATTTTCAGTAAGATACGTAGCATATTTTCCCCAGGCACAGACTGACCTTGCGGGATGATTTGACCTGACACTTCCAGGCCATCTACGAAACATCTCAGCAACCGCTCCCATTGTATTAGTCGGAGTAATATTTTTATCATATGCCGGCCAATTTGCTCTGATTTTGTCCCACTCTGATTCGTCCACCTCCCAGTGTACTCCCGTTTCTGGATCCAAATTCTTCCACGACTGGGTCGGCATCATGATTGTGCCTTCAAGACCAACCACATCGATCAACGCTTCAATTACTGTTTGTGCTCCTCCACATACATATCCGATTTTTTTTAATGATGTATGTACAATAACAACATCTCCTTTTTCTAGTCCAATCCTAATAAAATCATCAATTAACTCTTGCTTAGTTATTGTTTGCATATTAATCACAGAATCCTCTCTAAAAATCATCAAGTAGTGTTCGAAAATAAGCCTATTCCCATTTTTAATTACAAATTTACAATTTCGTTATTATGTATAATAATGCTATTATATGCATAATTATAGTTTTATTCTTGTATAAAACTTTCATTTGATTACACAATACTGCTTTATGTTTTATAAAGGAGAATAAATCTGAAAGTGTTCCACTTTCAAACCCAAATTGGTGTCGCGAGCTCCACCAATTTGAACCATTAGCCGCTCGCTTTGCTCGCGACATGAGGTTAAAAATGAATAATTATCACTCACTTGTTTTAGATCAAAAGGAATCCACAAAACATGGAGAGCATTCCTTTCCTGTACGAAAATACATCACAACTTTATCAGCTGATTGTCCAGTTGTCACAACTCATTGGCATGAAGAAGCAGAATTAACAATGCTTATAGAGGGTGATTGTACATATCAAATTGATTTGAAGGAATATCACATCCAAGCGGGGGATTTGGTATTTATCCCTCCACTAATTCTCCATTCACTTTGCAATAAGTTAAACAACGAGATTCTATCTGAAACATTTGTATTTCATTTGAATTTTCTTGGAGCAAATACCACAGATATATGTTCTACACAATATTTGACACCTATAATGAATTTAGAATTTTCTATACCATTTATTATCTCACCAGAGCATAAAGCATATTGCTCGCTCAAGGACATCTATTATCAGATTAGTAACTTATATGCCGAAAAATCGTATGGATACGAGCTTGCAATAAAAGGTCTGTTACTCCAGGCTATTTTTCTATTGCTGCAGACTAGGGAAAAATCAACCTTCCCAAATGTGTCTACCAAATCAGACAATTTGAAAAATGTACTTGATTATATTGAATTAAATTATGCAAAAAATTTGACAATATCAGAATTAGCAGATGTCTGCAATTTTAGCGACTACCATTTTATGCGTTTTTTCAAGAAACATATGAACATGACATGCATAGAATATATTAATATCTTAAGATTAGAAAAATCAATAGAATTGTTTAAACAGGGAAATACATCCATCGTGGATGTTTCCCTGTCTGTAGGCTTTAATAACCTATCATATTTTCATAGGGCATTCAAAAAAAAATACCATATGACGCCTCTTTCGTATATAAAACTGACACAGTTCTAATACATTGAGTTTTATATCTATAAGTGGTATCACACTTTCAGCGTTCTCTATTTTTTACAAACTCATATACCTTTTCTGAACAGCACCAAATGTCTTGCTGTCAGTTCTTGTATCAACATTTGCTCCAAAGACGTATCCGTAAGCTACTGTAACGAGCTTATTCATAGCTTCGCCGTGGAGACCTCTTACAGCGCCCTTTTTAGTTATTGTAAGATTGATCTGCTCCCATCCATTTACAAAATCCGGAAGTACTTCCATCTTTTTGTACTCCTCTGTTTTTTTAATTGAAGGACTGACTATCCAAAAACAGCCTGATATTTAGGCGCTTTGCGAATCTTTTCAGCTATCTCCTCAGGAATAATTTTTATATATTCTCTAAGCATATTTTCGTTTACATGAGCTATAAGTCCGGGATAATCCGATATGGTTTTTGGTTCTTCCAAATCCGAATCAATTCCTTTTCTCTCCCAGGCATCTTTAAATCCCAAAATATACTCATATGCTTTATCGAAGTATTTGATCGTTTCTTTTTCTTTTCCTTCCTTAGCGCTCACTTGAGCAGCACCAAGATAAAGGAAACACATATCGCTATGGAAATATCCGTACTGCGATCCGTCCAATACACTTTCAAGTATCTTTACCAAAGAAAGATATAGCTCTAATTTATCTTTATATGCTGGTTTATGATAGTCCCTATGCCCTTTAACCGTTACAAAGACTGCTTCATGAATAAGAGAAAGCAGCGCTCTTTCCATGTATTCCTTTGCCTTATCTGCATCCGGAGTATTGGTAAGGATTATTTCACGGCATACATATGCAGGTGAACTCTCCGCTGCTATTTTTTCTACCTCAACTCCATCACCCAGTTCATAATATATACGGGCAAGGCTCTGCGTTATATTGTCTTTCCAATGGGAATCGTCTGTGTTGCTTTTGGCCTTCTTTAATAGTTCTGCAGCTTCTCTTAAAGACTCCTCTTTTTCTTTCTTACTTTTATCTATATAGGAGCTCTTCAACTGGAGAGCCACCGACAACCTGAACTGCAGCTGACATTCATTAGGAAACTCTGCGAGCGCTTCCCTCAAAAGAGATACCAGCTTATCAACCGATTGCTTTGACCACTTTACTCCGGGATTATTCATAACATCCGCTTCTCTTAAAATGCCAGAAAGTCTTATATTACGGTCATTATCGTAACCAAAGAGCTCATCTATTGTCACATGAAAATAATTAGCTATAGCCGGTATCATTTCCATGTCAGGATAGCCCTTATTAGATTCCCAACGGGAGATTGCCTGATTAGTTACTCCAAGCGCAGTTGCAAGATCTTCCTGTTTCCTTCCATCACGCCTTCTAAGTTCTTTGATCTTTTCGCCTAACATTATCTGCATTTTAGTTTCTCCTTCAATGAATTCACCGGTGTGATTTCATTATGAAAAAAAAAATATGTGTTTCAACAATCAATTCATTGTTTATAAATCAACGATTCGTTTATCAGAGTTAGCTACTCCTTCTTCTTGAGAGATTCATTTTACTTTTGTGGCCATATGTTGTTGTGGTTTTGCGTTTATTCCGTCAATTCTTTTTAAGACTTTTACAACCATTCAGCCTTGCATCAGATTGTAAGGTCTGATATCTGACATATCAGCAATCTTACCAGATACCTTAAGCATATCGAGATCATACTGATTTTGAATTATGAATTCCATGAACTTCATTATTTAAAATAGCATTTCCTTTTTACATCCTGTAATGTCAGGACTTTATCAAGTCCATACTGTCTATTATCTCTTTTGCTCTCTTAAGAATAGGTACTTCTCTTCCTGCAACAAGTCTTCCAAGCGGTGTCTGTCTTCTAAGCTCATACTCTGCAAGGGCATCTTCATATCCTATCTTAAGGGTGGAGAGGTGGAAATCCTCAATCTCGTCCTTGGTAAGATGCCTGTCACCAAAGCCTTTGGCCTTGCACAGAAAGTAGTTGTTGATGTTATGCCTGTGGATTAGGTTATAGTAGTCACTTACAACTCCTATCTTACAGATGACATCAACATCTGCTCCAAGCTCTTCATTAAGCTCCCTTCGAATTGCTTCTTCAAGATTTTCACCAGCTTCAACTCCGCCGCCGGCAGTCTCTATTATTGTTGCCTTGCCAAAATCATCATCTCTCATCGCTCTTACAAAATAGAAATTCCCATCATCGTCAAAGACTATACCTCTTGCAATATTTCTGTCATGATCAGTATATGTAAGCGGCCACTCTTCGTCCTTAAGTTCTATATATAGATCTTGATTGTTATTCATATGTGAAGTCTCCCTTGTTTATATATCTTAGCTATATATCTTAATTCTATATCTTAATTATTCTAAATCTTAACCCTAAGTCTTAACTCTATTTCTTGATTCTATCTGTAATCTCCATTTAAGGCTTGCATGGTCTTTGCCACTCTTTTCATATATCTTTTCAAACTCTTCGGGAGAAACTTCATTACTGTTTCTGCCTGTTGGGCTCATCTCGATTCCTTTCGAAGGTCCCTCTTCATTAAGCGCTATGACCATGTCCATGAATCTTCTTTTGACTTCGTCAGATATAGAATCTTCTACCACAACGATCAGGTCTATGTCGCTCTTATCCGGATTATAGCAGCCCATTACGGCAGATCCGTGCAAATAGACACCTGTTAAGTTGTCGCCAAGAATATTCCTGGCATTTTCTGTAAACTTACTCGTAACCTTATACAGCTTGCTGCTTTGAAGTTCTAATACTTCCATCTTTTTGTACTCCCCAATGCTTTATATGTATATTTTTAATATAAAGTACGATTTACAAATATATTAGTAAGCTCGTTTAGATCTGCAACTACATAATCCGCCTGCTCTTCATCGCCACGTACCTGCCAATACTTTCCAAATCCCTGCTTGATCTAATATCAAAAAACAGCCATTCTATTGTATCTATTTTCATTTTCATAGATTTTCTTCTCTCCATTCTTATTGCTTAGGGAAAACTGTCAAAAAGATCAAGACTTATTTTTATAAGAGCAAAGTCCTAGAATCCGCTATCTATGCGGTTTCTAGGGCTTATTATATCATTCCACCTCTGGAAAAGCATCAATATCTTGAGATATTGATTTTTCTTTTGTGTCTATATGTTGTTGTGGTTTTGCGTTTATTCCGTCAATTCTTTTTAAGACTTTTATAACCCTTCAGCCTTGCATCAGATTGTAAGGTCTGATATCTGACATATCAACAAGCTTACCTGATACCTTAAGCATATCGAGATCATACTGATTTTGAATGTTAAGCCAAAACTGCGGAGTAGTTCCAAAATACATTGCAAATCTCATAGCAGTATCTGTAGTTATTTTTCCTGTGGTATCATATTATACAAATGCAAAACACAGCACGTAATCATTGATAATCGAGGAAAAAAATGGAAAATCTGATCTTTAGCTTAAACGCCACTCTACCTATATTTTCGCTTATGATCCTGGGATATATTTTCAATAAGATCGGACTTATAGATGAAAAGGCCGCTTCATGGATGAACAAATTTGTATTTAAAGTTGCTCTTCCGGTTCTTCTTTTTGAAGATCTTGCTACTCAAGACTTTGCAGGAACCTGGAATGGCAAATTTGTCTTTTTCTGCTTTGTTGTCACTATGGTCAGCATCGCAGGAATATACTTGTTATCACGAGTTCTTATAAAGGATACTGCTAAAAGAGGTGAATTCGTGCAGGGTGCATATAGAAGCAGCGCCGCATTACTGGGAATTGCCTTTATACACAACATTTACGGTGAATCAAGTTCCGGTATGGCTCCCCTCATGATACTTGGAAGTGTCCCACTTTATAATATTTTTGCTGTGATAATTCTGATGTTTACTGCTGAAGATAACGGTGAAAGCCAGGATTCAAAGACCATTTTCAAGAAAACTGCTAAGGGAATCCTCACAAATCCTATTATTCTAGGCATCGTGGCAGGTCTTTTGTGGTCACTTTTTCAAATTCCAATGCCCAAGATTGGAGAGTCAATTATAAATAATCTTGCAAAGCTCGCTACTCCTCTAGGACTTATGTCTATGGGAGCAACCTTTGATTTCAAAAAAGCAGCAAAGGATGTAAAGCCAGCTCTTACAGCCACATTCATCAAGTTATTTCTACTGGTTGCCATCTTCATTTCAGTGGCTGTAAGCTTTGGATTTAGAGGCGAACAAATTGTCGCACTTCTAGTAATGCTAGGCTCCGCCACAACAGTTAGCTGCTTCATCATGGCAAAAAGCATGGGCCATGATGGAACACTTAGTAGCAGCATCATTATGATGACAACCTTTGGATGTTCCTTCTCTCTGGCCTTTTGGCTCTTTTTGTTAAAAACATTTGGGATAATCTGAGGTGAATTCTATATATATTTAGTCATCAAACAATGATGCCCCCAAGGCACAAAACTAAATCCCTTCCTAGTTGCCAGTTAAATTGTCATTATTGTCACGAGTGACGAGATGATTCTAACATTGTCTCGCTCATTCGTCACCCATATTTTCAAAAATGCTTACAGCGTTTTCATCCATTTCTTTCACAGCAACAAAATATTTGAAACTATTATCGGCTTCCTGCCTATCAAAGACGAAATTGCCATGTTCTGCCACCCATTTTGAAGCATCTATGAACAGCCGGCACATAGATTCCACGGCGCTCCACATGTCGTTTACATCAGTGCCGCAATAAGTGTCCAGATACTTCTGCCACTCTTCCTCAGATAGCCATTTCTTCATATACTTTCCGGATTTACCGACGCTGACAGAATAATCGGTCAGTTCTCCTATTTTCCAGGAAAGCATCTTTTCAAGCTCCTTTCTGACCACGAAGTTCAGCATATCCTGTGCATATGTCACTTCTTTTCTCCAAAGGCCCTTTGCGATATTGTTAAGGCACCACCAGAATTCGTTGCAGACGGCCGCATACTGTTCCTTTGACGGTCGTTTAACAAAATAGGTTTCTTCCGATGCCTCAGGGATCGCAGGAAGAATTCCGTCTTTATCCAGCAGAATCTTGCATAAGCTGTCTTCCGTAACGTTTTCCTTTGCATGCTCTATCGATTTCACGGTAAGATCCAGCCTGTTTCCGTCCGTAAATATCATCAGCCAGCCATAGGAGTTTTCTTTATCACTCGGGTAATCCGGATGTTCGTCCGGATACTGCATAAACAGGATATCCCCAAACCGCCGGATCCACTCCTTGTCCCGGATAAAGGATCCGGTTTCTTCTACGACATAAACAATGTCATAATCCTGAAAAATATCCTTTGGTGCATTGGGATTGGTTCGTGATCCATTCATATAAACGGCACGGATCCTGGCATCTTCCTTCGCTGTACGCAGGATCAGTTCCATCATCTCTTTCTCTGTACGCATTTATATTTTACCCCGCATTGTTGATTGAGAAGTCTTAGACATTTCTTTCAGTTCTTTCTTGCAATCGCAGTAAACTCACCCGGGAGTTTTTCATTTTCCCATGAAGGATATTCATCAAAACGCTCCAAAGTAAATCCGCTCCCGATGATAGAATTTATGATCTCGCTGATGGTGTACTTCCTGTAATGGCATTTCGGGATCTGCTTACGGATCTCCTCATCGTAAAATCTTGCGTGCGCCATCTCACCTTCAAAGATATCTGTTGAGAAATAACTCATGGTTGGCTGCTGCAGCCCAAGTATATCAGAAATTTTGGTGAAGGGATGAAAATCGCTGCAAATCATCTTTCCACCCGGTTTAAGAAGGTTGTTCATAACTTTCATAAAGGCGTCTATATCATGGAAGTAATGAAGGATTCCACCTTCCATGAATACTACATCAAAGAAACCTGCGTATTTGTTCATGTCGATTTCCATAATGTCACAGACTTCGTAGCCTATTTTGACACCTGCTGCATCTGCTGTTTCTACTGCATATTTTTTGTTCGCTTCCGATATGTCAAAAACAGTTACTTCGGATCCCAGAAGTGCCAGCGGAATTGCTTTTTTACCACATGATCCGCATATATTGGCAACTTTGATTCCCTTATATGAATCAAAATAGTTTGCATACTGCTTGAGCATTTTTTCAGGATTTTCTTTATCCTTAGCTGCTCGTTCCTGTGGCGACCCTGCTGTTCTAACCCAGAAATCGTATGCGTCAAACTCCCAGGCTTTCTTATGTTGCATGCTGTAATCTTCCAAATGTTTCTCCCCCTTATCAGTTCTTTTTCCAATCAAGAATGATCTTCTGTGATCTTAACTGCATCAGTTTCTACCCATGCAGGTCTGAATCCGCTCTTAATGGCAATGTTTTGCGACATGATATTAGCTGCTGCAGTTCCGTAAAAAGGTGTATCGCCCATCTCAATGATCTTGTTCTTTAATAGTGTTACCAGGTAAGTGCCAATTCCTCTTGACCTGTATTCAGGAAGCACATCAATTCCAACCTGCTGCCAGTGCGGCGCATCCTCCGAGCAACCTGCCATTCCCATAATATTATCTCCATCGGTAGCAATGACTACAATCCTGTCAGGCCGCACCGGACAAGGCTCCGGATATGCAATTGCATTGGGGAAGCGCGGATCTCCGTAGAACTTGTTTATTTCACTATCATACAGCCACTTCACCTGAAAACGTTCTGGTACGGTTACATCAAGGCAGGGCAAAAACATATGATGTGTAGAATTCATCTGATAACCATACTGTTTCAGCTCTTCGTTTAGCTTTAGAAGATTATCAAATTCAAACAGTCTATGCCCCTCCACATCTTTGATGAAACCGTGCAAGAACTCATGCAGGCATTCATCAGCCATGATCACTGTGCTTGCTCCAAGTGTCGCCATTTGCAAAAAGGGCATATCCGGGCTGTAGCTTCTTCTGCCATCATTCCATTCTGATTTTGTAATGATGATCTCACCCTTATTTAAATCTTCCGGAGTACAGTTATAATCAATGGCTATCTGCTTAAAAAGCTTTTCATAATATTTTTTTAACATCTTTTATCATCCTTGCTTATCTTTTTCACTTATGATTTTTTGCAAATTCATATACCTTCTCAGACCATGCCCAAATATCGGCACAGTCGTTTTCTATGTAAAATACTCTATCTTTCAAATTAGCTGGAATGTATGATTCTAGTATATTTCTTTAACGCGAGGAAATGTATAGTTATGTTTCAGAGTTACAAGAACATATCTTTGTACTTTTCGAACAGATCATGAGAATACTCTTTTTTCATATCAGACTCTCTGACAATCTTCCACAGCGCTGCAGCTGCTTTAAGTCTCTCACTATATATTCCGGTTGCTTCGTCCGCACAAAAATCTTTTACGAACTTATTCCACTGAAGAGCTGACTTATCGTATGTAGCATACGTCTTTTTTTCATAATAGATATCCAAAAGATCTCCAAGTGTAAAACTCTCATCGCCGCTTTCTTTAACCGCTTTTGCAGTAGCAACCATATCGACATTGAACTTGAAGTTCTCTTCTCCTGTCTGCTGCCTGAAGAACTCACGGAACCTGTTTCCAAATGTGAAGCCGCTGGCTATAAGACCTGTATTCAGCGTGAGCTCGGTTACCACTGCTGTTTTCTTTTTAGCTGGTTTCTTCTTTTCCGGTAAGATCTTTTCACCTGAAAAATAGGCTTCCACAACCTTATTAAGTTCTATCTTGCTGCCGGTCGCTTTAAGCCCATGAGCCTTGCAAATTTTGATAAGTTCGTCTCTATACCAATAGTATTTGCAAAATTCTGTGTAGTCTTTTATGTTGTCAAATTCGGGTCGTTGCACGCCTTATAATCCATCCTTATGTTTATCTTTATACAGCTTAAATATTCATATCGTATAATGACAATAATCATTATTTCTCTCAAACACACCATATAATAATAACATATAAGAAACTATCAATGCCGATAAATTCAGTTTTTATCGTGGTTTCGTGATTGGCTGAATTTCTCTTCCGGTATGCTCTTTCAAATAATTCCTACTTCCGCCTAATACAAAGTGATTGTGCAGATCAGCTTTAGGACATTTACGTATCGCTTCTATACTACCTTTTTGTAATGCTTCTATACTACCTTTTTGTAATGCTTCTACAAATTCCATCATCTTTTTTCCTTCCTTAATACTCTCTAACTACACATAGATCATATGCCCTAATACTAAATAAATGATTTCCTGTCTTGCGGTATTTACTAGTATTGTTTTAATATATATTTTGTAAAAATCAGAAAGGTGGTAACACACATGGTTATGTTCTTAAAGTTAAGAAATATCTAATAGCATGAAACTTATAGAATAGTTTCATGCTTCGATCAACTCGAAACGAAAACTATTTTTATAAGGAGAATCCAAATGATATTTCAAGACAATATAATTAAAGAGTATTTACGCAACGTTTATTTTATTTCAGGCACTGCTTGCGGCGGCAAGACAACAGTTACTAAGGCGCTCAGTGAAAAATACGGCATTCCCGTATATATTTTTGATGATCAGTTCACAGTTCATCAGCTTATGTCAGACAAAGAACATCAGCCCTCTATGAATACCCGATTCAGAGATGCAGATGAGTTCTTTGGAAGAAGCGTAGAAGAATACAAAAACTGGCTTTTGGGAAATAAGAGAGAGCAGCTCGACTATGTACTTCTTGATCTTATCAAGCTTTCAAGAGATCAGATTATTTTGTGCGATCTTCACATCGTTGTAGAGGAAGCTGACATAATTACAGATCCTTCCAGAATTGCTTTCATGATCTCCAAACCCGAGAATATTGTGGATACATATTGTAACCGTCCGGATCACAAACCGTTCAGCGATTTCATCCACAGTGCAACTGATTACGAAAAAGCCAAGGCAACCTGCGAGCAGACTTTGACTGAACTAAACATTGAAACATACAACTATATCAAGCAGAGCAATTACTTCTGGGTTGAGCGTAATAATAGCAGAAGTGTTGAAGATACTGCTGCTTTAGTTGCGAATCATTTCGGATGGCGTCTGCTGGATGATCTGTCTATCGAAAAGGTCGATAAAGGAACCGATCTTGCAAATGAACTCCTGTCTTTTATAGAGAACTGTTCTTGGACTGAAGCAAAAAATCACATTGCAGATCTAGTAAGGAACTGGGAATTCACCGATTGGGAGACAATGTTTGTTGCAAAGAGCAAGGGCAAAATAATCGGAATGGCATCCGCCATGAAAGAGGATTATTATCCCCTGCCTGATATTTATCCTTGGATATCCTGTGTATTTGTATCTGAAGAATACCGCGGACAAAGGATCAGCGGAAAACTGATCAATCATGCAAATGAGTATCTGAAAGAGCATGGATTTAGAAAAAGCTATATCCCTGCACCGGTAGAAAATGTGGGTTTATATGAACATTATGGATATTCGTTTGTAAAGGAGATCACTAATTACGGTGGCGGTGATGATCTTCTGTATTCAAAAGATATTTAATAATTCTTTTTACAGAAAAATAAGGATTGCATTTTTAAAGGATCGGAGTAAAATCCGATCCTTTTTGCAACCGATTATCCTTGTATCAAATTATATGGTCTGATATCAGACATATTTACAATCTTACCGGATACCTTAAGCATATCCAAGTCGTACTGATTCTGAATATTCAGCCAAAACTGTGGGGTAGTTCCAAAATACATTGCAAATCTCATTGCAGTATCTGCTGTAATTCCTCTCTTGCCACTTAAGATATCACTAATTCTTGACTGAGGAATATGAATCTCTTTGGCAAGTCTATATGCTGTTATATTCAAAGGGTTCAGGAATCTTCCTGTAAAATTTCGCCTGGTGATATAGGTTCTAAATCCATCATAAATAGCCATAAATGAGGCTTATTGCAATTTCTAATGCATACCACCTAATATTTCATATTCAGCAAATTCATCACCAACTTGACCATGATATCCTTTTCATCCGGATTCGATTCCGCAATCATAAGCGTGATGGCTACCAATTCACCATCGCCAATACGCTTATTACCATCTTTAAACAAAGCTTGATTCCTCTCTAAAAATTCCAAGAACAAAGAAGCAGCAATTCTCTTACATCCATCCGCAAATGGATGATCCTTAATCATAAAGTAGAGTAGATTAGCAGCTTTTTCTTCTATAGTCGGATATGCATCTTGACCAAATGCGCTTTGATAAATCGCTGAAATAATCCCATTAACTTTACCCGCTTCTTTTTCGACACCAAATACATCTGTCTCAAAAGAATCCTTCATATGAGAAACCATTGTCATACAATCATCATAAGTAATCCTATATATAGGAGACTTTCCGTCAGGTTTTATAATCGATTGATGATCATACTGATCTAATAAAGTCAGCGCATCCGTATACAGATTTACTGCTCTTAAGATATCCTTTTCTTCAACATTTAATGCATCTGCTAACATTCGTGTTTGGATATCTACAGTCTTTTCCAACGCATTGAGTCGCTTTTCGTTGATTGCATAGCCATCAACAATATACTCCCTAAGTACTTTATTCGCCCACTGCCTAAACTCAATTCCTCTATGCGATTTAACACGATATCCAACAGATATAATCACATCAAGCGCATAAAACTGAACCGGCCTATCTGCATTTGCAATGTGCATTTTTTGCACATTGCTCTCTTTATCCAATTCACCTTCTTTGAAAACATTGTTCACATGACGCGTTATAACTGTTCTATCAACATCAAACAATTCCGTCATCTGCGCCTGTGTCAACCAAACGGTATCGCCATCCATTGGAACTGATAATGTAACATCCTTATCCTTTGTCTCAAATAATACAATCTCATTTTTCTTCATGCCGATTCTTCTCCCCCGTTAATTCCTCATATTTCAGCTGATACGCAATAAGCCTAGGAATGTACTCCGGTGGAGTACGGCGGCCCGCTTCCCAATCCTCAAGTGTTCGGACCGGAATCCCCGTGTGTTCCGAAAACTCTTTTCGATTCATATTCACACCCTCGCGTAGTTCTCTTATCACCTTTGCAGTATCCATAACATCCTCCTCGCATTGCGTTTATATAATTATATTACACGACCGTCAAACACGCAATGTGTGGTTTTTGCTTCATTTTAGAATCACTCATAGAATCATAGTAAAAAAGAGCCGGGAGTAAATGCTCTCAGCTCTTGATATTACTGGATTTCCATACACTTGTAAATCACTTGGAACTACTCACCCGTTACTCCATCTCAATAGTTCCCGGCGGCTTAGAAGTAAGATCATACATTACTCTGTTAACGCCCTTTACTTCGTTGATGATACGAGTCATGCATATCTGAAGTACATTCCACGGGATCTCGGCAGCTTCTGCTGTCATGAAGTCAGATGTTATAACTCCGCGAAGAGCGATAGCATAATCATATGTACGCTCATCTCCCATTACACCTACGCTACGCATGTTGGTAAGTGCAGCAAAGAACTGTCCCTTGCCCATGTCTATGCCTGCCTTCTCAAGCTCTGAGCGGTAGATATAGTCTGCATCTTGGACGATTCTAACCTTTTCAGGTGTAACTTCTCCGATGATTCTGATTCCAAGTCCGGGACCTGGGAATGGCTGACGGAATACGAGCTTTTCAGGTATTCCAAGCTCAAGGCCGACCTGTCTTACTTCATCCTTGAAGAGCATTCTAAGAGGCTCAACGATCTCTTTGAAATCTACATGATCAGGAAGTCCGCCTACATTGTGGTGTGACTTGATAGTAGCACCCTTGCCGATTCCGGACTCTACTACGTCAGGATATATAGTTCCCTGAGCCAGAAAATCAACTGCTCCTATCTTCTTAGCTTCCTTCTCGAATACATTTATGAATTCTGCACCGATTATCTTACGCTTGGTCTCAGGATCTGTCTGGCCTGCAAGCTTCTCATAGAAATAATCCTGTGCATTGACTCTGATAAAGTTAAGTTCATAAGGGCCTTCCGGACCAAATACAGCCTCAACCTCATCGCCTTCGTCCTTACGAAGAAGACCATGATCTACAAATACGCATGTAAGCTGTTTGCCGATAGCTTTGGACAGAAGAACTGCACATACAGAAGAATCAACTCCGCCTGAAAGTGCACACAGAACCTTACCATCGCCAATCTTCTCTCTAAGCTCCTTAACTGTTGTCTCAACAAATGAAGACATCTTCCAATCGCCAGAGCATCCGCATACATTACGAACGAAGCTGCTGATCATCTTGGTTCCCTGAGGTGTATGAAGTACTTCAGGATGGAACTGTACTGCGTAAAGCTTCTTAGCAGCATTCTCCATGGCTGCAACAGGGCAGTTTCTGGTGTGACCTGTGATCATAAATCCTTCCGGAGCCTTAGCAATATAATCTGTGTGGCTCATCCAGCAGCTTGTGTTGCCATCACCATCTGTCTCAACATCCTGGAAAAGAAGGCTGTCAAGTGCTTCCAAAGTAACTTCTGTATGACCATATTCTGAAACAGGAGCAGTCTTAACAACGCCTCCCATTCTGTAAGCCATAAGCTGTGAACCATAACAGATTCCAAGAATCGGGATTCCTGCTTCAAAGAGTTCACGGGAGTAAGTCGGTGAATCTTCTTTGTACACACTTGCGGGACCGCCTGTAAGAATTATTCCCTTGGGATTTTTTGCTTTGATTTCATCAAGAGGCATAGTATACGGGTGAATCTCGCAATATACATTGCATTCCCTGACACGCCTTGCGATCAGCTGTTTGTACTGACCACCGAAATCAAGAACGATAATAAGTTCCTGTGCCATAAACTCTCCTTATAAATAATATCTTTTTAATAAACCACTATTACTCTACATAAATTGCCGAAATTACGCAAGTAAAAAAAACGGGCTAAAAATCGAGATTTATCATGCAATTTTGAACAATTATTCAAAACATCTCATCTCTTCACAGTATATTTGTAAAGATAGTCATACAAACCTTCTTACTGAGGTGATCGTGCGGTATGTTGCATATCCATACTTAATTCCTGTCTTTTCAGAGCTTGCATGTACTATCCTTCCATTACCAAGGTATATAGCGCAGTGACCTGCGTATACTATAACATCGCCCGGTCTGGCATCTTCATAGGCAACTCCCGTTCCGGCAGAGTTAAGTGCATACGAAGTCCTTGGCACAGTGATTCCAAATGCCTTGTAAACAGAATAAACAAATCCCGAACAGTCGCACCCATCAGTAAGACTCGTCCCGCCAAATACATATGGATTACCTACAAACTGGCAGGCATAGGCTGCTATATTATCACCTGTAGCTTCTCCCGCAGGCGAATAAGTCTTGCCTGAAGAAGATGACGGCGTTGATGATGAAGATGACGAAGAAGTCGAATCCGATCCGGAAGAAGCATTGGCCGACTCCTGGGCTGCTTTCTTGGCAGCTTCCTCTGCCGCCTTTCTGGCAGCCTCTTCCTCAGCTTCCTTGGCCTTGATCTCACTATCAAGTGATGCGATCTGTGCTGTCTGAGCCTTGAGCTGTTCTTTATAAGTGGCAGCTTGAGCACGGGCATTGGCAAGCTGAGTCTCATAATCGGCATAGGCCAGTTTATATTCATTCAGCGTCTTCTGAAGAAGTTCCTGCTCCTGGGCAAGCTCTTCCTTGGTTGTCTCCAATTCTCCCTTTTCATCCTCAAGCTGAACTTTGTAGGTAGCCTTCTCAAGCTGCACCTCTACATAAGCTTCAAGCTGCTGCCTGTCATATTCATAGAGCTGTTCTACATACTCAGCCTTGGTGGTAAAATCCGAAAAGCTCGTTGCACTCATGAGTATCTCAACATATGTAGTCTCACCCTTTTCATACATATATTTGATACGTGCGCACATCTCTTGGTAGAGCTTTTCTTCCTGTGCCTTGGCTTCATCATAAGCTGCCTGAGTTGCTTCTATCTCGGCTTCCTTATCAGCTATTTCGTCTTCAATCAAGGAGATATCTGCTATAAGCCCAACAAGCTGGTCATTGGTATCATCGATCTGTTCACCAAGTTCAGTCTGCTCATCAGCTATCTCCTGCGCTGCGTCACTGGCGCTGTCATATGCATCCTGAGTCTGCGACTGCTGTTTTTGTAGCTCTTCTTTTTGTTTTTTCAAATCAGAACTGGTGGCTGCCCATACAGGTACTGCCACCAGTTGAATTGTCGTAAGTATAGCTATAGTTAATACGGAAAAAATCCTTTTGCCTTTTTTCATGGTCTCTCCCACATCAAAGTCTGAATGCTTTAAGTTCAATTTCAACCTCATATCGCGAATGAAACGAGTGACTAATGTTTCAACTTAATGGAGTTCGCGACATCAAGGCGGGTTTGAAAATGAAACATTTTCAAACTTCAAGCTTTGGTGCCTGTCTATGTTTTAGATTATTCCGTTCGATATAAAAATCCCCCGGTAAAAGTAGTCCTATTAGAGTAATTTTATCACAATACTGTATCCTTCGCCATCCATGGCATATATGTAACATCTTTATGATCTTTATGATCTGTATTATCCATCATCATTTCTCGCTATTTCAAGATGCACATTAAAAAGAGGTGAATTTTGATCTTCACCTCTTTGATAAAATATATCTCTTATATCAATAGTTAAGGTTACCAGGTGTTCTTGGGAAAGGTATTACGTCTCTGATGTTCTCAACGCCTGTTAAGTACATGATAAGACGCTCAAATCCCATTCCGTATCCTGAGTGGTAGCATCCGCCGAACTTTCTAAGGTTTACATACCATTCTACCTGGCTTCTGTCTACGCCATGGATCTTGATAAGTTCTTCGAGCTTGTCCATGTCTACTTCTCTCTCAGAACCGCCCATAAGCTCGCCTGATCCTGGAACTTCAAGGTCAACAGCAGCAACTGTCTTGCCGTCATCGTTGAGCTTCATGTACCAAGCTTTGATATCCTTGGGCCAGTTGTAGATGAATACCGGAGCTCCGAAATGCTCTGTGATCCACTTCTCATGCTCCTTGGCAATATCAGATTCATAGTCAGGAGTGAACTCCCACTTCTCACCTGATCCAAGAAGAAGGTCTATAGCCTCGTGGTGTGTGATTCTTACGAAGTTAGAATTTGCAACCTTCTCAAGCTTCTCTTTAAGTCCCTTGGATACGAACTGGTTGAGGAATTCAATCTCAGCAGCACCCTTTTCAAGAGTGTACTTGATGACATACTTGAGCATATCCTCTTCTGCATCCATAAGTCCTTCAAGATGAGTAAATGCCATCTCAGGTTCGATCATCCAGAACTCGTTGGCATGAGTCTTGGTGTTGGAATCCTCTGTTCTGAAAGTAGGTCCAAATGTGTAGATCTTCTTGAATGCCATAGCATATGTCTCGCCATGAAGCTGACCTGAACCTGTGATATAAGCCTCTTTTCCAAAAAGGTCCTGAGTGTAATCTACGCTTCCATCCTCAGTCTTCGGAACATCAGCAAGGTCAAAAGTTGTAACCTTGAACATCTGATTAGAACCTTCACAGTCAGAGTTGGTCATGATAGGTGTATGAACATATGTATAGTTGTTATTCTGAAAGTACTCATGAATACCAGCAGCTGCGATAGATCTGATCTTAAATACAGCTTGGAAAAGCTTAGTTCTGGGACGAAGATAAGCCTGGCTTCTTAAGAACTCAACTGTGTGTCTCTTAGGCTGAATAGGATAATCTGTAGGGCAGTCACCGATAAGATTGATGCTTTCAGGCTTAAGCTCATACTCCTGTTTTCCATTAGATTCAACAAGTGTTCCCTTTACTTCAATAGCAGATCCGGGATGAATCTTAGTGATACTATCAAAATTTGCAAGTTCCTTGGTATATACTACCTGAAGAGTATTAACAGAAGTACCATCATAGAAATCTATAAATCCAAACTCTTTCTGGTCACGATTATTTCTAACCCAGCCCTCAAGTTCTACTGTATCTCCGATCTTTTTGGTCTTAAAAACATCAATTAAATCCATACTGCTCCTTTCCTCCCGATCATGCGAGAGTATTGTGTATATATATTTTTATTAATTATTTTAGTATTTATTCTGCTATTGATGCTGCCTCTGAAGCATCATCTGTCTCTTCTTCAAGTTCGGAAGCTTCAACTTCTACAAGTGTAGAATTCTCTGCAAGGAAATCCTGTGCCTTCTCAGCGATAAGCTGTTCAGCTGCAAGCTCCCTGACATCTCTTCCGTAAGTAGAATTATAGAACTCTGCAAAAGAGTCTACGTCTTCATATCCGGACTGAGTTGCAATATCTAAAAGCTCTGCTTCTATGTCTTCATCTGTAACTGTAAGACCTTCAGCATCTGCGATAGCTCTTTCGAGGAATATATATTTGAGCTGCTCTACAGCCTGCTCCTCTTTGTAGGATGCAACCTCTTCTGCTGCTATTCCATAGTTCTGGCTGATATAGTCATCAACAGATGAATATGATACGCCATAATAGTAGCTGTACATCTGCATGTAATACTCAAGAGTATCTTCATAGTCAGAAATGAATCTGTCTACAAGTACCTGAGGGAACTCCTCTGCAAATGTAGCATTGTCATATGCAAGATCAAGAGCGGATGATCTTGCTGTCTCCTTGTTTTCTTCCTGAGCCTGAGTGGTAAGGTCTTCTTTGATATATTCAAGAAGGCTATCCTTGTCTGTAACGCCTTCAATACCAAGAGCTGCTACCTCTTCGTCAGAATAAGCTGGTGCAGAGATCTTGTTAATTGTAACAGTGAAGATAACATCTACTCCTGCAAGCTCAGCTGCGCTGTAATCTTCAGGGAATGTAAGATTTATATCAACAGTTGTACCAACTTCTGCTCCGATAAGACTATCCTCAAAACCGGGAATAAAGCTTCCTGAACCTATAACAAGGTCATAGCCTTCTGCAGAATCATCAGTACCACCATCAAATGCTTCAAGTGTATCAGCATACTTGCCTACGTAGTTGATATTGGCTGTATCTCCCATTCTTACATCTGTACGATCTGTAACTTCTACCGGTGTAAATGATGATGCATAGGATGAAAGAAGAGTAGACTGAACATCTTCGTCAGTAATTTCCACTATCGGAACCTTGACTTCAAATCCCTTATAATCACCAAGAGTTACATAATCACTTGCTGTGTAGTATGAAAGATATCCATCCTCGGTAAGAGGCTCTGCAGAAGCTCCTGCAGATGATCCGTCAACAGCCCCCTGGAGAGACTGAGCATCAATTCCCTCTGCAAGTGAAGCAGACGATGATGCACTGTTTGCATTAGTGCTGGCATCTCCAGCTTTATTACATCCTGCGAGCAACACCCCACTTAAAACTGTTGCCATAACAATTGTCAGTTTCTTTTTCATATTAAAATCCCTTCTTTTGTGCCTGTTGGCAATATATATCCGGCGTAATGCCGAAATTAGATTCAGAAAACCCATGATAATGAATCTTTTATTCAAGTCAACTTTTACCATATTACCATACCTTGGCGCCCATGTGAACTGCAAGTCAAAAAAGTAAGAACCCTTTTAAATAATTAATAGATAAAAATTTAGTAAATATGTAGGGAAACGTTGCCTGTTTTTTTTAAAAATGTTAATATGTACTACGCACCAACTATTTTTTGTTAATTATCTGGGAGGTTAAGTTTTGAACGTACTTAAAGAAAACTTGAAGGTTGTCATTGTAGACGCCGTTGTCCTTGCATTTGTAATCTTGCTCTTCGTATTCCATCAGCCGGTTTTGGCAATAATAACTCTTGTTCTTGCTATCGCCGGAACTGTTTTATACATTGTCGGATCCAAGAGGCTTGCTCAGCAGGAAGAGTCTAAGGCACAGCTTGAAGCTGCCAAGCAGACAGTTTCAATGTTCATCATCAGCAAAAAGAAAATGAGAATGAGCGAAGCAGGACTTCCTGCAGCTGCACTTGAATCTGTATCCAAGCTCGCTCGTCGTCAGAAACTTCCGATCCTCAAAGTCAAGGTTGGACCTCAGATCATGAACCTTATCTGTGAGCCTGAAATCTTTGATTCTGTTCCTGAGAAGAAAGAAGTTAAAGCTACAGTAGCAGGTCTTTATGTAACTTCTGTTAAGGGTCTTCATGGCAACAAGGGTGTTAAGAAGCCTGAAGAAAAGAAGGGATTCTGGAAGAGAACACTTGAGAAAGCTCAGGAAAAAGCTGGAGCTAAGCAGATTAAATGATGCTCTTTGCATTATAATTATTTGATTTCTTTGTTTAATATTACAACCTGATAAGATTTTATCAGGTTGTTTTTTTTGCGCTTTTTATCAAGCTTTTTATTCTTAACTAGACTTCCCACTTGGATGCGCCGGCATCTCCAAAGTGGGAAGTTTTTCATGCCCTGATATCTATTTTGATATCAGAATTCGAAGTCACCTGACCGTCCATCTCAAGCATGTACTTAACATGAGCATACAGATGATTTTCATCACCATCCACTTCAAGTATATCAGTCTTAACCTTCATATCCATAGCGCCGTATGGAGTATTATAAGTTGATACGTGATCTACGCCCTTTTCAAAGACCATGACTGATGCAAAGCTTCCTTTCCTGACCATCTTGATCTTAGAAGATGATATGCGAAAAGAGGTTGTGACCATCTCTCCTGATTCGTCCCTGGATTCGTCACCTTTTATAACATTTATTCCATCATCAGTTATGTCCCAGGTACAGGTACTATTGGACTCAATCTTCTCGGGAGTCTTCTCTCCTCTGTCATGTATTCCTATAACACTAATATTTGCTTTTCTCTCCATATGATTCCTCATCTTTTTGCTCATGTCATGGATCAAAGACATAGCTCTTACCATGCATCCGTTATCTTACTTAAGATGATACTCCATCAAATAGCAAATAGGCAAATACTTGGGACTGACTGTTCCCACAGGAAGGTTTGTGGGTTTTCGCATATGTCGCGCCATCATTTTGGTTTTGAAAGAGAAACACTTTCAAACTTAAAACCTCATGACTATAAACACTATCACAGCGAAAGATCAGCTTCTATTCCTTCAAATACCACTGCGTGCTGCTTTCCGTCTTTCATGGTTATAGTAACAGGTCCAAAAGCGCCGCTATTCCAGGGATCCGTGTACTCTATCTTGCGTATTGGGAACAGCTCATCATCTGTAAAATCTTCATAACTATGTCTTGTGATAGTCTGAGATACAAGGACATATGGCTTTGAGGCATCATAGAGCCTTGGTCCTGATCCAGCCTTAGCATATACTATGATAGACTTACACGAATCAGGATTGGTACCTTCTGATCTTACGATATCAATATCCTCCCAGCCGGAATATATTGTCATGGCAAGCTGGCATGGACTTCCCATATGGTCAGTTCCTTTAAGGATTATGGCCTTGGCTTCGCCCTCATTTTTACGGATAATCTGCGTATCATTATCCGGGAAGCCATAAGAACCTAGTGTTATAGTAACAGGCCTTTTGTAAAGTACAAGCTTATCGGCACGCACAAGTCCCTCACTTACGCCAAAATCTGCGAAGTCCATACTCTGAACCCAGTGTCTTTCATTCTCAATCTTGTAGTCAAAAAATCCGCGCCTGTATAATACACCGTCTCTGCAACCCGCAGCAAATACAGCATTTGGATACAGTCTGTCTCCATTATGTTCGTCTGTTATGACATACATCTGGGATTCTACAGCTGGTCCATCCTGGTAGGAAGGCGTTGCTTCCCAAGGGAACTTACTGTTATAAGAGAGCTTGTTATAATTCCACATCCCATGCATGTCACCTGCTGTCTTGAAAACCTTGGCACTTCTAAGTATCGTCTCTCCATTATCCTTGTGGTTGGAAAAACACAGTGAAGGTCCTTTGAGGACTGTCTCCTTGACTTCATGATCACCAAGCTTGTCAAAAGAGTTCTCAGATTCCCTGCTGGTCCAGAAAGGATGATCTTTAGGAAGGTGCAGACATAGAAAAGCCTTACCAAGCCAAAAAGGTGACTCAGCACAGGAATATCCCTGAACAAGAGGCGTGAACTGGCCATAAAAGCCCAAAGTAGGCACTCCGTTCCATAGAAAATCATCTCTTGTAAGAAACTGTAACAAAGATCCTGAACATATGCGCCTTGAAAGCCCCGGATCAGCCTTAGAATTTCTAAGGAACATATTGGCATCAAATGCACTTGTTGCAGCATTTCTATATATACAGCTCCTGCCCCACATATTGGTGTATCCGTCATTGTCGAACATGTCTGCATAAGTCTTCATAAGAGCATTGGAAGCATCTTCTATTCTAGCCGCAACATAAGGCAGCTTCTCATATCCGTACCAATTACACCAGATAGGCCCATATACATTGAACGCCCAGCAGGAATAATAATCAAAGCACTGACCATCCCTATACCAGCCATCTCCTACATAGTAATTAATAATCGCCTGAGCATGATCTCCCATTATCTTTTCATCAATCTTATACCCATACTTATACAAAAAGGCCATATCCAGCATGTTAAAAAGGCGCCAGTTCTGCGGAACTGTAGGATTGTAAGCATAGCTTTTCAGAAAATCGGCGATATCATCTTTTTCCTGATCAGAATATGTATCCCAGATCTCGGATGCACACGCATCAAGGCCTATCACAAGGGCGCAGGTCTCGACAGTCTGCTGAAAAGGCTTTATAGGATCACTTGCAAATGCACCTGTATGAAGCTCTTCATAAGTCCCGACATATGAAGGGTCTTCCTTGTCACAGCAGCTCTTATAGATCTGATGCTTATAATAATCTGCAAGTTTTATGCCATTAATTGTGATATCAGGCTCATTATGGATCATCACGGATGCTATAAAAAAAGATCTGGTAAGTCCTTCAAATATCTCCGCTTTCTGCTCTGCTACAAATCCCTCACCTGTGCTATATTTGTGGGGATACGTAACATCAGTCTCCTTGCGAGGGACAACTACAGGCCTTTCTATAGAATCAATATGCCTAAAAATCCCTTCAAGCATATATCTGCCGGCATCAAGCCAGCTCTCGCGCGTAAGTCCTGTATAAGGACTTAATTCAAAATCTGTATATTTAGGTTTCCAAGTATTATTTATGCTCATCATATCTCTCCGAATATCTGCAGACGCAGACTATATATGATCTATATACTACTTGCCACTGTAAAGGCTTTGGGGATACTAGTCTGTCCAAGTGGGAAGTTATATCTTTTACCAAATGTATGTCTCTTCGCCCGTGATTCTGAATATAGCTTCGATCAGATAGTAATCACCATATATTATCGGGAACTCATGTTCCTTGTCATGATATGCAGCTGTGCAGGATCTAAGTATATTGTCTGTCTCCGGATCAAAGTCGCTGTCGTTGTCTGTCAGATAGCGAAGGATCCTAAGGGCAGTCTCCTCATACCTGTCCGCAACAGATTCTGCGCCGTCAATTATATCTTTGCCTTCATTTCGAAGAGTCCTAGAAAGAAGGAGCAGTCCGCTTGCGCCGATAGAAGCTGCGCAGGAATCTGTATAGTCAGGCTCTGCTGGCTGTCTGAAATCAACCAGTATCCTGCCATTTTGAGGAGTATTATTGGCAAAAAAGTCTGCGCATCTAACAGCGGTCTCAAGATATCTCGTCTGCCCTGTGTGAAGAAAGCTCATAGTAAAGCCATATAAAGCCCAGCTCTGCCCTCTTGTCCATACTGAACCCTTGCCATAGCCCTGGCCTCCCGGCTCATCGAGAAAGTCACCTGTCTCAGGATCGAATATGACTATGTGCCTTGCGGATCCATCTTCTCTTACAAAATGCTTTATTGCTGTATCAGCATGTATCATGGCGATCTTCTTAAATCTAGGATCACCTGTAAGCTCTGATGCAATATATAAAAGAGGCAGATTCATAAGACAGTCTATGATCGCCCAGCCTGCATTATCACCCTTGTCATCATTCCATGCCCTTATAAATCCTGCCGGATTAAAACGTCCTGCAAGATTGGCTGCGGATAACAGTAACCTGTTACGTGACTCTTTATTATCTGTAAGCAGCATAGAAGCGTGGGATGTTGTAAGCCACTTAAAACCGCTGTCGTGATCCATTCCGTTATAATTCATAAGGTTGCCGTCAAGCTTATCTTCAAGCTCCATAGCTCTTTTCTTATAAATATCCTCTTTGGTGGCACCGTATAGCTGCCACATCATACCTCCCCAGAATCCATTGGTCCACCAGCACAGGTTCTTAAAAGTCCAGTCATCAAATACACCGTCAACTGCTGTATAGGGGATCTTGTTCAAGGTCCTGCCTGCAACCTTTAGTTCCTTTTCTTTAATCTTTAAAGAAATCTCCTTAGCATATTCCAATGCCTTACTATCCATTTCATGCCCCGCCCTTCTTTTTAGTTAGCTTATCTTACTTATTATTTAAAGTTCTCAAAATAGCTTATATACAATTCTATCTATTTGACTGGCTTTTTATAATATCAGATAATACTAATTGACTAACATTTTCTGCTTTTTGCATGGTGAGGTGATATATGTACGAAGTTTTCTATGGAGGAAGTAATAAGGTGCATCCGGAAGGATTTATGATGTCTAGGCCCAAGGGGGCAGGGCATTATGTGATCCTGCTTATAAGATCCGGCGGTGAATACAATATTGATGGCAATATTCAGATGGTTCCTCCTGCAAGCGCTGTCATACTGGATCCTAAGGTTTCTTACTCTTATTCCAACCCTAAGGGGCAGTATATAGATGACTGGCTGCATTTTAGCTTTGAAGGGGATAATATTATTTTAAGCAGGAAGCTCCCTCTTAATACTTTTTTCTCATTAAGTGATATAGAAGATCCTGCCACTCTCCTTAGGCAGATACTGTTCGAACTGTCCTATACCAAGGATGAGGAAGTTCAGAAAGATAACATAAATTGTCTTATGAACGTCCTTATAAATCATCTGCTAAGTGCCTACAAGATGCAGGGGGATGAGAGATATCAAAATCCATACTATCCTCATTTTCAGGCCATACGCCTTTCTATGCTGTCGGGGCGTCTATATGATATCAGCATGCAGAAGGTGGCTGATTCCATGTCAATGAGTGTGTCCTATTTCCAGCATCTGTACAAAGAATTCTTCGGAATATCTTATCAAAAGGATGTTATACAGATGCGCATAGAGTACGCTAAGAGACTTGTAAAAAGTACTGATAATAAGCTTGAACATATAGCCAGCCTGTGCGGTTACACAAATGAGATACATTTCTACAGACAGTTCAAAAAAATAACCGGAATGACTCCCGGGCAGTATAGACAGCTAAATAATTAACTCAGACTTCCCACTTGGACGAACCGGCATACCCAAAAAATCACATAAAAAGACTTCCAAGCAAAAAGACTTCCCAAACCTTACTCAGCAGTTACTAAGTGAGATTTTTGGAAGTCTTTATATATAAGAATTAATTTGTTGTTGCCGGCGCAGCAGTCGTTGCATTTGGATCAGGTGTTGTAGTAGAAGGATCTACTGCAGGCGCTGCGGCATTTGGATCTACTGTTGTAGCTGATGGATCCGTAGGAGTAGCTGTAGCCGGGTCGGTCACAGCAGGAGTTGTAGTCTGCGCATTAGGATCCGGAGTAGTATTCTGACCACTTCCTGATCCTCCCGGATATACAACATTGCCTGTAGCAGGATCTGCCATCGCACCTGTAGGCTGTCCTGTAGCAGGATCTATAACAGCTCCTGTATACGGATCATACCAGACTGTGGCTCCTGTATTAGGATCAGTCATAGACATAAGTCCTGCATACGGATCTGTTGTAGTCGTAGTATCTTCCTGAGTAGTTGTACTTGGGGTAGTTGTAGTACCAGACGTTGTAGTAGTCGTAGTTGTAGAACTGCTCCTATAGCCTGATACAACATTGCCATCTTCATCAAGAGTATATCCTGAATCGCTTTGAATCTTCTCACTATACTCAAGTACCTTGGATGATGGGCTATAGTTCTCTTCTCCGAAGAGATATTCATGGAGCCATATAACATTTGCTTCAAGGGTTACGGGTATTACGCAGCTTCCCTTTCTGCCGACTGTAGCACCTGTTCTCATATCAGAAGTAGGTATACCTGTTGTATCTACTATACTGTAGCTTGTGATATTAGAGACATATCCGAGTATCTCCGATGTAGAAAGAGATGTATATATCTCATCTGTTACCGCATCGATTATAGAATTAAGCTCAGAAAGTGAAGCCTTGCTGGCTGCTTCAAATACTTTCTCAAGAACTTCTCTCTGCCTCTCAGTTCTCTTAAAGTCATCACCTGACGTATATCTGATCCTACAATATGCTGTAGCCTGAAGACCGTTAAGGTGCTGATATCCCGCCTGCGTTACAGCTATATATTCTTTGCCCTGCTGACGAGCCATTATCTTCTGATAATCATTAAGGTGCTTAACCTCAGCATCTGTAAGCTCTATATCTATACCGCCAAGAGCGTCTATAACATCTACAAGACCTTCAAATCCAACTGTGATGAAATCAGTGATATTAAGATCCAGATTCATATTGAGCATATTGATAGCCTGAGTAGGGCCACCCTGTGCGTAGGCACTGTTGGCCTTGTTATATGAATCATTACCAAGATTAAGATAAGTATCTCTGAAAACAGATACAAGCTTAACTTCCTTGGTTGTATTATTGATAGAAGCAATGAGAATAGTATCACTTCTTGTGTTATTCTCAAGATCACCGGTTCTGGTATCAACACCAAATAAAGCAATGTTGGTATAACCCTTCATCTGTCCGCTTTCTGCGTTGGCCTTAACTTCCTCGCTTATGTTCTCCTGAAGCTCATCCACGGATATTGCAACTCTCTGCACCCTGTCAAGCTTATTAACAACATATAGAACAGCGCATTCCAATAAGATAAGGATTATCTCTACGATGATGATGGCAGTACGGATTTTTCTGGATCTGCTGCCTTTTGAAGCCTTCTTATGATCATCCGCTTTATTATCAGTTTCTGTTATTTCTTCTTTTGTATCCACAATGTGACCTCGGTTCAATGATAAGGTTGCCTAACAGGCACCTCCGCAAAAACGGTTATGCCTATTTCATTTTGTGATGCAAGTATTAAAAGTCTGTTTTGATACTTACATCATTTTATATTCAAGAATGTATGATAATATATTAAAACGCCCAGGTCAAATTACCGAGGATTTTTTCACACTTTTTTAAGAAAAAGAAATACGAAATACTATCGGATAATCTGACGTAATTTCAGAATATATGTGGAGGCCGTCGTTTTTGTGTTCAAATCTGCAATCACCCAAAAGAGACTCAACATTACTGATAACTCCCGTATAATGGAACTGCTCATGCTCAGGATTTCTTGCAAAACTTCTAACAAGATATTCTCCATCTTTGGAAGTCTTCATGGCTATGACATACATATGGTCACCCTTGACTGTAAATCTGAAATCCTGTGATGTATACTCCTTGGAACTTTCTGTGAAGTATCCGTCTTCAATCTTGGTAGGTCCTTCTGAAGATCTCTCGTATGGCTTTGTACCATATATAGCTTCTCCATTGACCTTAAGCCAGCTTCCTATTTCTTTGAGCACCTTGGTCTCCTCTTCACAGATAGTTCCGTCGCCTTTAGGACCTACATTTAAAAGGAGCCTTCCGTTCTTGGACACAACATCAATAAGATTCTCAATAATCTGCCTTGAGCTCTTATAATGGTTGTCTTCTATATAGCCCCAGGACTTATCTCCAATGGATGTATCTGTCTGCCATATGTAGGGTTTAGCCTCTGCGAACTGTCCCCTCTCAACATCAGGAACACCGCATCCAAAAGGAAGGCAACCGTATTTGTAGTTTACAACTCCTGTAAGACCGAGGCTTTCCATATGATTATAATAATATGCCATCATCTTCCTGACATATGGCCTTGCAGCGCTGTGGTGTATCCACCAGTCAAAATAAAGCACTCTAGGAGCAAAGCGATCTATGATCTCCACAGTTCTTGCAAGCCAGTCCTCAAGGAACTCTTTAGATGGAACAGGCTCTGAGAAAGGATCCATCTGATCTTCACATTCCTTCATTGACGGCCAGTAGATATGACCTCTTTCTTCCATGCCGGTCATATCTGAATCAAACTCTCTTGCATGGGACAAAAACCACCAGTGCTCTATCCTATGTGATGATACTCCTGCTATCATCCCGTGCTCCCTTATAGAGTCTTCCATCTCGCCGACTACATCGCGCATAGGTCCCATCTTAGCTGCATTCCAGTCAGATATCTTACTTTTGTACATCTGAAATCCGTCGTGATGTTCGCCTACAGGAACTACATACTCAGCTCCGGCTTCTTTAAAAAGGTCATTCCACTCATCAGCACTGAACTTCTCTGCCTTAAAAAGCGGAATGAAGTCTTTGTATCCAAACTCTTTGTGAGGACCATGTGTCTTGACATGATGCTCAAATTCTCTTGTTCCCTGAATATACATCCCGCGTGGATACCATTCATTGGCATAGGCAGTCTGTGAACATACACTAAAATGAATGAATATTCCGAATTTTGCATCAGCATACCACTTGGGTACAGGATATGTAGAAATAGATTCCCAGGTATCTTTATAGGGCCCTTTTGCAATCTGATCATCTATACGGGCCATTTCTTTTTGAAGATCGAATTCCATATCTTAACCTCTATATATTTTTTACAATCTCTGAGTCATATAACCCGATAAAGCGATTTGCATAATACAAATTGCTTTATCTGATCATCTTGATATATTTGCCATAAAAATCATTATACTCTCTTAAATACAGGGATACTGTCTATAGGAGCCGGCGCCTTAACTGTGCCCCCGCCTTCATATACCTTGCCATCACGGATGTCTTCCCACTTTCCTTCAGGAAGGTATACTTCTCTTTGGGTTACACCTGCTTCAAGGACAGGTGCTACAAGGTACTTACTACCGAACATGTACTGATCATCAAGTTCCCAGCACTTCGAATCTTCAGGGAATTCAAGGAACATAGCACGCATGATAGGAAGGCCTGTTTTGTGAGCCTCTTTGTTGAGCTCGTCAATATATGGAACAAGACTTTCGCGAAGCTCTAAGTTCTTTTTCATAACATTAAAGACTTCATCGCCGCATGCCCACATCTCAGTAGGTGCTCCTGTGTGGAGGTATCCGCCGCCCCAGTCCTTGGTGGTGTCAAGTGCCGGGATGTTCATAGGTTCTCTATCTCCGTGGAGACGAAGGATAGGTGTGAATATTGCAAACTCAAACCATCTCTGAGCCAGCTCTTTAAAATAATCTGTAGTCATATCACCATTCATGAAGCCGGCAACATCTGTATTCCACCATGGGATACCTGCAATACCCATATTAAGGCCTTGACCAACTGCTGACTGCAGAGCTTCCCAGGTTGACTGGATATCACCGTTCCACAAAAGTGTGCCGTACTTCTGTGATCCAACCCAGCCGCATCTGATAAGCGAGAAGATCTTGTCATTGCCATCAGCTTTCTGACCATCGTAGAAAGCCTTAGCATAAAGCTTAGGATAGATGTTGCTGCAGGAAAGAGCAGTTCCCATACGATAGCGGTAGTTGTCAAAATCATATACTCCAAAGTCAGGCTCTGCATTATCAAGCCAGAACATATCTATACCATAATCATAGTAGTTCTTCTTGCAGATATCCCAGATATACTGACGAGCCTCCGGATTGGTGCAGTCAATCTCAACACAGTCTCCCTGATAATCATATGTCTGGTTAGAGCCGTGCTCTGTACGGATAAGATATCCCTTGTCCCACATCTCATAGAAGTGTATAGACTTCTTATCGACAGATGGCCATACTGATACGATGACCTTAGTTCCGCCTGCATGGAGCTCATCTATCATAGCCTTTGGATCAGGCCAGTATTCAGGATCGAACTGCCAGTCCCCCTGTCTTGTCCAATGGAAGAAGTCTATTACGATCACGTCAAGCTTGATGCCGAGCTCTTTGTACTTTCTGGCAACAGACAGAACTTCTTCCTGAGTCCTGTAACGAAGCCTTGACTGCCATAAACCAAATACATCATTTCTGATAACAGGAGCTCTTCCTGTAACCTCTGTATATCTTTCTATAATCTCTACCGGAGTATCCTCAGCTACTATCCAGTAGTCAAGTTCCTTGGTTGCATATGCTTCAAATTCTGTATAGTTCTTACCAAAAGAAGCTTTACCAACAGCCGGGTTATTCCATAAGAATCCAAAGCCCTTACTTGAAAGAGCAAAAGGAATAGATGTCTGTGAATTGCGCTGTGCAAGCTCAAGTACGCATCCCTTAAGATCCATGTACTTTTGCTGATAGCAGCCCATACCAAAGATTTTCTCATCATCATTGGGCTCAAAGCGCATAGTAAGCTTGTAATCTCCGCCCACTATAGGCTTAAAGTTCCTAGCAATGAGTTTAAGACATATGCTCTCCTTGGTTACAGAGGCATCATAGCTTCTGTAATATTCCTTGAGAATCTTCTGTCCGTTTTTGAAAAAAGTGATAACGCCTGAATTATTGATATGAGCAGATATATTGCCATTTTCAATCGTAGCATGGTCATCAAAAGTCTCGATCTTGGCACTTCCATGATCTATATCTTCTTCAAGTCCCCAGTTATTACCTGTAAATTCAGGATACATTGTAGAGCGAACACGAAGAGCATTCTTGCCCCAAGGCTCGATTCTGAGAGTCTCTCCCTCTCTTTTTCCAATTAGGATATTTCCATCCTGTGCAAAAAACATACATTCCTCCTTGTGCTGTGATCTTATGAGATCATAACTATTATTTTCAAAAAATCATTACACTCCAAAGGCTCATAAAAGCCTTATAACGAACCTATAGCATTAAATTGTAAGTCTTATATCACGTGAAGATGAACCTATCGCATACTTAACAGACTTGTTAAAGCTCTTGGAAAGCTCTGTCTCTGTGTCAAGTTCTATCGCTATATCCACACTTCTTTCTTCGCCCGCGCGAAGGTATACTTTTTCAAAACCAGCAAGTTCCTGGAATACTTCTGCGCCTTCCCTTCTTGCATAAACCTGCACGGTTTCAAAGCCTGATACTTTTCCTATATTTTTGATACTAACAGTAATAACCTTATTACCCTTATCATCAAGCGACAGCTTAGGATCTGAATATTCAAAGCTCGTATAAGACAGACCATATCCAAACGGGAATAAAGGCTCTACATTATCAGTATCATTAAAGCGGTATCCAACCTTGAAACCTTCTGTATAGTGCGCCGTTTCAGGCTCAGGGAATCTTGCCAGAACGTGACTTCCATAATCACTAAGGTCATGTCCTATAGTCTCTGCAAGCTTGCCGGAAGGATTGACATTGCCAAGGATCACATCTGCAAGGGCATTGCCTCCTTCAATTCCGTTATAGTAGGTCCATATAAGAGTCCCAACCTTATCGGCCCAGGGCGTCATATTAAGAGGACTTCCTGCTACCATAACTACAACAAGATCAGGACGTATCTTAAGAAGCTCTTCTATGAGCTCATTCTGCTCATAAGGAATATCCATGTTTATCCTGTCTATTCCTTCAGAATCAAAATCGTGATTGATTCCACCTATGAATATAACCTGCTCATAAGACGGATCCTTGGCCATCGACAGGGCTTCCTCACGGAGCTTAGCACGAAGCTTTGACAGTTTTTTGTCTACTTTAATAACAGACTGAGTCTTACCACCGCCATTTTCAAGGGAAGCTTCCTGCCAGTTAGCTTCTGCTGCCTTCCTTATAGCATCGAGCCTCTGCCAGTTAGTTCCGCCATCTTCGAAGGCTGACGGCTCATCTGCTCTGAACCTTGAAGTATAGCCCTCTGCATAATCGATCTTGCAATTACCGCCTATATGGCTTCTAAGTCCCATAAGAGGAGTTATCTCATATAGAGCCTTGATCTCTGCTGATCCTCCGGCATTAGAATGGATCCTGTCACCATTTTCACCAATTACAAGGATTTTTCTAAGCTTATCTCTCTTAAGAGGAAGTGTCTTATTATCATTTTTAAGAAGTATCACACCTTCTCTTGCAACATCAAGTGCTATCTGCCTGTGCATCGGAGTGTTGTAACTTCCGCACTTTCTTACAAATCCTTCCATCATATTAAGGCGATACATAAGAAGAAGGAGATGGTAGACTTTTTTGTCAATATATGACTCATCTATCTTACCTTTTTGAACCATCTTCTTAAGAGGCTTTGCCATAACATAATCATCGAAGTTGTCTCTTACAGACATCTCAAGATCAAGGTCTGACACGGCTGCTTTATCAGTATTGTGGACACCGCCCCAGTCTGATATTACCGCTCCGTCCCACTTCCACTCATCTCTAAGCACCTTGGTAAGCAGGAATGGATTCTCATTGCAATAATCGCCTCTGAACTTGTTATAGGCGCCCATTACGCTGTAGGCTCCGCCATCTTTTAACACCTTATGGAAAGCTCTTAGATATATGCGCCTAAGCACCTCTTCATCAACATCTACGTCCACTTCAAGACGCTGCGTCTCCTGATTGTTAAGTGCAAAATGCTTGACACAGGCTGCAACGTCCCACTCCTGAAGCCCCTTAACAAACTCTGATGCAAGCTCACCTGTTATATAAGGATCTTCACTAAAATATTCAAAATTCCTTCCGCAAAGGGGAGTCCTCTTGATATTGATACCTGGAGCAAGGCTTATATCCTTGCCTCTTCCTCTGTTCTCTTCACCAAGGACGCTTCCCATATCCCTTGCAAGGCTTCTGTTCCAGGTAGACGCAAGAGCTGAATTGCATGGAAGGTAAGTAACTTCGTCACTTGCATGCTGGGCAGGCATCCACTTATCAGGCTCAAAATCTGCCCTTACACCCATAGGTCCATCCGACATTGTAAGCGGTGGAATATTAAGGTGATCCACGCTCCCGTTTTGAAAAAGATGTGCACCGTGAATCATTGCAATCTTGTCATCAAGAGTCATCTTGCTGATGACTTTTTCTATTTCCTCTTTAAAATCTTCTTTCATTAAAACCCTCGTACCAATAATTATTTTTGTGCATCACAAAAAGCCCCAAGAATTCTTCCCTTTGATCAAGTCCTCTAAACCTTGATCCTGTAACGGGTTAGAAATCCCTGAGCTTATCATCATCTGTAAGCTCGGTATTCTCAATCTTTCTGATTATCACGTCATAGTTATAATCCTTGCTTATAACTATATTGACGCGGTCTCCTACCTTATGTCCCATCAGGGCTTTACCAAGCGGAGATTCCACGCTTATGGTTCCTTTAAGGGAGTCCGCTCTTATGGTAGTGACGATCTTATACACTTCCTCGACATCATCTTCCTCGACATAGACAGTTACAGTCTTGTTCATGCCTACCTGATCATCACTTGAGTCATCATCAATGATCTTGGCTGTCTTGATCATCCTTTCAAGAAAGCGTATGCGGCTCTCGTTCTGGTTCTTGGCCCTCTTGGCTGCATAGTACTCAAAGTTCTCGGACAGATCGCCCTGAGCCCTTGCCTCTTTGACATCCTCAAGAAGCTTTTTCCTTATATTGATCTTGCGGTTGTCAATCTCAGCCTGCATATCTTCTATGTCTTTTTTAGTCAGTTCGTTGTGCATATAAAAAACCTCACTTATAATTCCTGCTTATTCAATTTTATGATAAGAAAAAAACCATTTCAACAGGATAAAAAATACTTTAATAACTGAAAAACTAAAGAAACTCAAACTTCGCACTTGCCAAACATACGTCACCATCTGAGGCAGAGCCGATGCGGCCCGTTTATAATACATTTTCGTATCTTGAAGGTGTTATAATTCAGGGCAAGATATCTGGATCTTTATATTCTAGGGTCCAAACTCGCTTCGCTCAGACAGGTGGACCCTAAGAAGAATATAAAGATCCAGATATCTTGCTCCTGAATTTAATAACACCTTCAAAAGATACGAAAATGTATTATAAACGGGCCGCATCAGCTCTGCCTCAGATGGTGGTGTATGTTTGGCAAGTGCGAAGTTTGAATAAAGAAATTTTAAACCACAGATCTTATGAGAAAATATCTGATATTGCTTGGATCATCATCTACAAACAGCCTGATATAGGGGATGTCATGGAATGCTGATTTTCTTGACGTTTTTGCAATAAATCTTTATTATATAGGGAGTAAAAGGGAGTAGCTGATCTATATATTGGCAAGGTATATAGATTTCCGGTATTCGTCAGCACAATGGCCGGCAAAGGTCATTCGGAACCGGATATAACGCAGCAGATTTTTGTCATTTATTTTATGGCAAAAGACGACAAATATTATTCTGCTGATATCCACAAAAGCAAGACTTTTACCATGTAACTTTAGTAGATGACACTTCTATAATTGTCATTTGCTTACCGCTATATGCGGCCAACCACATGGCAGGGTCTTTTTTATTTTGCCAAAATTCATTCAAAGGAGACAAAATGTTAACATCCAAAACCATCGCGATAGCACTTTTCGTACTTATGTATGTACTCATGGTGCTATTACCAAAGAAAAGAGCTGTTGTTGCTCTCTCAACTGCAGCGATCTATGTAATTCTTACACTTATAGGAGTAGGCGGTGATCCTATCCTTCCAATCACTCAGGTACCCAGTGCTATCGACTGGAACATACTTATGATGCTGGTAGGAACTATGGTTATCGTAGACTATTTCATCGAATCCAAGATGCCCAATGTTATTGCTGAGTGGCTTCTAAGACTTGCCCCTAATGTAATGTGGGTTACAATTCTCATGTCACTTTTCTCAGGTATCATCTCAGCTTTCATCGACAATGTAGCTACAGTACTTATGGTAGCACCTGTAGGACTTGCTATCTGTAAGAAGCTGAACATATCCCCTGTATCCATGATCATCTGTATCGCTGTATCCTCAAACCTTCAGGGCGCTGCAACACTTGTTGGTGATACTACATCTATCATGCTTGCAGGCGCTGCCGGCATGAACTTCAATGACTTCTTCGTATTCCACGGAAGAGCCGGTATCTTCTTTGCAGTTGAGCTTGGTGCTCTTCTTACTGTTCCGATCATGATGTTCCTCTTCCGCAAGGACAAAGAATCTGTTACATCAACAGAGCACACAGTTGTAACTGACTATGTTCCGACTATTACGATGCTGGGACACGTGGTACTGCTTATCATCGCATCCTTCATTCCGGAAGAGATGAAGCCGGAGACAACCAATGGTATCATCTGCCTTGTATGCGGCGTCCTCACTGTAGTATGGGAGATTGCCAAGCAGAAGAGCACAGATGGAATGTGGCACTCACTTAAGGCTATGGACTGGGATACAATGCTCCTTCTTACAGGTCTGTTCTGCGTAATAGCAGGTATCACCAATGTTGGTGTCATAGATGATCTTGCAACTATGATCTCAAAGGCAGGTAGCAGCAACGTATTCATTTTGTATTCAATTGTAGTATGGGGTTCTGTAGTTATATCTGCTTTTATAGACAACATACCTTACGTTGCAACAATGCTCCCTATTCTGGGTTCTGTCGCAGCAACACTTAATGTAGATGCTAACTTCCTGTATTTCGGTCTTCTCATAGGAGCTACTCTTGGTGGTAACATCACTCCTATCGGAGCCTCTGCCAATATCGCAGGTGTTGGTATGCTTAGAAAAGAAGGTTATGAAGTTAAGTTCAGAGACTTCTTCAAGATTGGTATTCCGTTTACACTTACAGCTGTTATTACAGGTTATCTCTTCATTTGGTTTGTATGGAAGCCATGATTTAAATAATTCTTTTTTATATAAAATGGATATCAGCTTATTGTTGGCTGATATCCATTTTTGATATGGTTATTTTATGAGTTAATATTATTGATTATATACTGTCCAAATACCATTATCAGATAGTATTCTCAGATCCAAGTACATTCTTGATCTTATGAGCTACGATATCCTTGACATACTTACGGCCATCGCCAATATACTGACGAGGATCGAAGTGATCAGGATTTGCTACGAAGTGCTCTCTGATACCTGCTGTCATGCCAAGACGAAGGTCTGAATCGATGTTGATCTTGCAGACAGCGCCTCTTGCAGCTTCACGGAGCTGATCTTCCGGAACACCGATGGCATCCTTTAATTTGCCGCCATGCTCGTTGATGATCTTAACATATTCCTGAGGTACAGAGCTTGATCCATGCAGTACGATCGGGAATCCGGGAAGTCTTCTTGAAACCTCAGCAAGGATATCAAGACGAAGCTTAGGATTAGTGCCTGGCTTAAACTTATATGCACCATGGCTTGTTCCTATAGCGATTGCAAGTGAATCAACGCCTGTCTTGTTAACGAACTCTTCAACCTGATCAGGATCTGTGAACATAGCCTTATCAGCATCAACTGATACAGCATCTTCGATTCCTGCAAGAGTTCCAAGCTCAGCTTCTACTACTACACCGTGCTCGTGTGCGTACTCAGCAACCTTCCTTGACTCTTCTATATTTTCTTCGAAAGAGTGGCTTGAATAGTCGATCATAACTGATGTAAATCCATTGTCGATACAGTCTTTACATGTTGCAAAGTCTGCACCATGGTCTAAGTGAAGTACCATAGGAACTTCAGGATGAATCTCATTGGCAGCCTCTACCAGCTTTACAAGATATACGGAGTTAGCATATTTTCTAGCTCCCTGTGAAGCCTGTAAGATTACAGGGCTCTTAAGTTCAGCTGCAGCGTCAGTGATCGCCTGAACGATCTCCATGTTGTTGATGTTGAAAGCTCCGATAGCATATCCGCCTGTATAAGCTTTCTTGAACATTTCTGTTGATGTAACAAGTGCCATAGTAATACCACCTTTCTTAAATTATAGTCCTTGGATTTGTGTAGGAAAAAAAGAACTCCTTCCCCAATTAGTTATATCTAACAATTGAATTAATTATAACACCATTAAAAAAAGTTACATATCAAAAATATGCAACTTTTTTTAATAATAGTTATATATTCAGAAAGATTAATTTATAAAATATGTGACATTAATTGTGTATGACATTTCTTTCGATAAGTATACATTCTTGAATTTTATATTCAAGAAGTCATACTTATCGAATAACTGTATTTCTTATGGTTCCTATTGAAATATAGCCATCGATAACAGCCTGCATATCACTGCCTTCCTGCGCCTTTTCAACCGGTATAGTTTTAAGAACAACTTCTTTCTGCGCTTCGTCACTGTCTTCCACAACATACTTATCATCCCAGAATGCGCTCTGGGCGGGGAATCTGTCAAAAAGAATACCTTTATAATCTTCTATCTTGCATGATGGGAAGTTTACGTTCCATGCAAGTCCTTTGTCCAGAGGTTTAGAGATAAGGTCTCTTAGTATCTCCTCAATGTGAGCATGCATTACATCTGTATGACATTCATGCTCATCTGTAAAATAGTTCTGAGAAAAACATATGGCCGGAACTCCATAAAGAAGTGCTTCCATTGCAGCTCCAACTGTTGCTGAGTACTGTATATCATATCCGCAGTTTGCTCCCTTATTAACTCCGGACAGAACCAGATCAGGCTTTTCTCCATCCTTAAATAGTCCCAGATAGGAAGCTCTGACACAGTCTGCAGGTGTTCCTCCAAAAGCATAAGCGGATACGCCCTGTACTGCAAAGTCGTGCTTCCTTATCGTCATCTTGTCGCGAAGGGTTATGTGATGCGACATAGCACTGCACTGATCTTCAGGTGCGATAACGATAACCTCTCCGAATTTCCTGGCAGTTTTTGCAAGGATCTCAATTCCTTCTGCATTTATTCCATCATCGTTTGTAACAAGTATCTTCATAGTATGATTCCAAACCCCGGACTTATCAGCGCATAGTTATATTTTATATTATTTCAAGCTTTCCACTTGGAAGATCTAAACCATCAGCCGCTTTCTTTGCTCGCGGCATAAGGCCTTAGTTAATATCTTAATACAACTGATGAATAAGCAGGCATTGTCAAAGTAAGTGTCCATTCTCTGACTTTTAGCGCCTCCTTCTTAATGTCAAAGCCATCTTCTGTAGTTAATATAAGCCTTTCAAGCACGCAGTCTTTTGGTATTCCCAAAGGCTTTAAGTCCAGCGTTATTTCCTTTTCTTTTTTGTTATTATTTAAAATTATGACAGATGCTGACTTTGCTGTAAACCTTCCGTAGCTAAGGATTCCTTTAGCCTTAGTGTCACCCAGCTGGATAAGAGCGCCTTCTGTGAACTCATCGTATTTTTTATGTATACTGATAATATTCTTGTGGAATTCTATAAGCTCTTTATCCTCATGTCCCCATGGATAGGTCCTTCTATTATCAGGATCTGTATATCCGCATACTCCGGCTTCATCGCCGTAGTAGAGAGTAGGAGCTCCCGGCCATGTCATCTGAAGGACTACAGCTTCTCTGAATATGCCTTTATTGATGCCTTCATCTGCTGCCTCTGGCCCTTTCTTATCAGATGATCTTCCGGGCTTCATGTTGGTCCTTGTCATGAACCTTGAATGATCATGATTGTCAAGCTGATTCATGGCAGTATACATAGAGAAGTTACCGAAGTTCTCTCCGATCGCCTTCTTCATCGACTTCCAGAAATAGGAGGTATTATTGAGTCTGTTTTTCCGGAAGCTGTCAGAATGCTTGTCTTCACCTGTAAGAAACCATGTAACAGGCTCCATAAAGGCGTCATAGTTCATGATGGTATCCCACTGATCTCCAAGGAGCCAGTTTCTTGAAGTACCATAATTTTCTGCTAGTATTATAGCTTCAGGATTAGCATCTCTTACAGCTTTTCTAAACCTCGACCAGAACTCGTGGTTGAAGCTCTCAGAATGTCCAAGGTCTGTAGCTACGTCAAGCCTCCATCCATCTGCATAAAAGGGGGCGCTTACCCATTTTCTTCCAAGTTTCAAGATGTACTGCTGCAAGGTTTCAGAGCCTTCAAAGTTGAGCTTTGGAAGTGTATCATAGCCCCACCAGCCGTCATAGGAATTGTTATAGGGCCACTTCTTTTTTTTCTTAAAATCAAACCAATTATGGTATGCGCTATCCTCTGATTCAAAGGCACCGCCTCCATATATAATCTCTCTGTCAAGCCACTTATTAAAAGATCCGCAGTGATTGAAAACGCCATCTATTATAACTTTCATCCCTCGCTTATGGGCTTCTTCTACAAGCTTAGCAAACAAAAGATCGCTTGCATCAAGATTTTTGATGTTAGTAACTCTATTTACGAATTGTGTTGCTTTCCTATTATCAGTAATATCTTTTTCCAGAGTATCGCCCTTATCTTCTACGATCTTGCCAAAGTGAGGGTCGATATGATCATAGTCCATGGTGTCATACTTATGGCTAGAGGGAGATGCGAATATTGGATTTAAGTACAGGACATCTACTCCAAGATCCTTTAGATAATCAAGCTTGTCTATAACACCCTGAAGATCTCCGCCGTAGAACTCCTTATAGCTTTCGGAAGGATGAGGATACTTGTCCCAGTCGCTTACTCTTACAGTATGACCACCGTTATAGTGGTACTCATCAGTCAGGACATCATTGGACTTATCGCCGTTACAGAACCTGTCTACGAATATCTGGTACATAACAGCGCCCCTTGCCCAAGAAGGAGCATGTGTTCCGGGGAAAAGACGAAATGCCATATGATTATCTGCCGCGGGCTTTTTGGTAAATGCGCCCCTGTGGTCATAATAGACTATAGCCGGATCATCTGTATTATCACTAGTAGCTTCGTCTTTATCTTTAGATGCGACCACCTTAAAGAAGTAGGATAAAGGCTTATCTCCAAGCTGTATTCTGACTTCATAATAATCAAATACTCCGCTTTCATATCCTGGAAGCATTTCTTTGACGCCGGTCTTATTCATAAGATTCATCTGGTACTCATCTTCATCAGTGCATAAGAAAACCTTGTCAGCCTGCCCATGACCTGTCCTAAAATAGATGCTCACATCGCTGAATATATCCTGCTCGGCCTTATCAACATACTGCCCGGAAATATCATGGAATAACAAACTAAGATCAATCATAGCAACCCCTCTCCTGTCTATAGGTAACATATTGTATATAAGATAAACTAAGGTGCATCCTGTATCTTGTATTCTGCATCCTACATACTGAACTGTTCATATTTTGATCAAAGTACTTGGCTAATTATTTGATATAAATAAACAGATCAGTATATATGCCTTAATAATTTTCGCATTTTTTCGTATATCGTCATTATAGCATATACCGCCATCGAAACTCCAGTATTAATACAAAATATCCCATCTGATATTCAAAGACACAAAAGCGCATGCCGTCTATATTTCAGACAGCATGCGCTTTTATTTTATATGGGAGTTGTCATTTTCGTATATTTTCGTTTTTAATTCCTTAACTCCATCCCTGAGGAGGACTTGCGTCCTTAGGGGTTGACTTGCGTCCCTGGAGGGCCAAAATACGTCACCCCTTTACCGCTCCTGCAGTGAGACCTTCTACAATCTGATTACTGAATATACTATAGACGATGATAGTAGGAACGACCGCTATTACGATAGCTGCAAACATCTGTACATAGTTGGTTGCATACGGGCCTACAAAATAGGTCAGTGTAACCGGAAGCGTCTTCTTCTCTGGATCTGATATGAATACCATCGATACCAGCAACTCGTTCCAGGTATTAACGAAGCTCATCATACCTGTTACGAAGATTCCTGTCTTGGACAGTGGAAGTGCGATTGAGAAGAATATCTTGTAGATGGAGCATCCGTCAATACATGCTGCTTCGAACAGTTCTCCCGGCATGCTTCTGAAAAAGCCTACAAGGATAAATATAGTCATAGGAAGAGCAAATGTAATATACGGGATTATGATTCCTATGAGGGAGTTGGTGAACCTGATCTCAAAAAGAGGCGTCTTTATTTTCATCTTAGAGAACATTACAAAAAGAGGAATCAGAACGCAGTGTACAGGAACCATCATTCCTATCATGAAATAGGTGAGAGTCGCATTATTAAATCCAAATCTCATCCTGGCAATTCCAAATGCTGCCATAGCTCCAAGAAGAAGGCTGACTGCCAGCGTGAATACACATACAAATACTGAGTTCCAAAGTGCTATTCCAAGCTTGCCCTTGGTCCATGCAAAGATATAGTTACCAAGCTGCCATACCTGTGGTAGTCCGAATGGATTGGAAAAGACTTCTGCATTGGTCTTAAATGATACAAGTACTATCCACACAAGCGGAGCTACATATAAGACAGCTATTATTGTCAGCACAATATATATGATGACTTTTGAAAGAGTTATCTTCTTCATACTTATTGCTCCCCTTAGTTTTCAAAATCTTTAATGCTGATACATTTGTTTATGATAAATGTCACAAGAAGGCACATGATAAGAAGCACTATTGATATAGCACTTGCATAGCCGTATTTGAAGTATGAAAAGCCTTCAAAATAAAGCCATGTAGCCATTGTCTGTGTCTTGTTGTTAGGCCCTCCCTGTGTCATGTTATATACAAGGTCAAAGAATTTGAGTGATCCAATACATGTAAGCGATATAGTAGTTCTGGCCATAGGCTTTAATAACGGAAGTGTTACATAAAAGAAAGTCTTGGTCTTGCCTGCACCATCTATGTAAGCTGCCTCCAATAGACTCTTGTCAATCCCGGCTATTCCTGCCATATACAACATCATAGTAGTACCTACGTAGATCCAAAGAGCAACTACGCCTATAACCCACATAGTAAGCGGTATGTACCCGTTAACGGACATAAGCCAGTTAGGTCCCTGAATCCCAAATATCGCAAGGAGCTGGTTAAGACCCATATTAGGTTTTAATATAAAGCTGAACAATAGTCCCAGTGCTGCCGAAGACAATACACACGGAAGATAGATAATATTCTTATATACATTCTTACCATAGCGAAGTCCTGAAAGGATCGCAGCCAGTATCAGTCCTATTATCTGCTGAGTTATCAATGAGAAGATCATAAAGAAGATCGAATTCTTAAGAGACGTAAGGAATATATCATCCTTTGTGAAAAGAGCTTTAAAATTACCAAAACCAATAAATTTGGGTTTAGTTAATGCATTCCAATCACAAAGGGAAATATATCCGGCGTATAATATAGGTCCAAACAAAACCAATGTAAAAAGAAGAGCCGCCGGTAGTATAAAAAACAGGATAGCTTTTTTATCCCTAAGTGCTTTATTCATAGCCTTCCCCCACTTATTACAGATGCACGGAGATATCCATTCATGGGGGATCATCCTAAGATAATCCCAAGATAATCTCCGTGCATCATAATGACTTGACTTAGTTTCTAATTGTCACTATTACTTCCACGCATTTTCTTTGTAGAAGTCTTCAATATTCTGAAGACCTTCTTCTATAGTCTCATCTCCCATTACGATAGAAACCATATTGTTATCGAATGTATCACCAGCTTCTACAGATACAAGTGACTCGTTATAGAATCCGATTGTTCCTGTAAGGTTTGCAAGAAGATCTGAAACATAGCCAAACTGCTTAGGAGCCTTGGATGTATCAACTTCTACCTTGGTTACAGGAATCTTACCAGCCTTCTCAGCTGTAGCCTTCTGAGCTGTCTCATCTGTGAGCATCTTAAGGAATGCAACACATGCTTCAGGATGCTCTGTTGTAGCTGACATAAGGACATTGTCTGTCTTAACGATCATATCACCGATGCTGCCATCTACGCTAGGGAATGAGAATACTCCGCACTTATCTTCGATAGTTGTGGAGTTACCATTCATCTGAGCTATGCACCATGAACCCTGGATGAGGATAGCTGCTTCTTCATTATAGAAATGAGCTGTTGCATCATCATTGGAATCTCCAAGATATGTATCCTGGAAGAATTTGCTTATAGCAACGAGGTCTTCAACACCCTTTACACAGTTCTCATCTGTCCAGTGTGCTGTTCCTGCGTTAAGAGCTTCTGTATCAACACCTTCTCTGTTCATGCAGTAACCTGCAATCATAGAAAGACACCATGCTGTTGAAGCTGAGCATGTAAGTGGTGTATATCCTGCCTCTTTGAGCTTAGCGCATGCATCAAGGAAGCCTTCCATATCGGATGGAACTTCTGATATACCGGCAGCTTCGAACATCTCTGTGTTATAGAAACAGCAAGCGGCTGCAAAGTTTGTAGGAATTCCGTAGATATCTCCGTCATATGTAACTCTGTCGAACATACCACCTGCAAATGAATCTTTCCATTCTGTATCAGCATCAAGATACTGATTAAGAGGCTGTACAACTCCTGCGTCTACATATACATCTGCGTTAGGGCCCGGATTACAGATAAGAAGATCAGGTGTATCACCTGCTGCGATAAGAGCATTAACCTTAGAATCATACTCTTCAAGATTAGTTGTTATTACATTTACATGATAACCGTTGTCTGCTTCGTTGAAGCGCTTAACAGTTTCAGCATACAGCTGTGTCATCTGGTCTGTGCTGGCTTCAAGATCATCCCAGAATACCCATGTGATCTCTTCTTCGTCAGCAGAAGCTGTACTTGTATCTGTGCTGTCAGTACCTGTGCCCGTATCAGTCGCACCTGAATCTGTACCTGTGTCCTTTGCCTCATCCTGCGCAGGTGTAGATGTTTCACCAGTATCCGTAGAAACCGAACATCCGGTAAGAGCTGCTGCTACCATTGACAATGACAGTACGATTGATAATGCCTTGCTTTTCATAATAACCCTCCTTATCTTTTTTGCATCAGTTGTGTAACTGATGCCCCCTCATTTGTAATTACACCTTAAGGTTAGCAATATTACGTATGCTCATCTTTACAATGATTGCTAATTAATTACTAATTATTGCTATCCTTTTACCCACAATATTGATAATCTTTAAGACAAATGTTATATTTATGGTGTTTTCGGCAACGTAATGACTAATCTTCCGAAAGTTTTTCGATTTTCTCAGTCATGTTGACTAAAATCAATGTGCAATTATTAGCAATTTTGTATTAGTAAAAGGGGGAGTATCATGATAGAGAATCTTAACGGGCTGCACGAGACCGTCAACTACGCGCCCACAGGCCGTGTCAGGCTCTATGAGAATGACGACTTCGAGGCATATCCTTCTCACTGGCATCTTCCTATAGAGATAATCATGCCCATCCAGAACAACTACAAGGTTGAAAGCTGCGGACATGTCTTTGATATAGCAGAGGATGAGATGATCTTCATATGCCCGGGTGTCATACACTCTATGCCTGCTCTTCCCGGCAAAAGACTCATATTCCAGATAGACATCTCTATGCTTCAGGCCATAAGCGGTTTCGATCATGTCGTATCACTTATATATCCTGTATATGTCGTAAGCCCTTCCAACTGCCCATGCTATGACCAGTTCCACAACCTGTTCAGGCAGATATGTGAAAGCTATACTCACGCAGGCCTTATGGCAGAGCCTGAGATATACACTTCTATGGCCCAGATGCTTCTGCTACTTGGTAAGAATTATCATCAGATCAATAATTCTCTTGCAGATACGAGTATCAAAAAGCAAAGAGAGTATGCTGAGCAGATCAACAGAATATGTGATTATCTTAAAATTCATTACGCAGAAGACATCAGCCTTGAGTCAGCTGCCAAGATCGCCGGTTTTAGCAAATACCACTTCTCAAGAGTATTCAAGCAGCTGACCGGTGTAACCTTCTACAGATATATCAATCAGGTCCGCATTCAGAAGGCCAAGCTTTTCCTTATGGACTCTGATTCAACTATTACCAACATAGCGATCAACTGCGGATTCAGCAGCATGTCTTCGTTTATAAGGATGTTCAGGATCATAACAGGATACACACCTACCAAATTCAGGAGCCTGTATGACAGCAGTCTTACCATCCACAGCGAGGATCCCGAGTCCTATGAACAGTTGTCTGGTTAATGTAATATTAGTAAGCGATATACTTCGCTTACTTCTTCTATAATCGAATCCTTCCTTTTTTGACAAAATCAGATCCCGCAAAAAGTGTTATAAACGCTCCTTGCGGGATCTGATTTTTAAACAGCAAAAAAGACAGCTTTAGGGGTTGCTGTCTTTTTTAGAGAAGGTATTTCTTTCTTATGGGGTATAGCAAAAAACTATATAATATTGGGGGGTTACGAGTATTATAATAGCATCCGTACCCTATACTCACAATGAACAGCTTCAACAAAATTGCCAAATACATGTACGGGTTTTTGGTGATTTTTTCAGAGAAAAAATGTAAGCTCTTCCATTCTCTTGTGATTTTAACCAATTATCCTGAAAAATCCCCGAAAATCTGCCTTTGGACAGTTCTTCGGGGATTCAAGTTTCTTATTGATCTAATAAAAATCAAAGTGAAAATGAAGGTTCAGCATCTAATATAGACTCGTTTCTATTGAAAAGAGCTTCAAACTCTTCTCTTCCGATCTTCTCTTTCTGTATAAGAAGCTCTGCTGACTTATGAAGCACATCCTGATTGTCCAGAATGATCTGCTTAGCCTTGTTGTAGCACTCGTCTATGATCGCTTTAACTTCTCTGTCTATCTCGCCGCTCATAAGCTCTGAATGGCTCTTTCTATGGCCTATATCGTATCCGATGAATACGTCATCTTCATTGTCATCATAATTGATAACACCGATATTAGTGGACATACCATACTTGGTAACCATATTTCTGGCCATATTGGTAGCTTTCTGGATATCATTGGAAGCACCTGTTGTGATATCGTCAAATACTATCTCTTCAGCGATACGTCCGCCAAGATCTACCATGATCTCTTCAAGCATCTTGGTCCTTGTAAGGAACATCTCATCCTTCTCAGGAAGAGGCATTGTATATCCTGCCGCACCAGCACCTGTAGGAATAACTGATACTGTATATACAGGTCCCACATGAGGAAGTACATGGAAAAGGATCGCATGTCCTGATTCATGATATGCAGTGATCTTCTTCTCTTCAGGAGAGATAAGATGACTCTTCTTCTCAGTACCGATACCAACCTGAACGAAAGCCTTCTTGATATCATCCTGAAGGATGTACGGACGCTTGTCCATTGCTGCATTGATAGCAGCCTCATTAAGAAGGTTCTCAAGATCAGCGCCTGTAAATCCAGCTGTAGTCTGTGCTATCTGTGACAGATCAACATCATCTCCAAGAGGCTTATTCTTGGCATGTACATTGAGGATCTCTTCACGGCCTCTTATATCAGGACGTCCTACTGTTATCTTTCTGTCAAAACGTCCCGGTCTTAAGATAGCAGGATCGAGGATATCTACACGGTTGGTTGCTGCCATAACGATGATTCCTTCATTGACACCAAAACCATCCATCTCTACAAGGAGCTGGTTAAGAGTCTGCTCACGCTCATCATGGCCGCCTCCCATACCTGTACCTCTACGCCTTGCTACAGCATCTATCTCGTCGATGAATATGATACAAGGGCTATTCTTCTTGGCTTCTTCGAAGAGGTCACGGACACGGGATGCACCGACACCTACAAACATCTCTACGAAGTCTGAACCTGATATTGAGAAAAAAGGAACTCCCGCTTCACCGGCAACTGCCCTTGCAAGAAGAGTCTTACCTGTACCCGGAGCACCTTCAAGCAGTACTCCTTTAGGAATACGCGCTCCGACTTTAGTGAACTGATCAGGATTTTTCAAAAATTCTATGATCTCAGCCAGCTGCTCTTTCTCCTCCTGAAGGCCTGCAACATCATCAAGCTTGACTTTGTTGTCATCACCCACAGTCATTCTGGCTCTGCTTCGACCAAAATTGAGCATTCTGTTGTTGCTTGCACTTCCGGATGATTGTGATCCGTTCATCATAGACAGGAACATTACGAATATGATCACAACTACCAGTATAGGAAGCGCCCAGTTAAAGAGCCAGCTGTCATCAGATACATCTCTGACTTCTGCATCAATTCCGTACTCCATAAGGAGTTGTCTAACCTCTGTAACATTGGTCACATACAAGGTCTCGGTATTCTTATCATCATCTTTAAATTCGATGTTTACAGCACCTGTCGCATTTTCACCATTGGGAAGGATAACAGCGCTCTTAATGTCCCCTTCTTCAAGATCTGTCTGAAGTTTACCAATAGTGTATGCCTGTGAGTCAGCCGTACGATTGCTGTCGCCGAAAAACTCAAGGACAACCAATAACAGGAGCAGAACTATGATAAATCCGAAGATCGTTCCAAAACTTCTTCTGCGATTTTCCACTACTTCCTCCTTTATATATCATCCGCTATACGCGGAAATGAACTTTTTTCATAGCACTTCACTATAGTTAAATTTGAAAAATCTGTTTTCAAAACCAAAATCAGTGCCTCGGTTAAAGCAAAAGCTCACGAGGTCCTCATATCATGATCAATCGAACTCAACAACTCCGATATAAGGAAGGTTACGATATCTCTGATCATAATCAAGGCCATAACCTACTACGAATTCATCAGGAATAACAAAACCTGTATAATCTACCTTAACATCTGTAACACGACGATCAGGCTTATCAAGAAGAGTTGTAAGCTTGATGCTTGCCGGTCCTCTGTCTCCAAGCATCTTCATAAGATAGCTGAGAGTACGACCTGAGTCTACGATATCTTCTACAATAAGTACGTCCTTATCCTTAAGAGGCTCATCAAGATCCTTGACAATCTTAACTACACCGCTTGACTTAGTTGATGAACCATAACTTGATGCGCTCATAAAATCAAGAGTTACCGGAACTGTAATACGCTTAGCAAGCTCTGTCATATAGAAGCTTCCGCCCTTAAGTACACATATAAGATGTACTGTCTTACCTGCATAATCTTTACTGATCTGTTCACCAAGTTCTCTGATTCTCTTATCTACTTCCTCTTCAGTGAACATAACTCTAACTCTTTCTGCCATTGTTGTTACTACCTCATTCCTTTTTAATTTACTGATAACGCATCTATTTCAAGGATGTGTTTTGTACTAGCTGAAATCTCATATGCGCAGCTTGTGCGATAACCCAAGACCCACATAATGCTGTCGCCATCTGCCATAAGTATCACGCTGTTTCGTTTATTTTCAGGGATTTTTGCATCTGTCATAAACTTTTTAAGACTCTTCTTGTGACCCTCTTTGTCTATGACAATATAATCATCGGCTCTTCGAAAGCGAAAAGTCGGGCACGATAGTATTTTATCATAATCAAACCATTTAGTATATGGCAAGCGCGGAACCTTTGAAATAAAATCTTCTGTGTCATCTTCTTGTATTTCGATAATACGCGCTCGGAAATCTGTATTATTAAAAGAAAAAATATATCCATTATCAGCTTTATTTATAGCCTCAAGATCAACAACCAGTTCATCATCATCTATAGCAGCATCCCTGCCAAGAGCTATCTCAAGCTCATCATATGATCTTATAAGCCTGATACCGTATGGAAGATTCAGCTTCTTACTTCCTGCCTTGTCCATGCAAAGCTTGTCTGCAGCCTCTATATGAGCCTGGGTTATATCCTTGCGATGCATAGTCACAAGATCCAGCATTTTCATGATGATATACTTACGGATGATATAGGGCTGACTTCTGTAGCCTTGAAGACTTAATCTGTAAGACCTATGCATGCCTTCATCATAGCCTGCGTTCTTGTTAAATCCCAAATCCTTACTATGTTCTATAGTCGTATTTAGTTCTGTAGTAGAATATGCTGTAGCCTTATTAAGTTCTATAGTTTTATCGGATCTTTCATCCTTATCAATACCGAATCCGTTGTCGTCAAGCCACCTTGCAGCCTGTGATTCGATATACTCCTGCGCATATGAAAGCTCAGCTGCCGCTCTGCTGATATGACTTAAGGTTTCTGAATTGATATCCCTTGTCATGTAAGGAAGGATATGATGCCTTATCCTGTTTCTGGTATGATCATCTTCAAGATTGGTCGCATCTGTTTTAAATAAGATATTCTGATCCTGTAGATATGCCTCGATATCTTCTCTGCTTGTCATAAGAAGAGGTCTTATGATCTTATCTCTAACCGCCCTTATTCCGGACAAGCCCCTAAGCCCGCTTCCTCTTGCAAGGTTCATGATAAAAGTTTCTGCCTGATCGTTCATGTTATGAGCAACTGCCAGCTTACCTGCCCCGATCTCATCCATCTTCTTATAAAAAAGGTCGTACCTTGCAAGTCTTCCTGCCTCTTCCTCTCCGATAGAAAGTTCTCTGGTCATACCGGGAACATCAATCTCTTCCAGATAAAAAGGCACTTTATAGTTATCACATAAAGTCTTCACATAATCGGCATCCTCTGATGCTTCCTGCCGTATACCATGATTGACATGAAGAACTGACAGCTTAAAGGACAATTCATCCATAAGTGAATGAAGTAATACAAGAAGACATACTGAATCAGCCCCGCCGGATACACCTGCAAGGATGTGGTCGCCTTTTTGTATCATATTTTCTTTTCTAATAAACATTAGAACCTGCTGCCTTAGATCCATATATCATTCCCTTAACGTAAACAGTGCAAACTCCCTGACTTGCGGAAGTTTGCACCCCTAATTTGATTCTTTTTCAAAAATGATCTCGCCGGGATATACAAGCCCCAGCTTCTGTCTTGCTATGTCTTCTATATATTTACGCGTCTGCGTCTCTTTTACGAACTCATCGATCTCGGCGCTTCTTTGCTTCTCTTTGTCCATCTGAGTCTGAAGCTCTTCTATCCTTGCTTCATTATCACCAACCTGTCTTAGTAAATCTATACTCCTGACTGAAACTGCAAATGTAAGAAGCAGCACCACAATCGCTGCAAGTAGTACACCAAATCGGTTCTCCTTGCGTCTGGTTCTATATCTTGTCTTCATATAGAACTCCTCTCTGCGGTCTGGATTATATTATTTCTAGCTTGGTATTGATCAATTTCCGTAATTATGTAGACTAATAGCTACATTAATCTTACCACCTCGGGAGTTTCGGCGCAACGACGTTTTGTTATCAATATTAAATATATTTGTATAATTCACCTGCATTTTCCTTATGTACAGTCTCCTGCACATCAAGTACTTCTACACTTACGTCTTTGTTTCCAAACTGGATCGTAAGATGATCGCCTACCTTGACCTCGGTTCCTGCCTTAGCAACTCTTCCATTGATCAGAACACGGCCTGCATCACAGGCTTCGTTTGCAACACTTCTTCTTTTGATAAGTCGTGATACCTTCAAATATTTATCAAGTCTCATATTCACAGCTCCTTCTATGAACCGTATAAAACTAATCTCTAGCTTTACAAAAGCCTGCGAAGAATGAACTCCGCAGGCTATCAACTCGTGTCAAAACACTTATAGCTGATCTTTAGAAAAGGTCTATATACCTATTCTATTAAAATAATTCAAAGGAATTATTTCTTGTTTACAGCGTCCTTAAGTGCCTTACCAGCCTTGAACTTAGGAGCAACTGATGCTGCGATCTTCATTGTAGCACCTGTCTGAGGGTTTCTGCCCTGTCTTGCTGCTCTCTTAGCTACTTCGAATGTACCGAAGCCAACAAGCTGAACCTTACCCTTCTTCTTAAGCTCTGCTGTAACTGCGTCTGTGAAAGCCTTAAGAGCCTTCTCAGCGTCCTTCTTAGATAATCCTGCATCTTCTGCAATTGCTGCTACTAATTCTGTCTTGTTCATTAGGAAATTCCTCCTCTAAGATTGTAATGCGCTAAAATAGCGCTTCTTATTACCTGCTTCAAGCGGTATATATTTACTTATATACGTTTTCGCAAAAGCTGTCAAGGAAAATCCTTATTTTAAGCCATTTTTTAGCCTTTTTATTCCAATTTGCTCCTAGTTTACTGCGTTTGAACAGATTCTTTTTTTCGTTTTACAGTAATAATCTGTGTTTAAAGGCGGACTCGATTTATAATAGCCAGATGAAACTTCGCACTTGCCAAACATACGACACTTCTTACGGCTGTATCGATGCGGGTAGTTTATAAAGTCTTTTCGTGTCTTGAAAGTGTTATAATTCAGGGCATGATATCTGGAGATTTATATTCCAGGGTTCGAAACTCGCTTTGCTCAAACATGCGAACCCTATGCGGAATATGAATCTCCATCTATCACGCTCCTGAATTTTATAACACTTTCAAAAGAACACGAAAAGACTTTATAAACTACCCGCATCGGTACAACCATAAGAAGTGTCGTATGTTTGGCAAGTGCGAAGTTTCTGTATCTAATATATACACAACTTCCAAAAATCAGACTTTTACAGCCTCAAACTCCCTATTCTGTAGTTCCTCCTGTATTGGAGGAAGAAGGCGCAGTGGAAGATGATGTAGTAGCATTATCACTTCCTTCCTGAACCTCACTTTGATCAGCGCCTCCGGAGTCATCAACCTGACCTTGTTCGTCGGGGATGCTCTGATTATCTTCTTGATCTTCGTCGCCGCCATTTTGATCTGAGTTCTGATCTGTATTCTCTGTATTATCTCCCTGATTTTGGTCTTGACCGTTCTGATCTCCGCTACTTGACAAGCTGCCTTCATCAGATCCGTCTGTCGAAGCCTCCGTCGAAGCTTCAGACGATCCTTCGTCGGATGATGCCTCTGTAGATGCACTGCTGGCACTGTCAGAAGATTTGCTGCTTCCGGAATCAGGATCAGCAGATTCCTCTTTTTCCTGTCTGTCTGCATAGTAGTGGCTGTCTACGCCGTCATAGGTACTTACGCTAAGCTCTTCTTCGAGGGTCTTATATCCTTCAAGCTCAAGCCTTATAGTAGATGGCCCTTGACTGTGAGCATCAGGCAGCTTTGCAAATCTGATAGCTTCATCACCTTCTATCACGCCCATAAGCTCGTCGTCTACGAACACTTCGGTTCCTGCAAGAGCATATATATCTACATACCTCTCAAGTTCAGGGAATTCATATAACTTGTCTTTCTTGTTACCATCTACATATATCGAATAGCTCTTTGTAGCATATCCGTCGCGGGTGAAGGTTATAGTATGGCTTCCCTTGACTTTATCAAAAGAGCAGGGAACTTCTCCAACTTCCTCGCCGTCCACATACAGATTAGCTCCAACCGGCGCATCCACATATACGCCATATCCTTCTATCAAGGTTCCATCCGGTTCTTCGGTACTTGCAGTGCTGGCAGAAGCTGCAGGATCCTTTTTCAGTGCTTCAAAGGCGTACTCTTTATCTTTTTTCTCAGAATCAATACTAATAGTATAGTCCTTGGTGAGATACCCGTCTTTTTTCAGCCTTATTACATGATCTCCTGTTATCTTGGTAAAAGAACATGGAGATATTCCGATGTATTTGCCGTCGTCTCCCTTTTTGTTCTTGTCAGGATCAAGATATACTTCTACGTCAGAAGGAGCCGTTATCCTAATATAATAGCCGCTTATAAGAGTTCCGTCCTTAACAGTTGTAGCCGTTGTAGATGCCTTGGCTGTATTAACTGTCTTGGCCTTGGACTTACTTGAAGCATTGTCACTGCTCTTATCAGACTCCTTGGGTTTATCTTCGGTCGTTGCCTGGGAAGTGGACGAGTCGCTTACAGAAGTCGCTGTAGTACTCTCATCTTCCTTCTCATCTTCCTTCTCATAATCTTCATCGACAAGAAGTGTTATCTCAACTTCTGCCTTGGAAGAGCCTACATGAAGATACTCCGAACAAGGAAGATACCCTTCTGCCGTCGCTTCGATCTTGTGAGTTCCATAGGCTAGTTCTATAGGCCACGACGGGTTAACCTCTTCGCCATCTATATAGAGTCTTGCTTCCTGAGGGATGATCTTGAAGGTGACAAGACCGAAGTTATATTCGATCTCTATCTGACTGGTATCCACTATGGTCTCTTTATCCCTGTCAACCGTTATAGTAGTCTCATAATCTACGCCGTTACCTGTCAAAAAGAGCTTGTAGGTTCCTTCAGGAACGCTCACAAGCATTCCGTCAGTTACGCGGTATATATTCTTATCACCAATCTCCAGATAGGATCCGGAGATGTCAGCATCTCCTACCATGTTGGATGAAAGGGATACATATCCGTGACCTTGCTTTACTTCTACACAGTAGATTTCTGTATCTATTCCGGTTACTTTGATATTGTCACCGGGGAGCACATCTGCGATGCGGCCTGACCTGCCATCTATCAGGATCAGTGTCTTATCAGTTATATGATAGTAACTGCTTCCTATCTGAGCTGTCTCAGTGCCTGCCTGAAGGTCATAACCATATGACTTGTCGATAGTAAAGGCATCACCATTTATATCAAGGCTGTTAAGGTGCCTTGAACCTGACAAAAAGGTGATATTGGCAATCTCTCCGACTTCAAGGAGCTGTGCCGAGAGTGCTCTTCCATATTCACTATATATCAAAGTGGTATTGTCATAAGAAAGGGTATAATCACGTCCTGTATCATGATTACGGAACGTGATGGTATTGTTATCTGTATCGATTGATTTGATGATGGCAGTATCTGACGAATCATACTTGCCTACAAGAGAGACTGTGTTAACAGTCTGTGCATACGAGATGTCCGGGAAAAAAGTCAGCGCTACAACAAAAGCTATAATGGTTACGAATAAACTTCTAACATATCTACGCATATCCATCTCCCCTTTGAATAACCGTGGGCTGCACGCATTAAAAGCTGTGACCATAACAGGCAGGTTATGCCCAAGACTTTAACAAATAAAATCAACGCCTCATGTGAAAATTTGAACCATTAGTCACTCGCTTTGCTCGCGACATGACATTAAAAAATGATTATCATTATCCGATAATATATCGACTTTTTTTATACTTTTCTTAATAGCAAGCTTGCGAATATTTATAATTTGGTGAAGGATCGAACAAGTGTAAATTTTCAATAACCCTCGGTGCCAAAAGTTACTTTTGGCACCGTTTTTATTATTATGTCATTCAACTGGATTTTTGTAGTTAGCAAGGTGTTTTATCAGATATTCCTTATCGTTGTGATTAGGGGTACCGATGACGTCTTTGAGCATGTTGTTAAGGATAATTCCTATGTCTTTGCCGGGGGTGATTCCTAAGTCTATAAGATCTTTGCCTCCGACTTTTAGCTCTTTAAGTGACAGGCAATCGCCTCTTTCTAAGATTTCGTGTCCAATGGATGCCAAAAGATCAAGGCGTCTTTCTTTATCTTCGCGGCGATATGTACTTTGAGCCAGCATATCAGCTTTTTTGACCATTAGAAGGTCTTCAAAGTTTGAAGGGCCTACAAGGTAGAGGGTTTTTCTAACATTTTTTTCACTTGGTTCATCCTTCATTAGGATGTCGTGATACAGGACCAGGTTGCAGACACGGTCTGTGGTTGCATTATCGAACTTAAGTCTTCTAAGTATAGTCCTTGCCATACCAGCGCCTTCTTTGGCATGACCTTTGAAGTGATCACCTCGCTCATCGCTTGTCTTGCATGAAGGCTTACCTATGTCATGAAGTATCATGGTGATACGAAGAACTTTATCAGCCGGAACTTCCATTGCAGAACGGATCATGTGCTCTCCTACTGTGTAGCAGTGATGGATGGCATTCTGTTCACATTCCATACACTGATCGAATTCCGGCAAAAAAACTTTGGTAATGCCCAGTTCGTAAGCATCTCTTATAACTTCAGGATGCATGGATGTCATCATCTTGATAAATTCTGTCTGTATACGTTCTGCGCTTATATTAGAAAGTGTTGGTGCAAGCTCCTTGGCAGCTTTGGCTGTTTCCGGATCTATGGTATAACCGAGCTGTCCGGAGAATCTGACTGCTCTAAGTATTCTAAGAGCATCTTCTTCGAATCTTCTGACAGGATCGCCTACACATCTTATTACTTTATCATCAAGGTCCTTAAGACCATCGAATTCATCTACAAGGCCTTCTGTGTCATTATAGGCCATGGCGTTTATAGTAAAATCACGCCTTTTTAAATCCTCTATAAGACTTCTTGTGAATGTAACTTCCTTGGGGTGTCTGTGATCTTCATAGACTCCGTCAAGGCGGTAAGTTGTAACTTCAAAGCCTTCCTTACCTTTCATGATAGTAACTGTACCATGCTTGATGCCGGTATCAATAGTTCTTTTAAAAAGCTTCTTGACCTCCTGAGGAAGGGCACTGGTTGTGATATCCCAGTCACCGGGAACACGTCCTAATATACTGTCTCGTACGCATCCTCCGACTATGTAGGCTTCATATCCTGCCTCATGAAGTGTTTCAAGTATTTCTGCTGCCTCTATGGGCATTTTGATTTTTATATCTTCTTTACGCATATCTAAACTCCTATGCATATTCTAACACACGGGCTCAAAAATTGCTTTTATTATAAGATGAACCGCTCAAAAGCTGCATTGAAGCAGGGACATTATTAGCGTTATGTGCTAAAAACTGCGCTAAGTTTATGGCTTAGCGCAGTTTTTTATAAGATACAGATATTAAAATATCATCAATATGCTCTTCCCCAGTAAACCATCTTGGTTGCAGGCTTGCCACAGATTACGCAAGTATCTGAGATTTTCTCCTGCTCGAATGGAATACAGCGGCTTGTAACATTATAATCTTCCTTGATCTTGTCTTCACACTCGCGGCATCCGCACCACATAGCTTTAACAAAGCCCTTGGTCTCTTTGAAATTCTCTTCGAACTCTTCCTTATTGTGTGCAATATATGTATGAGCATCAAGGTGAGCCTTAGCTCTGTTATACATATCCTTCTGGATAGTATCAAGAAGTTCTCCAACCTTAGCAGGAACATCAGCTATAGCGCACTCCATCTTCTCTCTTGTATCACGTCTTACGAGAACGCACTTGCCGGCTTCCATATCCTTAGGTCCGATCTCAACACGGATCGGGATTCCATGCATCTCCTGCTCAGCGAACTTGAATCCCGGGCTTCTGTCTGTAAGATCGATAGATGCTCTGAAGTCGTTAAGGCTCTCATAGATCTTCTGTGCACAGTCAAGGACACCTTCCTTCTTCTGCTGGATCGGAATTACTACTACCTGAGTAGGAGCTATCTTAGGAGGCATTACAAGACCTTCATTGTCGCCGTGAACCATGATCATAGCGCCGATTGTTCTTGTTGTAAGTCCCCATGATGTCTGGAATACATAATGGAGCTTGTTATCTTTACCTGCATACTGAATCTCGAAAGCTTTGGCGAATCCATCACCAAAGTTGTGAGATGTAGCAGACTGAAGAGCACGGCAGTCGTGCATAAGAGCTTCTACTGTGTATGTATGCTCAGCACCTGCAAACTTCTCCTTCTCTGTCTTCTGACCCTTGATAACAGGGATTGCCATATCATTTTCCAAAAAGTCAGCATATACATTGAGCATCTGAACTGTACGCTCTTCTGCCTCTTCCATAGTTGCATGAGCTGTGTGGCCCTCCTGCCATAAGAACTCACGTGAACGAAGGAAAGGTCTTGTCTCTTTCTCCCATCTTACTACTGAGCACCACTGGTTCAGTACCTGTGGAAGATCCTTGTAAGAGTGGATCTCACCCTTATAATAATCGCAGAACAGTGTCTCTGAAGTAGGACGTACGCAGTATCTCTCTGCAAGTGGCTCAAGACCTCCGTGTGTTACCCATGCAACTTCAGGAGCAAAACCTTCTACATGATCCTTTTCCTTCTGAAGAAGTGATTCAGGAATGAACATAGGAAGGTATACATTCTTAACACCAGTCTCTTTGAATCTGGCATCAAGGTGTTTCTGGATAAGCTCCCAAATAGCGTATCCTGAAGGCTTTATTACCATGCATCCCTTAATGTTAGAGTAGCTGATAAGACCAGCTTTGATGCACACATCTGTGTACCACTGTGTGAAATCCTCATCCATGGATGTGATCTCAGATACCATTTTCTTCTTTTCGTTTGCCATCTTTTTCTCCTTTTTTGTACCCAGGACCATCAGGCTTTATCACATAAAAAAACCTTCAGTCCATGTTTAATTAAAAACAGGGACCAAAGGTTATAAATTCATCTTCGGCGGTACCACCCTATTTAAATCCGCATATGAAAAAAACTGCAGATTTCTCTCAACTATCCCTTAACGCGGGAAACGCCGTGTTTATGTTAATGAAGTAGGAATATAAACTATCATCAAAAAATTCAAGCTTATATCACAAAATCAACTTTCACACAGAACTCCAAGGCAGGTTCACAGACATCACTGTAAAGACTTCGCACCAGATAAGTCTTCTCTCTGAGACAGGACAGTTCCATTACTATTCCTCTTCAACGTTACGTTTGATTGTAATCAATTCATAATTTATTGTCAAGGGCACATAGAAATACATCCATGTATTTCTGGACATGTGCTCGTTACATCCTGTAACGGTACCTAGAAATACATCCCTCAAAAGCAACTGCTTGGCCGCTTACAAGTGTGTGAAATTACAGTATATATAAGGAGTGGCTTTGAAAAACGTCGGTACTTACGATGCGTGTTTTGCATCGTTAGTACCGCTACGTTTTTCACAGAGCGGGAGCGTCCCGACGTTATATACTGTAATTTTACATACTTGTAAGCGGCCAAGCAGTTGCCGCCCACGTTCTAAATTATGCTTTTGATGCCTCGATGAGCTTGTCCTTGAGCTGTGACTCGATCTGGCCAAGTTCAGCTTCGGCAGCTCTTCTCTTTTCCTTGCCGTCCTTCTGGATTGCAAGAACTTCATCGATAGTGCTGATAAGAGTCTCATTGGTATGGCGCAGTGTCTCCATATCGATGATGCCTCTTTCAGATTCCTTAGCAGTAGCTATTGTAGCCTGTTTGAGCTTATCTGCATTCTTCTTAAGAAGAGCATTGGTCATGTCATTGACTTCGCGCTCAGCCTTGGCAGCCTGATTGGCATGCTCTACGCCTATAGCGATGACCATCTGATTCTTCCAAAGAGGAATAGTATTAACAATAGTAGACTGGATCTTCTCAGCCATGATAGTGTCAGAAGACTGTACCATTCTGATCTGAGGGCCTGTCTGCATAGCAATCGTACGAGTAAGCTCAAGGTCATAGATCTTCTTTTCAAATCTATCGCAAAGGTTTGACAGATCCTTGGCCTTCTCTGCATCTTCCTGAAGTCCTGATGCCTGAGCCTTCTGCTGAAGTTCTACAAGCTCGTTATTTCTTACTTCTTCAAGCTTCTTCTTACCTGCCTGGATATACATTGTAAGCTCTTTGAAATAGTTAAGGTTAAGAGCATACATCTGATCGAGAAGCGCTACATCTTTCATAAGAGTAACCTGATGCTGTTCAAGTCTTGAAGTGATCTCGTTGACGTTAGTTTCAACAGTAGAATATTTTGCTTTAATAGCATTTACTCTATTAGCACTCTTTTTGAAAAAAGACATAAAGCCCTTTTCTTCTTCATCGACATCGAAATCCTTAAGCTCTGTTACAAGGCCTGAGAGCATATCTCCAACTTCACCCATGTCCTTGGTCCTTACGTTATCAATGGCCTTCTGTGAGAAGTCTGCAAGCTTCTTCTGAGTTCCTACGCCGTAGTTCATAACAGCCTGTGAATTTGTTATATCGATCTGCTTTACAAATTCATCAACCATTTTCTGTTCTTCAGGTGAGAGCTGAACATCTGCTTCGAATTTTCTGGTGCTCTCTTCTTTTGACTCTGCTGCAGGAGCTGTAGCAGTAGCACTTGCTGTAGCTGCCTGAGGCTGTGGATCACCAAATGAAAGTGTTGGTGCTGATGGTGCTGCATTAAGATCTGAAAACTGATTTTCCATATTATCCTCCAAAGAACTGATTATTTCTATAGTAAACGACTTTAGAAAATGCCTTATGCCAGTTATCTAATGCTGGCATATAAGGCATTTGATGACTGGCAAAGTGCTTTTTCTTAAGTCGTTTACTATAACTATCCTTTTCTTTATATTTTTCTATATATCTTTTCCTTATTTTTCTATATATATCTTTTTCTTTATATCCGATAAAAACAATTCTGTTTTTGAATATGCTAATTGCCATTGTCATCTGTCTTCATGGAAAAAGAACCGCTTATAATCCTGACTGGCTCTGCATAAGACCATCCTGGCTCATCATTGTCTGCATTACAGATATATCAGATGCTATATCCCAAGCCTGTTCTTCAAAAAGATCATCGAAGAGTTTCTCAAAAGCTGTATTAATGGTATCAAGAGCATCAGAGATCTGCTTCTTGGTATCTTTGATATTGTCTCCGACTTCAGGCTGAGCATCAAGATGAACATATGCATTCAGGAGCTTCTCTGTAGTAGGCAGGTAATAGTTCATGAACTTACGAAGATCCTGCGCTTTCTCCGGATGCTGGCCTACATGTTCGAATATCCTCTTCATGATATTCTCGAGATTATAGAGCTTGTCTGACATGTGCTCTTCATCATTATCAGGGATCATATCGTTGATACGTCTTACTTTGACAAGGTATTCATTGCCTTCATCAATAACTTTCTGCGAATCAGAAGTCACATTCATACCCTGAGTATCAACCTGAGCTGACTGATCGTAGATCTCCTGCTGTCTCTGACTTTGAACAAATTTCTTGTACTCATCAAATGCATTCTCAGACAGGATCAGAGTTGTCTCTTCATCATCAAACCTTGCGCCAATGAGCATTCCGCTTGATATCATCTTCTTCAAAGATTTCTTAAGATCATCTTCCGAAATCTGAACTATACTTGCAAACTCTTTAATTGATATATACTCTCTGTTACCGACTGCCTTTTTGAAAAGATTGAACTGCTTTATAAGCTTCTTTTTATCATGAGCTTTCTTCCACCACAGTCCAAATAAAATAGTGATCAAAGAGAAAAATATAAATCCTGATATCTCAGATGCTGATGTAAAAGTTATAGCTCCGGGAAGCATTATTAACGTAAAAAGCAAAGATGATATTGTAAAAAAGCCTGCGATTATACCCGATATAGTGCTTGATATACTACTAACATGAGCCTTCTGAAATACACTGATCTTCTTTTTGTTAAGAATATACTGCTCTGTCATGTTAACGCCGGAATTATTCCTTGCAGATGAGCCACCAGGCATATACGAATTGTATATACCGCTGCGCGCAGCCTGCTCTTTGAACCTCTTAGCCGTATCATTAAATGTAGCAGACAGGTCACTGCTCAAATTGCTGAAGTTTCCGGTTTCGACAGCTTTGGTTACTGTATCAGCCGCATTCATGACCCCCTGCATTATCTCATCACCGAATGCCATTTTGTACTCCAATCATAAACAATAATAAATCTATACATGAATACTATAAATCAGAATATATGAACTGCGTTCATCTCGCAATTCTACATAACATATTATACACAAGCATTCAAGTTAAAAAAACTGATTTTTCTCTAAATTAAATCCCTTAAATTGATATGACGTAAGGGTCAAAAGGTGTCAAAAGGAACTTTTGACACCTACCTCATTGATATATGACACTACAACCATTAGCTTTTTCATGCACACCATCCAAAAACTTGTATTATTACCAGTAACTACGTTAAAATGCTATTGCTATGAATAATGAATTAAACTTACTATATGAAAATTGCATGATATGTCCTAGAAAATGCCGCGTAGACCGCACCAAGGGCGAAAGAGGCTTTTGCCAAGCTTCCGGAACTATCGCTGCGGCAAGAGCTGCCCTTCACTTTTGGGAAGAGCCTTGCATATCCGGAGAGACAGGATCCGGAGCTGTATTCTTCTCAGGTTGCAACATGGGATGTGTTTTTTGTCAGAACTATGAGATAGCGCATGATGAGGTAAAAAAAGAGATTTCGGTAGATAGACTATCCGATATATTCTTAGAACTTCAAGACAAGAAAGCTGCCAATATCAACCTTGTAACTCCGACTCATTTCGTCCCAAGTATTATCAAAGCTTTGGAAATCGCCAAAGATAAAGGCCTTAAAATCCCTGTTGTTTATAATACAAGCGCTTATGAAAATGTTGACACCATCAAGATGCTTGACGGCCTTGTTGATATATATCTTCCGGATTGTAAGTACTATAACAGCGAATTATCGTTTAAATATAGTAAAGCAAGGGATTATTTTGAAAAGGCACTTCCTGCTATCGAAGAGATGGTAAGACAGACTGGCGCTCCAACATTTTATTATCCCCATGTTCATCCGGGAATTTCTAGAAAAGAAGCCTGCCAAAAGAGCTTAAATGCTGATGAATATAACGATATAGTAACCGGCGAAGACTCATCTTTAGATGATGTCACCCAAACAGAAAAAATTGATCATGACTCTACGAACTATGATATATCAGGGCAGGATGAGTCATCTGATTATTCCGGCCCCTTGATGAAAAAAGGCACCATCGTCCGCCACCTCTTACTGCCGGGGCATCTTGACGATTCTATGAACGTGGTTAACAGGATTCATAACAGATTCGGAAATGATATCTACATAAGTATTATGAATCAGTATACTCCAATGCCGCATAGCGCAGCATTCCCGGAGCTTACACGCACTGTAAGCGTAGCTGACTACGACAAGCTTGTAGACTATGCAATAGACATAGGCGTAGAATACGCCTTCATTCAAGGAGATGAAACTGATAAATCAAGCTTCATCCCCGCATTTGACTATAGCGGACTATGATCAGATAGAATAGTCGTACCCGCCGGCGATCATCTGTTCCTGATCGATAAGATCCTGAAGTGTATATCTGTCTACGTATTCATTGATAACCTTATCAAGACCGCGCCAGAAGCCCAAAGTAGGACACTCTTCAGAACGTGGACAGTTCACGCCGTCTGATGTAGAGTCTGCAAGACATTCTATAGGCGAAAGACTTCCTTCCATAGTGCGCAGTATATCTCCAACCTTGTATTCAAAAGGCCTGCGTGCAAGCCTGTGACCACCGTTGTTGCCGCGCATACTGCGAAGAAATCCCGCCTTGTTAAGATTGGTCACGATCTGCTCCAGGTACTTGACCGTAATCCCCTGTCTTTCAGAGATGTCCTTAAGAGCTATGTATTCTCCGTTATCGTGAAGAGCCAGATCTATCATGACTCTGAGTGCATATCTTCCTTTGGTTGATATTTTCATATAAAAAACCTCTTACTGTTGTATAATAACATTAGTTTATTCTAGTGTGACTTATTATAACACAAAACCTACCAGAATAGTATGATTTGATTGAGATTTTATGAAAAAAATTTTTGATGATATTGAAAAAGAGCATAATTACTACATGAAAGAGGCCTTAAAGCAGGCCAAAAAAGCCTATGATCTTGGAGAAGTTCCTATAGGATGTGTGATCGTATATGACGGGCAGATCATCGGCAGAGGTTATAACAGAAGAAATACTGACAAGTCTGTTCTATGCCATGCCGAGATATCTGCTATGAAGAAAGCCGGCAAGATCATCAAGGACTGGCGCCTTGAAGACTGCACCTTGTATGTAACACTTGAACCCTGCCAGATGTGCGCAGGCGCTATAGTTCAGGCCAGGATACCCAAGGTAGTCATAGGCTGTCAAAGCCAGAAGTCAGGATGCGGAGGCACTATCCTCAACATCCTCGAAAATCCAGACTTCAACCATCAGTGCGAAGTTGTATGGAATGTTATGGAAGAAGATTGCAGTTCTATATTAAAGAAATTCTTCTTAGAACTTCGTATCCGCAACAAACTTGAAAAGAAAGCAAGAAAGGAACTGGAATAATACTAGTTTGTGGTCTTACCTTCAAGATACTTTTCAAGCTGTTTAAGGTGCTCTTTACCTCCGGGGAGAGCATCTTTTTTGTGAGCTTTACGATAGTTTGAAGGTGACATTCCTTTATTCATCCTAAACGCCTTAGTGAAGACCAGAGGATCGTTATATCCTGATGATATGGCAATACTCTCTATAGGAAGGTCCGTGACTTTTAGAAGGTCACAGGCTTTGGATATCCTGTATGAACTAAGATACTGCTGAGGAGATACTCCAAGCGCCTTTTCAAAAAGGGTATACAGATAGCTTCTGTTAACACAGACATAATCTGCAACATCAGTTATCTTGATAGGGTTATAATAATTGGCCCTTATAAAAGAGATAGCTTTTTGAACATAATTGTTGGCACTCTCCGATTCACCCTTTGAAGAAATAAGGCTTCCTGCAACAACTGAAAGGAATAGGTGGAGCTGGCCGTTTCGCTCAAGTATATCTGCAACACTAAAAGTGTTATGCTCCATCATATCATGAACTATAGAATATATCTTATCTGATTCTGAGTTTCTGAATATAGGCTGATCAGGAGACAATGACAACTGCTCAACTATAGACCCTGCAAGGCTTCCCCCAAATCCGACCCACACATAGGTCCAAGGATCTTCTTCGTCAGCCTCATAATATGCAAGCTCATCAGGTGTTATAAGAAATCCGGCCCCTTCAGTAAGCTTATATTCCTTACCCTTAAGTCTGAATATTCCCTTGCCGCTTAAGATGTAATGGATCATGTGATGAGGCTTTATGGCAGGGCCGAAGTGATGGTTCGGTCCGGTTTTGGACAGACCACAGCTGGTAACATATAAACTTTCATTTTCTTCTTTGGTGAATTCTAATTTATACGCTTTTTCCATAAAATAACCTCATCCAAAGTAAACCAACAAAATTGTAAAAAAACTGCGACCCTGTGACGGATGCACATACCCTGCAAAGTAACAAGGCACCTTACAACACATGAGATGAAATGCTTAGTGCTGCTTCGTTCCCGACCTGACACGTTTCGCAAAGTCCCATTGCATAAGACCCGGCTATTCACAAAATATATGCACCCTTCACAGAGCCGCAATGCTAGTAATATATCCTTTTTTCGTTTATTTGTCAATACTCATTGGCATCAAGATATTTGATATAGTTCGAAACCATAAGTGCAATCTTGAATGTAAGTGCATCATCGAATTTGCGTATATCAAGGCCGGTACTGCGTTCAAGCTTCTCTATACGGTATACGAGAGTATTACGATGTACGAAGAGCTGACGTGATGTCTCTGATACATTAAGGTTATTCTCGAAGAACTTGGCTATAGTGCTAAGAGTCTCTTCATCAAGCTGATCGAGGACATCATTGTCGCCAAATATCTCTTCAAGGAAAATATGACACAAGTTAACAGGAAGCTGATAAATAAGCCTTCCTATACCAAGAGTATTGTATGCATTGACATTCCTCTCAGCATAGAAGATCTTACCAACTTCAAGTGCCATCTTGGCTTCCTTATATGACTTGGACAGATCCTTGAGTTCTCCTACTATTGTACCATAAGCAACCCTTGCATTGAGCATTGCTTCTGTATTCATCATATCTACAATAGTTGTTGCTATCTGAGCGATCTCATCATAGCTGTCAGGATTATCAACTGACTTGATAAGGATCACACTGTTCTCATCAACTGCAGTGATATAATCACCTGCCTGAGTTGTATAGATGCTGCCAAGAAGCTCTGATACTGTATTATCATTGTCCTTGCCTGTCTCAACAATTATTACAACTCTGGGCCTTACTGCATCGATATGGAGCTTTTTAGCTCTATTATAGATATCTATAAGAAGAAGATTATCAAGCATCAGATTCTGGAAGAAATTGTTCCTGTCAAATCTCTCTTTATAAGCAACTATAAGATCCTGCAACTGGCAGACACATATTTTACCAATAGTATAGGCACCTTCATCATTGCCACTTGCTATAAGTATATATGCAGGCTCGTTGTCATCCATGATCTTAAGAAGGTGTCTGTTGCCTATAGCCTGTGAATCTACAGGAGAGTTAGCAAAGCTTACAACAAGGCTTGAATCTATATCTTCACCGTCCTTAGTACTTGCAACAATACCTCCTGCAAGATCCATGACTGTAAGATCAACTCTTGTTATAGCCTGCAGCTGGCTTATGCTCTGCTTGATTATCTGTGCGGAAATCATTCTTTTATCCTCGCTTCATTTACTGTAAGCACTTACTTAGTGCTACTTGTGCATGTTATCGCACACACCAAAAGTAATTTTAGCCTATTTTATGTATGTGTGCAAATCAAGAATACGTTATAACAAATATGTTATAGTTTTATAGTTATACTACTGATTCAAGTTAATACCATAATCTTTTATTCGACAACTATAAGGTAGCTGCTTACGCAGTAAAGAGTCTGACCGTTATAGATAACTCTGCTCCAGCCGGTAGTTTCATTATATCCTGTCCTTGTTACTGTCTCGCCGTTTTTGATCTTGGCTATGACTACAGAAGCTTCGCCCTGACTGGGACGATCCCGCAGGTTTAGAACATCCTTACAGGTCACAGTCTCATTGACCTCTGTAAATGTCATACCTGACTCCATGTTGGCAGTAACACTTTCTGTTGCTGTATCAGACTTGGCAGAACTAGTTCCCGAATATCCAAAATAAGCTATATCTATATCAACATTGCCTTCAATACCGGGCACAGAGCCTTTGCTTGTATACTGCCACATGCAGTAAGAACCTGAATATCCCGGGCTAGTAACCGATGAATCCGACGGATAGTAGGCAAGCCAGATCTTGTTACTTCCTGCAAGAGATGCTGTATCCCAGTCTGTACCTCCCGCAAGCTCGTTACGGGATGCATAAAACATCGGAGTATATCCTGCGCTTTTAACAGTAGAGAGGAATGTCTGTGCATATGAGGATCTGTCCTGCATAGAGATACCATACTGGCGGCTTGTGGATTTATTATATCCCTCGCAGTTATATGCAACGGGATAGGTTATGGAATATCCGCTTATTATACTAATACAAAGATTAGCTTCCTGAATTGCCTCATCCTGACTAGTAGCTCTGGAGAAAAAATATGCTCCTGTCTTAATACCATATTTGTTTGCTTCCTGAAGGTTATATCTAGCATTGGCATCTTCATGAAGTACGCCGTCATTGGACCTGTAGCCAACCCTGACCATAGCAAAGCCAACTCCGGATGCAGCAACTTTCTGCCAATTTATAACACCCTGATATGAAGCCACATCAATACCATAGGTGACATCTCCTGTCTCTGAGGCTACAGTCTTTGACTGAGTCTGCTGGGTATTACCGGAATTACTGTCTTGATTGGACTCCTGAGAAGATTTATCTGAAGAATTATTATCTGATGATTCCGAAGATTTCTGGCTCTCATCAGTTGAATTATCAGCTACAAGCTCTGTTACACTTACATCTGCGCCGCTGCTTTGACCGTTCAGATTCATAGAGTCATCATCCTTGGAATCAGAATCACTTACAACTGCCGGCGTTCCCTCTACATAGAAAGTCCGTGCAGGAGATCCTGCTACTGTAAACGTGCTGCTTTCTTCTGATGAGCTCTGCGCTCCATCTTCGATAGTAACTTCTACTACAGAATCATAAGAACTACTATCAATACTAATGTCTACGCCAGATTCTAGTACAACATCAGATGTATATGAAGTCGCCGCACTCTCTGATAGTGCAGCTTCCTCCATGCTTGTGAGCATAACCGCACTGGCACCTGTCCCAGAGGATACATGCGCGCTCTCACACCCCGTAAGAACAAGAGCTGTTATCATAACAAGACACAGAGCTGTTTGAAGTGCCCCCACAATCAGTTTATCTCTATGTTTATCGTGCTTCATCTCCCATACAATCCCTTCATCTTATATATCAATACAGTCAAACATTATAATTATACTATATAGAAACATAAAAATGGCTGAAACGCACTAAAGTTTTATCATAAAGCACCGATATTATAGTTGAAAGGAAGTAACACTATGATAATTATAAACAAATGAAATGTCCTGTCTGCTGAGTATATCTCCGGGCAGGACGTTTTTTTGCTCAAAAAAGGCAGAGCCCGTAAGCTCAATGTCATTAAGTTAAGATGACAAAACAAAGATCTCTATATCAGAAATGGTATAGGGGTCTTTTTTTATAAAAAACACTTGACACGAATGCCAAAATGTGCGGCCGCTTTCGCTACTGATAGTATTAAAAGGTAGCGAAAGCGGCCCTTGTAATTAGGAAAAACTGATTGCAAGGAGGTTATACATGAAACCGAAACACATTAAAGATGTTTTGTTATCTGAAATTCGTGCTGTGGCTGCTAAACCCGAAGAATTCTGCTACGATCCTCATCGAGATTTCACGCGTAAACGCAAACTCTCATTTGAATCAATGTTAAAAAACATTATTGGAATGGGTAGTAAAAGCCTTACAAATGAGATGATTGATCTCTTTCAGGCTTCTTCTGAGATGCCTTCAGCTTCTGCATTTGTGCAGAAACGAGCAAAAATCAAACCGGAAGCGTTGAAGTCTGTTTTTGATAGATTTACCCAAAAAATGCTGACAATGCCGTCTGATGAAATGAAAATCTTGGCTGTTGATGGTTCTGACATTCAGATAGCAACAAATCCACAGGATAAATCATCATATTTCCAAGGAACTAATGAGCAGAAACCATATAATCTTCTGCATTTAAATGCGCTGTACAGCCTTGACCAACATATTTATGTTGACACAATAATACAAGGACGTTGGGATTGGAACGAACATGCTGCACTGCAGACAATGGTCGATCATTCAAATATCCCCAAGGCTCTTGTTATAGCGGACAGAGGTTATGAATCATACAACAACATGGCACATATACAGGAGAAAGGGTGGTCATTTCTCATTCGTATCAAGGACGGAAAGACGGGAATAAAAGAAGGATTGGTTCTTCCCAATAAAGATGAATTTGATGTTGACATATCCTTAAAACTTACTCGTAAGCAGACAAATGAGATAAAGGAGTTGTTAAAAGATAAAAATCATTACCGTTTTATAGCAAGTTCAACACCATTTGATTATCTTCCCCAGAAATTACGAAAATATGATCCTGTAAGGTTTTACGAATTGAGTTTTCGGGTTGTAAGATTCAGGATAACGCCGGATACATTTGAGACAGTACTTACAAACTTAGATGCCGCTAATTATCCACTGGAAGAAGTAAAAAAATTGTATGCAGCACGGTGGGGAATAGAAACCTCATTCAGAGACCTGAAATATACCGTCGGAATGCTGGACTTTCATTCAAAAAAGGTGATGTGCATCCATCAAGAAATCTATGCACATCTGATTATGTATAACTTTTCTGAAATGATTACCTCTCACGTAGTCATTGCCAAAAAGCAAAGAAAGCATACATATAAAGCAAACTTCTCGGTTGCTGTCCATATATGCAGACTCTTCTTTTATAATAGAGCGACACCACCTGATCTGGAAACCATAATTGCAAGAAATCTTATACCAATACGGCCAGAACGACATCGCACTCGAAATCTGACTGTAAAGATTTTTCATGGCTTCTTGTACAGAGTAGCATAATTACGCTGAACTGAATACTATTTTAGACAGACTTTTGTCTGTCTAATTGTGATGTTCAAAAATAAAACAAGAGCGGTGAAGATATAAATATCTCCATCGCTCTTGCTGATTTTTGGGTTAGTTCCTTAAGTGTTCAATGTAAACTTAATGACATTGCCCGTAAGCTCTGCCTTTAAGTAAACTATTATTAGTTTGTGATTGTCTTCTCTGTCTCTTTGTCGAATACGTGAATCTTCTCAACATCGAAACCGAACTTAACCTTATCGCCAGGTCTAGCTGTTGTACGAGAATCAACTCTAGCTGTGATAGGGAATCCTTCGAGATCGAAGTACAGATAAACTTCTGCACCAAGAAGCTCGTATACGTTGATTGTAGACTCGAATACAGCCTTAGAAGTGTTAACGAACATCTCTGAATCATCAACATCTTCAGGACGGATACCGAATGTAACCTTCTTTCCGTCATAGCCACCCTCGATAAGCTTCTTGGACTTAGCCGGAGGAAGCTCGATCTTCTGGTTAGCGATCTTGAGGTATGCTGTATCACCTGTAACTTCTACGTCAGCATCAAGGAAGTTCATCTGAGGTGAACCCATGAATCCTGCAACGAAGAGGTTCTGTGGCTTGTCATAGAGGTTCTGAGGTGTATCTACCTGCTGAACAACACCATCTTTCATAACTACGATTCTGGTACCAAGAGTCATAGCCTCTGTCTGGTCGTGTGTAACGTAGATGATTGTTGTACCAAGTCTCTGGTGAAGCTTAGCGATCTCTGTTCTCATCTGAACACGGAGCTTAGCATCAAGGTTTGAAAGAGGCTCATCCATAAGGAATACCTTAGGATTACGAACGATAGCACGTCCCATAGCTACACGCTGTCTCTGACCACCTGAAAGAGCCTTAGGCTTACGATCAAGGAGATTTGAAAGATCAAGGATCTTAGCTGCTGCCTTAACCTTCTGGTCGATCTCTTCCTTCGGAACTTTACGAAGTTTAAGACCGAATGCCATGTTATCATATACTGTCATATGAGGATACAGAGCGTAGTTCTGGAATACCATCGCGATATCACGATCCTTAGGCTCTACATCGTTCATTACTTTGCCGCCGATTTTAAGTGTACCTGAAGAGATATCTTCAAGACCTGCGATCATACGAAGAGTTGTTGATTTACCGCATCCTGAAGGTCCAACGAAAATGATGAATTCCTTATCTTCAACATCAAGGTTGAAATCCTTAACAGCTACGAAACCGTTAGGATACTGTTTTGTAATATGCTCTAACTGTAAGCTTGCCATATTATAATCCTCCCATTCATAAAAGAAATAGTCATCCAGATTTTTCAATCCTTACTCAGTATATCGTTTACTTTCTTTTTTTGATATGGCGCGATTTAACAAAATTAATCAGCGGTTATAGACAATATGCATATTGAGAATTATTTTCTCTTTTTTTTATGTCAATCTGCCGAAGAAAACGAAAACTTTACGTCAGAATGACAATATACCGATATCAACATCCAAAAGAAATGCCAGGTTCATTACTGCAAGTAATAAACCCGGCACGATTCGATAAGCAAATGTTATTTACATCCATTTTCAATAATGATATGTTCACAAAACAATCCGCCTTAAACAACCCTTAATAGCTGTCATCAGAACTTTATCATTATCAATTATCCTCATCATCCATTCCTTCATCCTGAATGATCTTTGCAACTTCGTCGTAGTCTTCGTCTTTAGCTCCCTGGATAGCTCTTGCAGCCTCAAGGAGTTCTTCTTCTGTGGACATCTTTTCTTCTTTGACTTCAGGCTCAAACCTCTTGAATAAAGGGCTGTAAAGAAGAGCGCACAAAAATCCCGGAAGTGATAATCCAAATAAAATGTATAAAGGGAATATACGATAGATCAAAGTTGCACCAAGAACAGGAAGAGCAAATGATGCGCCTGTAATAAGTATCATTCCGAGAGTTCTCGGAAGTCCCAGAACTGACATAAGAAATGAATTCTTAATAGTATTAGCTATTGTATTTGAAAACCTTGACAATACCGGGAAGACATAAATGTATATAATAAATATAACTATTGCAACAACACCTGTCATGATGAGCATGATCTTTGGGAAAGTATCTGAGCCCATATATATCTTGTAATCCGCAATAAGTAAAAATCCCGCAACTTCAAATATAAGCCATATCACTGATGCCTGCTTGAAGTTAAGTTTAAAAGACTTCCAGAAATCCTTGATAATATATGCTTCATCACCTCTTACCATCTTAAGAAGCACAAAATGCATTCCTGTAAGTGCACTTCCTATCGGTATGGACAATACTACGAACATCAGGATCGCAGGAAGATTGATAACACCTTCACTCATGTAGATCTGAAGTGCAACATAGCCGCTAAAAAGGCCCGGCACACAGAAAAGAAGCGTTGCAACATTAAGGATCATAAGATCCGCAACCTTATTAAGAATTCTCATCAAAGGACTGTCTAAATCAAATAACTTACTCATAACCCACCATTTTCTGTGACTTATTGTCACTCATTACAAAAATATAGCAATAGAGCTGCTTTTGGTGCTTGAACAAAAGGCCCTATTGCCTGAAAAGTCAAAATACCAATCACAATTTTAGTTCCATAGGGAGATATCTTATACCATCCTCGAACTGCTCGATTCTGGCTTCCTTGAAACCCTCATGTTTATAAAAAGGAACAGCGAAGCGCGAAGCGTTAACGCTTATCTTAAATCTTCTTCCTTTTTTCCTGACATACTTGGATGCACATTCTATAAGCATATGCCCTATCCCGCGGCCATGATAGTCTCCGTCCACGAATAGGAGCGATATGTGTCTGTTCTCTCTAAGAAGCAGCACGCCAACCAGGGTATCCTTGTCAAATGCTGTAAGAAGGTCATAGTTACCGATAGCATATTGCTGATACAGTTCCTGGCCAAAGAGAAATTTCCTGAAATTCTCCTGTCCTTCCGTGCTGTAATCAGCGGCATTAAATACTATAAATGTCCTCCACACCAGCTCCATTGCCTTGTCCCAGTCACTGGCATATCCCTTCCTGATAATAAACTCCATGATATCTCCCAAGAGTGGCCTTTTAATAAGCGCCAATCTCCTCCACATTGCTTATGTCAGTTCAAACAGATGTCAGTATAGATATAAAATAGATCAAAACAAAAACTGTAAAAATATGATTCCGGCTCAGATAAACCTATTAACAAATTCAAGGTAATCTTCATACACTTTGAGTCTGTCCGGTTCATTGTGTATCTCATGACGCATATGATCATAAAGCTTCAAAGATACGTTAAGGCCTATCTCATCTTTGTAAATATTATAAAGCTGTTCTACACCCTTACCATAGTTTCCTACGGGGTCTTCCCTTCCTGCAGACAGAAGGATCGGAAGATCGTGAGGGATAAACTGCATCCTATTCTTGTTACCCACAAGCAGTAGGAGTTTAGCCATAGTTTCAAATCCATTAATGGTAAAAGTAAATGTGCACCAAGGGTCACTCCGGTATGCCGCAACGGACTCTTCGTTATAAGAAAGCCAGTCAGAAGGCGTCTTTGGATTCTCAATCTTAGACAGATAGGAGCCAAAAGATATCTTGTCAAGAGACCTGGCTATATGCCTGTCTCCGAAAAACAGCTTCTGAAGTCTTGCCAGAAACAAACCGCTCTTTGCAACACTCGCCGGCTGATATGCTGTTCCTGAGATTATAGCCACATCAACATCTGATCCAAACCTGGCCAGATATTCTCTTGTAATAAAAGATCCAAAGCTATGCCCCAGTACTATGTACTTAAGACCTTTATATCTATCTTTCATCATAAGTGTAAGCTGATGCGAATCCTCAGGAAGAACCTTCTCTGGATCCTGTTTGCAGAAATATCCGTAGCTTTTGCCATCTGCAACACTTTCACCATGTCCAAGGTGATCTTCACCACACACAACAAAACCATGACCGGCAAAAAAACGTGCAAGCTCATCATACCTGTCAATATATTCCTGCATGCCATGGATTATCTGAAGGATAGCACGAGGCTCTCCTTCAGGTGTCCACATACTTGCATGAATCTTATCGATTCCATCGGCTGATTGATAGAACAGACTTTCTTTTTTGATAGCATCACCCATATAGCACTGTAACCTCCCCTAAGGCTCAAAGCCGTATTATATTAGCAGATCTCTGCTCCAGAAGGCATCTTCTTCTCAGGAACCATGAGTGAGAGATTGCCATCAGCATCCTCTGCGCACAGAAGCATTCCTTCAGAAGTAACTCCTGCAAGCTTAGCAGGCTTAAGGTTTACAAGAACCATAACCTTCTTGCCAACCATATCTTCAGGCTCATAATACTTATGAATTCCTGATACGATCTGAAGTGTCTTAGATCCAACCTTGACCTGTGAGCAAAGAAGCTTTTTGGACTTCGGTACAGCTTCACACTTGATAACTTCGCCTACCTGGAACTGCATTGCTGCAAAGTCGTTGTACTCTATTTCAGCTTTAGGCTCGATGTCGATAGCTTCTTCATCAGATGATCCATCGTCACCGCGAAGCTTCTTAAGATTGTCGCGGATCTTTTCAGCATCCTGTATTCTTCCAGCTTTTTCGAGGTTATTGGCAGCTGTCTCCTGACTTTCAAAAAACTCTGCTTTCTGCTTCTCGGTGATCTGGGCAGTCTGCTTAAGGACTGTCTCAAGATCTTTTCTTGCAAAGAGCATTACAGGCTCAGCTGAAACCTTGTTTCCATTAGGATATGAACCAAATGTGGAAAGGCTGTCAAATCCTCTAAGCTGTGTATTAAAGTTCTTAGCTGTCTGCTCAGCTGTTTCTGGCATGAACGGAGCAAGAAGTGATACACCGATCATGATGGATTCTGTAAGGTTATAAAGAACTGTTGCAAGGCGGTCCTTCTTGGAATCATCCTTGGCAAGTACCCACGGCTCTGTCTCATCGATATACTTATTGCATCTCTTGAAGAGGTTGAAGATCTCTGTAAGAGAATCAGCTACTCTAAGCTCATCCATCTTCTCTTCTACTACTTTGTATGTACCTGTAACAACGTTCTTAAGGTCTTCATCAACAGCTTCTGCTACGCCCTTATCTTCTACCACGCCGTCAAAGTACTTGTTGCTCATAGCGATAGTACGGCTTACAAGGTTACCAAGAGTATTGGCAAGATCAGAGTTGAAACGCTCAACCATAAGTTCCCATGTGATAGTTCCATCGTTATCAAAAGGCATCTCGTGAAGTACGAAATAACGAACCGCATCAACACCGAAGAGATCTACAAGATCATCAGCATAGATAACGTTACCCTTGGACTTACTCATCTTCTCGCCGCCCTGCAGGAGCCATGGATGACCGAAGATCTGCTTAGGAAGAGGAAGATCAAGAGCCATAAGGAATATAGGCCAGTAAATTGTATGGAATCTAAGAATATCCTTACCTATAAGGTGAAGGTCCGCAGGCCAGTATTTCTTGAACTCTTCCGTGCTGTTACCATCACAGTCATAACCGATACCTGTGATATAGTTAGCAAGAGCATCAAGCCATACGTATACTACGTGCTTGTCATCAAAGTCTACCGGGATTCCCCACTTAAAGCTTGTTCTGGATACGCACAGATCCTGAACACCCGGAAGGAGGAAGTTATTCATCATCTCGTTCTTACGGGACTCAGGCTGGATGAACTCAGGATGCTCGTTGATATAGTCAATGAGTCTCTGAGTATAGTTGCTCATCTTGAAGAAATAAGCTTCTTCTTCTGAATCATGAACATCGCCGCCGCATACAGGACACTTGCCGTCCTTGAGCTGAGAGTCTGTATAGAAAGCTTCACACTCTGTACAGTATTTGCCCTTATATGATCCTTTGTAGATATCGCCCTGATCATAGAATCTCTTGAAGATCTTCTGAACCTGCTTAACATGATCCTCATCAGTAGTACGGATGAAACGGTCATAAGATGTTCCAACCTTGTTCCAGATATCCTTGATAACTCCGGATACCTGATCTACAAATTCCTTAGGGCTATCGCACCCTGCTTCAATAGCTCTTGACTCGATCTTCTGGCCGTGTTCATCAGAACCTGTCTGGAAGTGAACATCATAGCCGTCAGCTCTCTTATAACGAACGATAGCATCAGCAAGGATTGCTTCATATGTGTTACCTATATGAGGCTTACCTGATGTATAGGCAATAGCCGTAGTGAGATAATATTTGCCTTTGTTTTGCATGTAAAACTCCTTTATTTCATATCTTTATGATTTTCTTTAAATGCCTTTGTATCTGGGAATGATCAGGTTTTAATAGATCTTTTCCCGGATTATATATAGTCTGCTATCAGCCTTGTCTTAGTATGTCAGAACTTCGCAGCCGTCTTCCGTTACGAGTACCTGAACTTCCCACTGCGCAGACGGCTTGTGGTCATTGGTATAGATAGTCCAGTCGTTCTCTTCGTCTACGAAGATACGGTCTGTTCCCATATTGACCATAGGCTCTATGGTAAAAGTCATACCGGGTACCATGAGCATCTCTGTTCCCGGCCTTGATACAAAGCTTACGAATGGATCTTCGTGGAACTCTACGCCGCAGCCGTGACCGCCTATTTCTCTTACAACTGTATATCCGTTATCAAGCGCATGCTGGTGTATAGCATGGCCCATATCTCCCATGAAAGTCCATGGCTTAACCATCTTGACACCGATCTCTACACATTCCTTGGTAACTTCTACAAGCTTTCTCATCTCGGGAGATACGTCTCCTATGAGGAACATTCGTGATGAATCGGAGAAATATCCGTTGTAGATTGTAGAGCAGTCTACATTGATGATATCACCATCTTTTAATATATCATCAGGGGATGGGATTCCGTGACATACCTGATCATTGATAGAGGTACATACACTCTTAGGGAATCCTTCGTAGTTAAGTGGCGCCGGGATGCCGCCCATTGCCCTTGTTGTCTCTGCTACTATATGATCTATCTCTTCAGTTGACATGCCTGCATGAATCTCTTTAGCTACGCGGTCAAGACAAGCTATGTTGATCTTGGCGCTTTCTTTGATTCCTTCTACCTGTTCTTTGGTCTTGATGATCCTGCGGGGTGGAACTTCATGCCCTTTAAGTTCAAACCCGATAATGCGCTCATCAAACTGCTCGTGGCACTTTTTGTACTTTTTGCCGCTGCCACACCAGCAGGGTTCGTTACTACCGATCTTTGTGTACATTTTACCTTCTTTCCGGCCTCACAGCGCGAATGATGCGCCTGGACCTGTGGTGATGCGGTTTATAATTATAATGTCCGCATCTTATAATTATCGATTATATATCACGCTATAGTATATCCTTTAAAGACAAAATATGCAATTGTGGATATTCGTGGGGGTGGTGGCGGGGGGACGGGCGATAATAAATGTGCGCTTCTATTTCAAGGTCGCGAATATATGTAACTATCTGGAGTATAATTAGCATATGAATATAAACACTTTATCTGATTATTTAAAAAGAACATATGGATGCAAGGTCTATAAATTGTCGCTTCAGTCTGGATGCACTTGCCCCAATCGAGATGGGACTGTTGGAAATGGTGGGTGCACGTTCTGTTCGGAAGGAGGGTCTGGGGATTTTGCGGCTTTTTTTCTGGCGAAGGATGAAAATGGTAATTCCACATCTATAGAAGAAAATATCGACAGGCAGATTGAATCAGCTAAAGAGAAGGTTGCAGCTAAGCTTAAGGGGAAGGATCATAAGTATATAGCCTATTTTCAGTCGTTTACTAATACTTATGGAAATCCGGCAATCTTAGAAAAGATTTATAGGCAGGCTTTGTCACATCCTGAGATTGTTGCTTTGTCTATTGGAACAAGGCCGGACTGTCTGCCTGATGAGATAATTTCGATGCTGGAATCGCTTCGAAACGAGTATGGGAAGGATATCTGGATTGAGCTTGGGCTTCAGACTATTAATGAAGACACGGCACGGCACTTTAGAAGGGGATACAAGCTGCCTGTATTCGAAGATGCATATAGAAGGTTAAAAGAAAGAGACTTTGTCGTTATCGTTCATGTAATATTAGGGCTTCCCGGTGAAAGTGAAGAAGATATGCTCTCTTCTGTTATGTATCTTGCAGGCCTTACACCTTCTCTTGACGGAATCAAGCTTCAGCTTCTTCATGTACTAAAAGGCACTGATCTTGCAAAAGAGTTTGAAGAGACTTCATTTCATATTTTTACTCTTGAAGAGTATTGCGATATCGTAGTCAAATGTTTGAAACTTCTGCCTCCGGAAATTGTGGTTCATCGTATAACAGGAGACGGACCAAAAAGGCTGCTTATCGCGCCCTTATGGTCCGCCAATAAAAAACTCGTTCTTAATACGCTTAATAAAGCTATATCAAAAGCCTGATCCGGGCTTTTGGCATTGTTCCAAGATCATGTAAATAGGCTCTTAGCAGCTTTTACTAAACTTGTCCATTCATATGACGCCTTCAATAGAACAGCAAGATCGCTTGTCATCAGTCAGATACATCAATATCTGCCGCAATCTGGAAAGAACATTCAGGGAAGGCTTCCTTGAGATCTCTATTAATGATCTCCAGTGCCTTCTCAGGTTCGATGGCAAAGCTTAGAACTACATCGAATCGAACCTCTTTGGTCTCAAAATCTACATAAAATCCATGCATCTGAACAGTAAAGTCATAAGCAAGGACCTTCTCAGAGATAGCATTGCGCAGTTTGGCTGCCTCGTTATCTCCTGTATTGTAAGAGTATACTCCTACGCCGACAAGATATACTCCTGTCTCCTTCATAACCTTTTTTTCCAGACGTCTTGTAAGTTCGTCCAGCTTATCAACTGTCATAGTATCCGGAACTTCGATATGGACTGTAGCCTGATTATTATCAGGGCCGTAGTTGTATATTATGAGGTCGTAAGCTCCTCTTACTTCAGGCTCTTTTTTGATGATGCTTTTGATCTTCTGTGTCATCTCTTTATCAGCTCTGACTCCGAGAATCTCATCCAGTGTATCTTTCATCATCTCAATACCTGACTTGATGATGATAACTGAGATCAAAGCTCCGACATATGCTTCCAAAGACAGGCCTGTAAAAAGATATATTACAGCACTTGCAAGTACAGAAGTTGATAAGATAGCATCAAAAGAAGCATCCTTACCGGATGCTATGAGCGATCCTGAATTAACCTTCTCACCCTGAGCCTTGACATATCTTCCCAGAATAAGCTTAACGATTATAGCTGATACGATTATCACAAGTGATACCATGCTGTAATCAGCCTTCTCAGGAGAAATGATCTTTTTGACAGATTCTACAAGAGAAGTAATACCTGCATATAGAACGATACCTGAAACGATCATTGCGCTCAAGTACTCTATTCTTCCATATCCAAAAGGATGCTTCTTATTAGGGAGTTTGCCGGCAAGCTTAGTTCCGACAATAGTAATGATCGAAGACAGAGCATCTGATAGATTGTTAACAGCATCCAGTGTTACTGCTATTGAATTAGATACTACACCTACAAACGCCTTGAAGGCTGCCAGGAATACATTTGCTATGATGCCTATGATACTGGTCCTTATAATAACTTTATCTCTGCTGATTTCCATTTAGCATTTCCTTTCTACATTGGTCAGTCAACCCAAAGGCAAATACAATACTTACTTTTGTTTATATTCATTTGTCTTGTATATTATTATAATTAATTGTTATCAATATATCATTAGCTTTTTTGATCTGCCAAAAATAACTGATGTAATACGCTGCTGCTCCTATCACATACGGGATAGTAACTGAGACAAACATGTCTTTATAAGCAGACGGCGACATGTCAATAAATCTTGAAGAAATCCAGATAGATGCAAATATCACTCCTATCAAAAGGACGTACTGACCTATTACTACAGGTATAAAAGGGAATTTCTGGAGATAATAATGCATTGATAGAATAAATGTAGCAAGTACGCATATTCCAAGGCAGATGAAAATATTTTCTATATAAAACTCATCAGTAAATCCGGTCATTTTTTCTAAAATAAGCTTGCCGCATACCACCAGTGTGAAGCAAACGCATACTACAGATATAAAATTGTGCCTGTCTATTATCTTCATAGTCTTCACCCCTTCTTACCTTGGAGCTTGTTCAAAGCCTTGTAGAATTCTGCCCTATAACCTCTGTTCATTACAAGACACTCATCATTTTTAAGATATATGAGGGTTCTCATATTAAGGTCACCCTGAAGTCTTTTGATCTTATAGAGATTTACTATTGATGACTTACTGATCCTGACGAATCCTGTGTCTGTATATTCATCTATTATTCCCTGAAGGGTTTCCTTGACTTCGATACAGGAATCCTTAGTATATCCAAAGGTCTTCCTGTCTACAGTCTCAAAATAGAACATGTCTGCAAGAGGCACTGTCAGTTTTTTATCATCAAGTGTTCCTTCAATGTATTTAAGTGCAGATCTTAATCTTTCCAGTACTCCGACAGTCTCAGAGTCGATTTCGTCGTAGTGTAGTTCAAGGTAGTTCTCGTCTAAATATTCTTCTTTTGTTTTTATAAGTTTCATCATCAACCCCATATTTTAGCTATAAGGCATACATGAGGTTAACCTACAAGGCCCGATACATATCAAAAATAATAGCATTTCGATGTACAAGGCCTATCTAACAATCCCTTGTTTCTGCGTATAACCCTTATTACATTACCTTACAGAATGAACATAATGCAAAGGAACAGGTAAGTCAGCTTGATATTTCTATTTGTAAGAAGATATGCGCCTCCAAATACGAAACCACCGACTGCTGTGTAGATTCCCACTCCAAGAGACCCTTTTGTCATCCAGTGGCCAAGTCCCCAGGTAAGTGCTACCAGAATTCCTCCATATGGAATCTTATCATTTTTGAACCATTTTTCAAATGCGTACTGTCCGAATACGATTATGAGAAGCACCATAGCAACTTCTACAAAATAATATAAATACTGGATCGGTAAAAGAAATCCTTTGCTCTTAAGCTCTGCAAGAAACTTACTGCCGTTCCAGTCGATCCATGTAGAGATAAGACACAAAACTGTACCTGTGATAAGAAGTCCCCACTGAACAACAGACATTTCTTTTGCGCCCTTTACAAGACTGTTTTCCTTGAAATTCTTATAAAGGTCAACATCTGACTTTTTAGCAGCTTCTCTGACAACGTACCAGATTCCGAAAATCCAAACAGCACATATTATAAACCAGTGAATGATGTTCTGAAGAGTAGTATAACTTTTGACTGTATCATAGCCATATAGATTAAATTCAATACCATAGACCAGTATAAGTTCAACTCCTATAAATGCAAAGATCTCAAGTCCGTAGCTAAGGAAGTCAAGTCCCTGGATGAATCTGTTCTTGTTTTGGGTAAGTGTAAGTGTCTTCATGTGTATGCTCCTTTTATGAGTTTATTGTGAGATATCTTTCAGAAATACGGTTTCAAGATTTAGGTTTTACTGTATTTCTGCGTTGTTGTCATCTGATATGCATAGATTATCTTAGAAGAAGCCTTACTACAATGCTTTTGGTACTAAGTTGCGATCAGGGATGTTTAAGTTGCAATTGACGCCAATCTCATATGTATTAATACGTATGCGCACTTTTACTTATCAAGCCGGGAATAGAAGTACATCCATGTACTTCTGGACATTCCCTTTTACGTCCTGTAATGACGGGAATAGAAGTACATCCGTGTACTTCTGTGCATTCCCTTTTTACATCCTGTAATGACGGGAGTATGAGTATATAAAAAAATGACGCCGTATCCCTATTAAAAGGGTATCGGCGTCATTTTTATCTTTTATATCAAAAATCTATTATCAATATAACTTAGCACCTGCAGGAATGTGGTTATCAACCATGAGAAGGTGAAGCTCTTCCTCTTCGGAATCCTTCTTGTTATTAACTGCAGAAAGGAGCATACCGCATGATTCGATGCCCATCATAGCTCTTGGTGGAAGATTTGTAATAGCTACGAGTGTCTTACCAATGAGTTCTTCAGGCTCATAGTATGCATGGATTCCTGAAAGGATAGTTCTGTCTGTTCCTGTTCCATCATCAAGTGTGAACTGCAGGAGCTTCTTGGACTTAGGTACTGCTACGCAGTTCTTAACCTTAACTGCTCTAAAGTCTGACTTTGAGAAAGTCTCGAAGTCAACATTCTCTTCGAATAAAGGCTCAATCTTAACATTAGAGAAGTCAATCTTGTTGTTAGGTGTGAAGAATCCCGTAGACTCTTCTTCTGCTTCTGCTGACTTTCTTGCATTTGGATCAAGTGACTTAAGTGCAGGCCACAGAAGTACGTCACGGATGCTTGGAGCATTGGTAAGGAGCATGCAAAGTCTGTCAATACCGTATCCGATACCACCTGTAGGAGGCATACCGATCTCCATAGCATTGAGGAAGTCTTCATCTGTGTGGTTAGCTTCTTCATCACCGGCTGCTGCAAGAGCATCCTGTGCCTTGAAACGCTCTCTCTGATCGATAGGATCGTTAAGCTCTGAGTATGCGTTACACATCTCCCATCCGTTGATGTAAAGCTCGAAACGCTCTACCTTTGAAGGATCAGAAGGCTTTCTCTTTGTAAGAGGTGAGATCTCAACAGGGTGATCCATGATGAATGTAGGCTGGATCATCTTGTCTTCACAGAACTCTTCGAAGAAGAGGTTAAGGATATCACCCTTTGTATCGTGGCCTGCTTCGATCTCGAGACCCTTCTCCTTAGCAAGTGCTACTGCAGCTTCTGCAGACTCGATAGTTTCGAAATCAACGCCTGCATATTCTTTAACTGCATCTGACATTGTAAGTCTCTTGAAAGGCTTACCAAGGTCGATGACCTTATCGCCGTATGTGATCTGAGTAGTACCACATACAGTCTGGGCAAGATATTTGAACATGGACTCTGTAAGTTCCATCATTCCTTCATAATCTGTATATGCCTGATAGAGCTCCATGAGTGTGAACTCAGGATTGTGACGAGGATCTGTTCCCTCGTTACGGAATACACGTCCGATCTCGTATACTCTCTCCATTCCGCCTACGATAAGTCTCTTAAGGTAAAGCTCAAGAGAGATACGGAGCTTTCTATCTTCGCCAAGTGCGTTGTAATGTGTGATGAAAGGTCTTGCTGCGGCACCACCAGCGTTTTCAACGAGCATAGGTGTCTCAACTTCCATGAAATCACGTCCAGATAAGAAGTTACGGATCTCACGAAGGATAGCAGACCTTTTCTTGAATGTCTCCTTAACGTCTTCATTCATTATAAGGTCAACATATCTCTGTCTATATCTTGTCTCTGTATCTGTAAGGCCGTGGAACTTCTCAGGAAGCGGCATAAGAGACTTTGAAAGAAGTGTAAGCTCAAAAGCGTGAACTGAAAGCTCACCTGTCTTGGTCTTAAATACAAAGCCCTTGATTCCTACGATATCACCGATATCCATACGCTTAAACTCAGCATATGCTTCATCACCAAGATCGTTACGTGATACATATACCTGCATACGTCCGTCTCTGTCCTGAATATTGCAGAAAGATGCCTTACCCATTACACGCTTGGACATCATACGACCTGCGATGGATACGATCTTCTCTGCAGGGATATCTTCTCTGCTTGGAGTTATAGTCTTGCCATCTTCTCCTACTTCAAGAACTGTCTCAAGCTTCTTGGCGTTATCACGAATTTCCTGTGTGTGATGTGTCTGATCATATTTTACTATCTGGAAAGGATCCTTGCCGGCATCCTGTAACTCCTTAAGCTTATCTCGTCTTACCTGACGAAGTCTTCCTACATCCTGCTCTTCTGCGGGAGCAGCGCCCTTGTTCTGCTGATTGTTATCTGCCATTTCTTACCTCACTTACAGAATCTTTTTTATATCAGCCTGCATTAAATTCATGCAGGCTCATTTACGCAACAAAAGTCCTGTGCATAACACAGGACTTTTACTTCGAGTCATATTCTCACGAAACGTGCACAAATACGCGTTTCTGAAAAAAGTTCAAGAATCACACACAATTACAGGCCGATGCACACGACCTAATACAAGTTAATCCTTATGCGATCTGAGGGCGCTCGATCTCAAGTACTTTGAACTTAAGAACGCCAACCTGAGTCTCAACCTTAACAGTCTGGTTCTTCTTAGCTCCGATAAGAGCCTTACCTACAGGAGACTCATTAGAGATCTTGCCCTTAAGGGAATCTGCCTCTGATGATCCTACGATCTTATAAACAACTTCCTCGTCAAGCTCCATGTCCTTAACCTTAACTTTGCAGCCGATGGAGATCTTATCAAGATCAACCTCTTCTTCTACTACAACTTCTGCATTCTTAAGGATCTTCTCAAGCTCTTCGATTCTTGCTTCGATATCACGCTGCTCATCTTTAGCTGCATCATATTCAGCATTCTCAGAAAGGTCGCCCTGCTCACGAGCTTCTTTGATCTTCTCTGCAACTTCTTTTCTTTTTACAACCTTAAGGTTTTCGAGCTCGTCCTCGTACTTCTTCAGGCCTTCGTAAGTTAAAATCTTCTTCTCATCCATGGTCTGCTTGCGCCTCCTAAAAATCTTTATTTAAAACATTACTTTTGTCAAATATCGTATAAGTAGAATATAACTCGTATATTCTACATTAATATATTTCAAAACGCAATAGGATTTTTCTTTTTGCCGATAAAACACCATCCCGCGATCAGTCTGGGATTGAATAAGTCCTAAACTATATTCCCTGCATTTTTAAACTTATTCTGCCAAAAAGACGTCCCTGCAAGCCTTCCTTAAACTATCCATATCTTCCATGGCATTGACTGCATCTCTTAGCTTGGCGGAATTGGGATATCCTGTCGTATACCATGAGACATGCTTTCTCATCTCTCTTATGCCGATATACTCGCCCTTGTACTGAAGCTGAAGATCAGCATGACGCATGATCATGTCATATACTTCATGCTTGGAAGGTCTGTCCGGGATAGGGTCACCCTTAAGTCCTGCGCTTATCTCTCTGAATATCCAGGGATTACCTTGAGCAGCTCTTGCTACCATAATGCCATCGCACCCTGTCTCATCTATCATACGCTTGGCAGATTCTGCATCTACAATGTCTCCGTTACCTATTACAGGTATACTCAGAGCTTCTTTAACTTTAGCTATAATAGTCCAGTCTGCCTTGCCGCTATAGTACTGCTCCCTGGTCCTTCCATGAACAGCTACTGCATCTGCTCCGCCTTGCTGGGCTGCAAGAGCGCACTCTACAGCGTTGACACTTTTATCGGTAAATCCTTTTCGAATCTTAACAGTTACCGGCCTGTCTGTGGCGCTTTTTACACTTCTTACCAGTTCTTCTATTAAAGATGGACTTTTCATAAGTGCTGAGCCTTCACCGTTAGATACAACCTTGGGAACAGGACATCCCATATTGATATCAAGTATGTCATAAGGACGATCCTTTATCATAGTAACAGCCCTGGCCATAGTATCAGGCTCTGATCCGAAGAGTTGGAGTGATACAGGATGCTCGCCTTCATGGATCTCCATAAGATCTCCGGTCTTTTTGTTCTTATAGGTGATAGCCTTGCCGGATACCATCTCCATGCATACAAGCCCTGCACCCTGCTCATGGCACAGCAAACGAAATGGCAGGTCTGATACACCTGCCATAGGGCCTAAGATTATATTATTAGGAATAGTTACATTACCAATCTGTAACTTGTGATAATACTGCATTCTTAACCTCATGTCGCGAGCAAAGCATTTGTGGAGTTAATCGAAGATTAAATCCTTTAGTCCTCATCATCCGTTTCATCTTCGCTTAAAAGCTCTGATACATCATGATGGAGCACTATAACCTTGTAATAAGTCTCAAGTGCCCTGAAAAGATCCTGACGCTGTCTTCTGATCTCTCCTATAAGAAGACCGGCGCTGACTTCGTCATATGTAATATCCTCTTCATCAGCATTGGTCTCCATGGTGATAGTTCCGTCTTCTTCAAACTCTATAGTGAAGACACCGCCTGCATTCTGAGTATAAAGTACGCAGATAATGCGTAGTTCCTTCTGAATACTTTCAGGGACCTTTCTAAAAAGAGGATTGAAGTAATATTTTTCCTCATAAGCATTAGCACCGCACAGGACGATCCTACCGGTTGATGATACGGAGCCAAGCATTCCGTCCTCGGTCACGATATCAATAGACTGAACCTCTTCACCTGTTTCAGCATTTATTACCTTACCGCTCTCCTTATTGATAATAAGGTGCTGAGGCTTTCTCTTCTTGCCCTCAAGAGTTTCAGAATGAATCTCTTCATCCACCTGATCTGGAGACATTCCTTCAGAATTTACATTTACATTATCATCATTTTGTTCAAAATCTTTATTACTCATAACATTCCTCTTTGTATAGAACTTATCAAAAGCCCTATGAACATATCAAAACCTTGTGGCCAAAGTAAAAATAATGCCACTTACCACATCAAATCGATTATCTTTTTTAATTTGCATTATCCTCATAATCGCTTTCTGTAGGTTTTACTTTTCTGTTCTTTTCATATAATATCCTGAGTCCTTCAAGAGTAAGCGCGGGATTGTATACATCTATCTCCGGTATATCATCCACAAGTACTCTTCCAAGTCCGCCTGTTGCTACAACTTTCATATCAGACAGACCTGACTCTTCTTTCATGCGGCTTATTATATACTTGGTCTGACCGATTTGTCCATACATAAGTCCTGCCTGCATACTGGAGATAGTCTCCTTAGCAAGTATTGATGCAGGTTTCCTGATCTCGATCTCAGGAAGTTTGGCTGTATCCTGCCAAAGAGCCTTGGCAGAGATCCTGATACCGGGAGAGATGACACCTGTGAAGAACTCACCCTTTTCATTGATGATCTCATATGTAGTAGCTGTTCCAAAGTCTATGACCATGACAGGTCCGCCATAAAGCTCGAATCCCGCAACAGCATCAACTATAAGGTCAGGACCGATCTCCTTGGGATTCTCTGTTGTGATCTTGATGCCTGTCTTGATTCCAGGGCCTACTATATAAGGCCTTATTCCTATATACTTGATAAGTGCTGATATGAATGCATGCATCACCTGAGGTACAACACTTGCAACAATTATACCTTCAATGTCCTCTTTGTTAATGCCATTAGCACTTAGCATTGCGATAAGCTGTATTCCATACTCATCAGAAGTGCACGCATTCTGAGACATCATGCGGAAGGTTGCCTTCTGCTCTTTGCCTTCAAAAGCTCCGAATGTAAAATTTGTATTTCCAATATCTACTACAAGAACCAGTTTTTTGTTCATAATGGTCTCCTATACATTTTTTATTTATACTCAATGTTAGCACCTGAGCTGCGTTATACCCTTAAAGCCTATGCCAAAAAGGACTGACATTATAATCATACATATCCGTACAAGCCTCTGACTGAGACTTCGCCTGCATTTATAATAGCCTTATTTCCATCTTCTCTTGCTACAATCAGTTCACCCGTATCAGTTATACCAAGAGCAGTACCCTGATACTCACCCTTTGGATCAAGGACTCTGACAGTTTCTCCCTTGTTAAGAAGATGTGCTTCATAGCTATCCTTAAGGGACTTAAGATTCTCATTTTCCAAAAAGAGTTCATAATCTTTCTCAAAAGCGTTCATTACCTTAGCGATAACTTCATTCCTATCATACTCTATACCAGTCTGTGTGAAAAGAGATCCGGCCATGTCCGCTATATCCGGTGCAAAAGTCTCCTGATTGACATTGATGCCCACACCTATAACCACATCGCATCTGCCATCATGAAGATACATCTCAGTCAGGATCCCGCAGAGCTTGTGCTTATCAAGAACTATATCATTGGGCCACTTGATACCTACCTTATGCCCACATACCTCTTCTATCCCCTGAGCAAGAGCAAGCCCCATAACTATAGTAAGTTCAGGTGCCTTGGCAGGCGAAAAATCAGGATGAAGAAGAAGACTCATTGCTATATTCTTCTCCTTAGGAGTATGCCAGTACCTGCCATTCCTCCCACGTCCCTTAGTCTGCATATCAGCAACTATAAGCGTTCCATGGTCTTCACCCTTCTGCCCGGCCTCTTTGGCATCATCATTGGTCGAACCGGTTTCCTTCTTTACATAAAGATTCTGTCCAGCCCACTTTGTAGTAAGCATAGATCTAATCCTATCTTCTGTCATCTCAAGCATGTTAAAAACCTCTTTTAACTGAAGTACATGGATGTACTTCTATATCCCTGTTACAGGATGTAACTAGGATATTCTTAGAAGTACAAGGATGTACTTCTATATCCCATTAAAATTATACGCAAAAATCCCCTATAAGCAACTTCGCTTATAGGGGATTTTTTATAATTCTAATAATAGATCACCTACTAAATATCAGATCGTCGCGTACATAACCGCCTTGATAGTGTGCATTCTGTTCTCGGCTTCCTGGAATACCAGTGACTGCTTTGATTCAAACACTTCATCTGTAACTTCCATCTCATCAAGTCCGTATTTGTCCTTGATCTTCTGACCCATCTTGGTATTAAGATCATGATATGAAGGAAGACAGTGCATAAATACCGCCTTATCACCTGCATTGGCCATAACCTTACTGTTAACAGCATAAGGAGATAAGTCCTTGATACGCTCTTCCCATACCTCTTCAGGCTCGCCCATAGATACCCAGATATCAGTTGCGATAACATCTGCGCCCTTAGTAGCGGCCATAACATCTTCTGAGAAGTCGATAACAGCACCTGTTTCCTTTGCAATATCTTTGCATGTATTTATAAGATCTTCTGAGGGAAAATACTTCTTATTAGAAACAGCAGTAAAATGCATACCCATCTTGGCACAAGCGACCATCAAGGAGTTACCTGTATTGTATCTGGCATCTCCAAGATAGCACAGATGTATACCTTTTAGATACCCGAAGTGTTCCCTTATAGTAAGAAGATCTGCCAGCATCTGAGTTGGGTGGAATTCATTGGTAAGTCCGTTCCAAACAGGAACCTTGGAGTACTTGGCAAGAGTCTCCACTATCTCCTGATCAAAACCCCTGTATTCTATTCCATCATACATGCTTGCAAGAACCCTTGCTGTATCAGCAATACTCTCTTTATGGCCTATCTGAGAACCCGTCGGCTCAAGATAAGTAGAACCCATTCCAAGATCATGTGCTGCTACTTCAAAAGAGCACCTTGTACGAGTTGATGTCTTCTCAAATATAAGAGCAACATTCTTGGTCGGGTATTCATTATGAGGAATACCTTTTTGTTTCTTGTCCTTAAAGTCCGCTGCCAAATCTAATAAATATTCAATCTCCTCGGGAGTAAAATCCAAAAGTTTCAAAAAATCCCTGCCATGTAAGTTAATCTCTGCCATAACCTCTATTCCTTTCATCTCTAAAAGCCAAATCGTTTGTAAGATATTAAAGATTATAATGCATAATTATACTTTTAACAACCCCGTAATTGTATATTTATTTATGTAGTATGCAAAAGTTCACACCTCTGTTCTTAACTTGAGTAATATATATTCTTTAACTTAAATTGCTAAAACATGCATTTACTGCGCGTTTCTGTAATTTAAGTTAAAGAAGTCATCAATTATCAAAACACTGATTTCACGCCGTGTATAATATATTATAGATTTTGTGATAAAAATAATCAGCTGTAAATAAACATCTCAGACTATCCTCTATACAAAAACAGCAGCCTCAAAATCTATTACTATAACCGAAAACGCATAAATGCAGGAGACATTTTATGAAAAGTCTTTTAAAAATAGGAAGAACCTTTCGCGAACTTAGAATCAATAATCACATAAGCCTTAAACAGGCCTCAGATGAAAACGTGTCCATGTCACAACTGTCTCGTTTTGAAAGAGGACAAGCAGATCTGTCTATATCAAAATTTATATCGGCCCTTAAAAATATACAGACAGAACCCGGTGAATTCTTCAGCGCTCTTAACGGCCATCAAAAGTCAGAAACAATCGAATTCATGTCCAAATTATCTAAGCTTGAGTATGAAAGAGATATAGAAGGATTCAGAAGTTTATATAAAGAACAAAAAGAGAAATATAGCAGCAATCCATCTGTATACCAATACCATTTAAATATGATCCTGGCTCAGAGCTTTATCTGTAAATGTGACAGAAGCATTCCTTTTCCAAAAGAATATGAACGTGAGATTGCAGACTACCTCTTCGTAACAGATGAATGGAATATCTATGAACTGATACTGATTGGCAACATCTACATGTTCATAGACATCCCTCTTCTACACAAGATGGGCACAGAAGTTTTAAACAAAGTCATAAAAACAGGCGCCAATAAAAACCTTGCAACTATAGTGCTATTAAACATCTTCGAAACCTGTGTATATAGAAACAACAAAGATGTCGCCACCTACTATAAAGACAACATACCGGCTCTAATCTCCGATGAAACAAAACTATACGAACGAAACCTCTACCACTTCCTACTCGGCATGTACATATACAAATGGGAAGACCATGAAAAAGGCAAAAGCATCATGGAAGAAGCAATCAAAATCTACGATTATCTAGGCTGCCTTAACCTAGCCCAAAACTATCGCAAAGATATGACCGACTATATTTGATTACTCGAACTTCCCACTTAGACGGTGCAGTTTATTATATCTTCGCCATTATCCATTTCTTCTTTCGATAGCCTTCAATATGAAAATGCTCATAAGTGATAAGATCACTATGCCGCCTCCGACTATTGCAAAGCTTCCCACACTCTTAGCATCTACAAAAGCAGAAAAAGAAAATGATCCTACAGGCATGAACAAGACTGCTACAGTGAAGATGATGCTGAACACCCTTCCAAGGAAGTTCTCGTCAACTGATACCTGAACATGTGACATGAATATAATATTGAAAACTGTTAGTGATATACCAAATATCGCAAAAGGGATAAGGCACAGATACATATTCTGTAAAAGTGCTATTATTGGTTCAGCCAGCATAGCAATACCCGTTCCTGACAAAAACAGTATCATGATATAAACATTATCTTTGAACCTGTCTGCCACTTTAGAGATAACTAAAGATCCAAGTATCCCTCCAACCGCTTCCATAGCAAGAGCTTTACTATAGAAATTATCAAAGATCCCCTTGTACATCACATCCGTATATGGCAGTAACAGATTGTATCCTGCAAGGAAAAAATTAACAAGTGCAGAAAGTATGACCAGAAAGAAGATCTGTCTCTCACTTAAAAGATACTTTATTCCTTCGATAATATCTGTGATCACATTCTGACTGCCCCTTACTTTGGAAGGCGTCTCCACAACTCTTACAAGGCAGCATTCAAGAAGTGCTGATACCAAAAATGTCATAGCATCAAACAAAAGAGCTCCCCTTGTTCCTATCACAGCCACAAGACCTACACTTAGTATAGGCCCCGTAATACCTATGATCTCGCTCCCTGCATGAGCTATTGAATTAAAAAAGCCTATACGATCTTTATAGATCATCTCTCTGACAAGTGATTTATATGTTGGTGAATTAAAGGCATATACAAGAGCCAGCAGAGCATTGGCAGCTATTATTGCCATAGCCATCCTTCCGGAATCAATCAAAAAGCTAAGGACAAAACATATAAGAGCTGCCAGTATATCTGTTATAACGACAAGCCTCTTCCTGTTGCCATTGTCAGCCTTAACTCCGCCCACAAGATTGAATATGATCTGGATTATCGTTTCTGAGCTTTGATACAAGGCCATTACTATAGGCTTTCCGGCAAAAAAGCTTACGATGCTTATACTATTAGCATAGTCGAATACAATATTTCCAAATTTTGAAGTCCAGCTTCCCAGCCAGAGAAGTGCTTCATTCTTTTTTATTCCCTTTTTTATTCCCTTTTTTATTCCCTTTTTTATTCCCTTTTCATTCATACAAAAACCTCCGCCTGCTTGATTTATGCTGAGTATAGCATTGACAGATCGGAAGCTTTTTATGTTTGCATATATGCAATTTTTTATAAAACAAAAAGGTTTCAAGCCAAAGCCTGAAACCTTTTAACAATATCAATATTATTCTTTATATGGAATCATCTTTACATTCCAATATGATAATTCTCGGAATGATCTTCACATCCTAATATAATTATTTCCCGGAATGATCTTTATATCCCAATCTAATCATTTCTTAGAATGATCTTTTTATTCCAGTCTAATCATTTCTTGGAATCATCCTTAACGATCTCTTTGAAAGAGGTTGCAAGTCCTGCAAGACCCTGGATTTCTGAAGGGATGATGATCTTGGTAGCATTGCCGTTAGCAGCCTTTTCAAAAGCCTCCAAAGACTTAATAGTAAGAACTGACTCGTCAGCTCCTGCCTCTTTGATCATACGGATACCTTCTGCATTAGCAGCCTGTACAGCACGGATAGCCTGAGCACGACCTTCTGCTTCGCGGATCTCTTTCTCCTTCTGAGCTTCAGCTGCAAGGATTGTAGCCTGCTTCTTAGCTTCAGCTTCAAGGATCTGTGATTCCTTCTTACCTTCTGCTACAAGGACTGTTGACTTCTTCTCACCTTCTGCACGGAGGATAGCTTCACGTCTCTCACGCTCTGCTTTCATCTGCTTCTCCATCGCATCTCTTATTGCAACAGGAGGGTTGATGTTCTTAAGCTCTACTCTTGTAACCTTGATGCCCCAAGGATCTGTAGCAATATCAAGAAGTGATCTCATCTGAGTATTGATAGTCTCACGGCTTGTAAGTGTCTGGTCGAGTTCCATATCACCTATGATGTTACGAAGTGTTGTAGCTGTGAGAGTCTCAATAGCCATGATCGGATTCTCTACGCGATATGTATAAAGCTTAGGATCTGTGATCATGAAGAATACTACTGAGTCGATCTGCATTGTAACGTTATCTTTTGTGATAACAGGCTGAGGTGGGAAGTCACACACCTGCTCTTTTAAGTTAACTCTCTTGGCAACTCTTTCGAAGAAAGGTACAAGGAAATGAATTCCGGCTTTCCAGGTACATTTGTAAGTACCAAGGTTCTCAATTACATATTCATAAGACTGTGGAACGATCTTAAAGCATGATGCTAAAAGAATTACGATGATGATTAAAATAATAGCAATTACTATTCCTGTCATAGTTCTCCTCCTTAATTTGTGTTTGCTTTTTCTACTATAAGTTTTACACCGTCGATAGCTTTTATTATAACAGTTTGTCCGGCGGATATCTTAACTTCGTCAAAAGTTGATCTTGCAGACCAGTCCATACCTTCAACATTGACCTGGCCTAATCCTTGCTGATTGTCTATATCAGATGTTACTCTTGCATGCTTGCCTACAAGGCTTCCAGCATTGGTCTCAACCGTCTTATTACCAAAATGCTCTTTGGCGATAGGTCTTATCACTGCCATGATAAGAGCTGATACGATCGTAAAAGCAACTACCTGAGCAAATATCGGAACTCCTATCTGAGCCATAACAGCTGCAACAAGGCACCCAAAAGCAAACCAGATACTGACAAGAGATGCTGTTGCCGCTTCAACTATGATACATACAAGAAGCAGTACCAGCCAGACAACAACCATATTTATCTCCATGCAAAACTCCTTTCTCCCAAAAGACAGCTTCAGGAATCTCTCTGTTTTTCTATAGTATACCCTAAACTGCCCTTATGATAAATATATAACAAGTCAGTTTTAGCATATTCTAATTTGCTCTTTTCGCACATTAGATATCTAAAATATACAATCAATCCAAATAGTAGACTATGTCAAATGCTTATATACTAAAGCTACCTGGATTGGCCTGCATACAAGTGAGAGTTATATAAAAACTCCCCTGCCATCATCTTAGCAGGAGAGCCATGATCCGTCGCTTATGTAGCATCCGGATAAATATTTAGTTTTACCAGAATACGTGATCCTGTATTACGTAACCACCGTCGTGGTGACCTACACGCTTAAAATGGGTAGCTCCGCCTACGGTAGTCTCACCGTTGATAGCAGCCTGCGCTGCCTGCATACAGCTATCGCTTATCTTGCCACTATTATAGACCTCAGCCACTTTGCCGTTAAGGGCAGGTGTGAACTGGCCTGAAGCGTAGATAACGTCATATATTGTATTAGGATATGCAGCACTCTTGACGCGGTTCATAACAACTGCTCCGACGCCTACCTTGCCTTCATATGGCTGGTTGCCTGCCTCGCACTGAATAAGCGCAGCAAGGAGCTTAACTTCGTCGCCATCTGCCTGTACAGCTTCACGCTGACGTGTCATCTCGGCCTTCTTGGCTTCCTCTTCACGAAGCTTGATAGCAGCAAGAGTCTCTCCGGCATCAAGTCTGAAATCCGTAGTTACATATTTAGCCTGTACATAGCCTTCTTCATCGTCGTATTCAACGCTGATCCAGCCATTTCCAAGATCTTCGATTATATCCAGCTGATCGCCCTTTGTTATAACTCCAAGAGAATCTGAAGAAGTAGTTGCCTCACTTCTTACATAAAGAGCATTGGTAGTTACAGTTATGACTTCACTTCCAACTTCAGAAGCAAGCTCTTTGGCATCCTCACCAAAGAGAAGATAATCATCATCTGCCCATCCTACCAGATCACCTGATTCTATTTTAGTCCATCCGTCCTTCTGTTCCAGAATGCGTCCGCCACAGTCCTTATAAAGTACTCCGGCTTTCTCCGCACTATCGCTCGGTTCGGTTCTGACATTTAGTGTCTTACTGACATTGGCCATGACCAGATCTGAGCTGTACCCTGCGACATATGATGTACCTGCACCATCTGTCTTCTCTGCGTTCTCCTGAATAGCTTGTGCTGATTCCTGCGCTTTTTCAATTTCATCCTGATCATCTTCATCGGATGCACCAATCACAGAAGCTACACCAACCCCACCGGCCTTAGCTGTTATTCCCAAATCGGGTGTGAGCATTAAAGCTGCCAGCAAAAGGCTCGTGAGAAGAACACTCGCTCTCTTCTTTTTCATAAGCTTTGTCCCTCTTATGGATTTTTTGTTAATTTTCTTTTAAAAATCCACAAGAGACATCTTAACATTTGGACACAGCTTTGTCAAATCGAGAGTTCCCGCACAATGGCTTCCAATCTGGATTTGTCTTGATTTCAAAGGGTTTTGTGGGCCATTTTCCAATAATATAGTTAAAGGTTTTTATGTAGTTATATTACCATTTTTTAGAATTATTAAGACCGGCTTAATTTGTATTCTCTTTATTTTCAGCCGAACAAGTCAGTACACTAGGGAGCTATACATATTATAACTGCTTAGTCTTATCTATGCAGGCCTTGATAGCATCGATCACAGCACCTCTGAATCCCTTCTCTTCAAGGACTCTAACTGCTGCTATCGTAGTACCACCGGGTGAACATACCATATCTTTGAGTTCTCCGGGGTGCTTGCCGGTCTCAAGTACCATCTTGGCACTTCCAAGAAGGGACTGTGCAGCAAACTGATAAGCCTGCTTCCTTGGCATTCCGCCTTCTACGGCTGCATCAGCCATTGCCTCTATGAACATGAATGCATATGCAGGGCTTGATCCGCTGACACCACCTACTACGTCCATAAGATTCTCATTGACAACACTTGCCTGTCCGAAGCTTTCGAATATAGTCATGGCAAATGCAAGCTCTTCATCAGATACAAGCTCGTTACGACAAACCGCTGTACATCCTTCGCCTACAAGGGCAGGTGTATTAGGCATAACACGGATAAGCTTGACCCTCTTTTCAAAAGCGCCTTCGATCCATTTAAGAGTCTTACCTGCAGCAATAGATATCACAAGCTTGTCTTCATCAACATCATCCATTATCTCAGCGATGACCTGAGTGAAGTACTGAGGCTTAACCGCAAGGATTATAACATCTGCTTCCTTTGCTACCTTGCGATTGGAATCTCTTGTCTGAATCCCGAATTTCTCGCTTACTTTCTCGCAGGTCTTCTTAGTAGCAGCTGAACCGATTATATCTTCACAGGATACGATATCCTTCTTTAAGATGCCACCAATCATGGCCTTAGCCATATTTCCAAGTCCGATAAAACCTATAACCATTGCTTGCCTCCTTATATACCTTTTGTATTAACTTAATCCCGGTTGTTTTTACTTATGACTATTGCCATCTCTGTAATACAACCGGGCAGTTTTCTTATTTAACCAATTCGTCTCTGCCTTGCTGCTTCAAATCCAAGTAGTGCTGCAGATGTTGCCGCATTCATGGACTCCACCTGACCCAGCATAGGTATCAGCAGATACTCATCTGCCGCATCTGCGATTTCTTTACTAAGGCCATTACCTTCATTACCTATAAGAAATGCTGTTCCTTTTGTATAATCAAGCTCGTCGTAGTTTTTAGTGCCCTTAAGATGAGCAGCATAGCTTACGATGCCTTTATCTTTCAACATATTTATAGTTCCAAGAAGATCGTCTGTATACCTGAAAGGTTGACGGAATATAGCTCCCATCGTGGATCTTACAACTTTAGAGTTGTATACATCAGCGCAGTCGCTGCTCATATATATACCGGTAACGCCGGCTCCTTCAGCACTTCTAAAGATCGTGCCAAGGTTTCCAGGATCCTGAATGCCTTCAAGAATCAGAATCATAGGTGCCTGCCCTGTACTTGATCCATCTCTGTTTTTGGCTGAAACGAAGAGGTCATTATCTTCGTATTCAAGCTGCTTAACAAGAGAAAGAATCCCCTGCGGCGCCTTGGTATCAGACATCTTCTTGAACACCTGATCCGTCACCACTTCATATCCATTAGGAAGACTCATCAAATATTCTTTATCACTTCCCGATGCCTTATCCAAAAAAGATTCGGACACATATGTCTCAAGAATAAGCTCCGCCGGTATCTCCACCTGCATCCTTATTCCTTCAACAATAAAAACTTTATCCTCTTTCCGAAGACGATTCTTGGCATTATATGCTACTATTCTTTTTACTTTTTCATTAGATGGACTGCTTATCATATGACTCCGTTTAAAAATTTTTAAACTATCCGTTTTCATGGATACAGCTTATTTCAAAATACTATTTCATTAATATAATATCTTATTATCTCAAACCGCGCACACATATTATGCTGCTTACGCGTTGAAGATTCCTGAGGACTGGCAGTTTATAAATGATTTTTGTGTCTTAAAAAGAATTTCCAACTTCAAGAGCTTGATAGATGAAATAATATATTCTGCAAGGGATCCACATGTCTGAGCGAAGCGAGTTTTGATCACGGAATATATTATTTCAGATATCATGCCTTGAAGTTGAAATCCTTTTTGACACAATAATCATTTATAAACTGCCAGCCCTCAGGAATCCCCCCGATAACCCCATATTCACAAAAGACACCGGATTGCTCCGGTGTCCTGAAGTTTTAAACATAAATATTAGAGGATTCTTGCTATCTGATACATGTACTCGTCGATTGACTTCTCCATGTTAAGAGCTTCCTCGATATCGAAATCCTGGAACTTACCATCACGATATCCGACAACTCTATTGGTCTTACCCTGAGTCATGATATCTGCTGCGTATGCACCCATCATAGAAGCGTATACACGGTCCTTACATGTAGGTGAACCACCACGCTGCATGTAACCAAGGATAGTAGCTCTTGTCTCAATACCTGTAGCTGCCTCGATACGACGAGCCATAGATGTTGAATGTCCGATACCCTCAGCATTGATGATGATGTGGTGAGTCTTACCTCTCTTACGGTTGTCGATGATGTTGTCGATAACCTTCTGCTCGTTGAAGTCATATTTCTCAGGAATGAGAATATCATCACCGCCGTTAGCGATAGAACACCAAAGTGCGATATAACCTGCGTGACGACCCATAACCTCGATGATAGAGCATCTCTCATGTGAAGATGATGTATCACGAACCTTATCGATAGCCTGCATAGCTGTGTTGATAGCTGTATCGAAACCGATAGTATAATCTGTACATGAGATATCCAGGTCGATAGTACCCGGTATACCGATTGTATTGATGCCGTGCTGTGAAAGCTTCTGAGCACCTCTGTAAGATCCGTCACCGCCTATTACGATGACACCGTCGATACCATACTGGTGGCAGATCTCAACTGCCTTCTGCTGACCTTCCTCAGTCTTGAACTCCATACATCTGGCAGTTCCGAGGACTGTACCACCTCTCTGGATGATATCTGAAACAGAATGACGGTCCATATCTATGAACTCTTCATTAAGAAGTCCCTGATAACCTTTTTTGATTCCAACTACCTGAAGTCCGTTTGCGATTGATTTACGTACTACTGCTCTTATGGCAGCATTCATACCCGGAGCATCACCACCGCTGGTAAGTACGCCAATCTTCTTAATCTCTTTTGCCATAATCCATGCTTCCTTTCAATACTTCCTAGCCAATTTCTTTTAGAAGTTTGACAAAAAAATATCAATATAAATTCCAAAAAATACTTCTTTATAAGTTTATCGCAACAAGGTTCTTCTTGCAATGAAAAACTCAAAAATATGTTATGATTATACCATTAGGTCTACAAGTAGCTAATGGGAGATTTATATGGCATTTACACATCTGCACGTCCACACTGAATATTCGCTTTTGGACGGGGCCAACAAGATAACTGAATATGTAAAAAGATTAAAAGAGCTAGGCATGAGCGCCGGTGCCATCACAGACCACGGCGTCATGTACGGCGTTATAGATTTCTATAAAGAAGCAAGAGCAAACGGCATAAAGCCGATCATAGGATGCGAGGTATATGTAGCTCCGGGATCACGTTTTGACAAGGATACTTCAAGCGAAGACAGATACTTCCACTTGATCCTTCTGGCAGAGAATAACAAAGGCTATGAGAACCTGTCGCATATCGTAAGCAGAGGTTTTACAGAAGGCTATTATTATAAGCCCCGAGTTGATATAGAGCTTCTAAAGCAGTACCACGAAGGCATCATATGCCTGTCTGCCTGCCTTGCAGGTGCTATCCCAAGGGCCATCACATCAGGCAACTATGAAAAGGCTGTAGAAATTGCCAAAGAGTATGACGATATCTTCGGGCACGGCAACTTCTTCCTTGAGATGCAGGATCACGGAATCCCGGAGCAGGCAGATGTCAACAATGCTCTACTTCGTATGTCAAGGCAGCTGGACATCCCACTTGTTGCAACCAACGACTGCCACTATACAAGATCTGAAGACGCTGCTGCTCAGGACGTACTTTTGTGCATACAGACGCAGCGCAAGGTATCTGACGAAGACCGTATGAGGATGAGCGGCAAGCCTGACTACTATGTTAAGAGCGAAGACGAGATGAGAGCCCTCTTCCCATACGCTCAGGAAGCTATAGATAACACACAGATAATAGCTGACAGATGTAACGTCGAGATAGAGTTCGGTGTAACCAAGCTCCCACATTTCGATGTACCGGAAGGCTACGATTCATGGACATACCTTAATAAGCTCTGTGATGACGGATTAAAAGAAAGATATCCTGATGACGACGGAACAGTCAGAAAGCAGCTTGACTACGAGCTGTCTGTCATCAAGAAGATGGGCTATGTTGATTACTTCCTCATTGTATGGGACTACATCAACTGGTCAAGAGAGCATGACATCGCGGTAGGCCCGGGAAGAGGCTCCGCCGCAGGATCTGTCGTATCCTACTGCATGCATATAACTAATATAGACCCTGTTAAGTATGATCTTCTCTTCGAAAGATTCCTTAACCCGGAACGTGTCAGCATGCCTGATATAGATGTGGACTTCGAATATACACGCCGCCAAGACGTTATAGATCATGTGACAAGAAAGTATGGCAAAGATAAAGTAGTCCAGATCATAACATTTGGAACCATGGCTGCAAGAGGCGTAATCAAAGACGTCGCAAGAGCTATGGATATCCCTTATGCCTATGCTGATACCCTGTCCAAAATGGTTCCTATGGAGCTTAAGATAACACTTGATAAAGCTCTTGAGATGAATCCTGAACTTAGAAAAGAATACGAAGAAAACGACCAGGCTCATGACCTTCTTGAAATGTGCAGAAAACTTGAAGGCCTTCCAAGGCATACTTCGATCCATGCTGCAGGCGTAGTTATCTGCTCCAAAAATGCCGAAGACCTGATCCCTCTTTCAAGATCAGCCGAAGGTTCCATAACAACTCAGTTCACGATGACTACCATCGAAGAGCTGGGCCTTCTTAAGATGGACTTTCTGGGGCTTCGAACCCTAACTGTAATAAAAGATGCAGTTAATGCAGCCAACGCTTCTATTGGAGCCCAAAAAGGTGATAAGAATTATATAGATATCGACAACATAGACTACAACGATCCCAAGGTCCTTGCATCTATAGGAAGCGGTCATGCAGATGGTATCTTCCAGCTGGAATCTGGCGGCATGCAGTCATTCATGAAGGAACTAAAGCCAAGATCACTTGAAGATGTCATAGCCGGTATATCCCTATTTCGCCCGGGTCCGATGGATTTCATTCCTAAATATATCCAGGGCAAAAACGACCAGTCATCCATAACCTATGACACTCCTGAGCTTGAATCCATCTTAAAGCCAACTTACGGATGTATCGTCTATCAGGAGCAGGTAATGCAGATAGTACAGCAGCTTGGAGGTTATACTCTGGGACGAGCAGACCTTGTAAGACGTGCCATGAGTAAGAAGAAGCAGCATGTCATGGAAGTTGAAAGGAACAACTTCGTAAACGGCAATCCCGAAGAAGGGGTTCCCGGATGTGCTTCAAAAGGTATATCTACAGATGTTGCCAACAAGATTTACGACTCCATGATGGACTTTGCCAAATATGCATTTAACAAGTCCCATGCCGCCTGCTACGCAGTTGTAGCCATGCAGACAGCCTGGCTCAAATACTACTATCCTGTAGAATTTATGGCATCCCTTATGACATCAGTAATAGACGTACCTTCCAAGGTTTCGTATTACATATCCGTATGCCACTCTATGGGAATAGAAATCCTTGCTCCTGATATTAACCAGGGAGAAGTGGGATTCTCAGTTTGTACCTACGAGGATACAGATGAAAGTGCCACCTCTTCGACTAAGAACGCTGCATCCCCTAATGAAGAGCATTCCTCTAAAGCTATGAACGTGGCCTCTTTAGACAACCACAAGCACAAGGCGATATTATACGCTCTTACCGCAATCAAATCAGTCGGAACTCCTGTCATAGAAGCTGTAGTAGCAGAAAGACACTTAAACGGCAAGTTCAGAAGCCTTAATGACTTCCTCACAAGGATGTCCGGTGATGGCCAGATGAATAAGAGAGCCGTAGAAGCTTTCATCAAGTCCGGCGCCCTTGACTGCCTCGGAGGAACAAGACGCCAGTACATGTATGTATACATGCAGATCATGGACTCCCTCCATAACAACAAGAACACAATGGCAGGTCAGATGTCGCTTTTTGATTTTGCAGCACCTGAAGAAAAGCACCAGTTCGAGATACCGCTTCCTGATGTAGGCGAGTTTGATAAGGAAGAGCTCCTTAATTTTGAAAAAGAAGTCCTGGGCTTTTATGTAAGTGGTCACCCGCTTGAAGCCTATGCCTCTTTTATGAAAAAACACTCTACAAACCTCACAACAGATTTCTATCTCGATGAGGAAACAGGAACACCTAAAGTTACAGAAGGACAAAAGGTAACTCTTGCCGGCATGGTCACAGACAGAAGGACTAAGTATACCAAAAATGATAAAATGATGGCATTCGTAACACTCGAAGATCTGACAGGCGCTGTAGAAGTCATAGTATTCCCTAAGATCTATGAGCGTGCTGCCATGAAGCTATCAGAAGATGCCCACGTAATAATCGAAGGCCATGTATCCGTCGAAGATGAAAAAGACGCCAAACTCATGGCTGACAAAGTCATGACCTTTGAAGAGATCCCACGAACAGTATGGGTTCAGTTTGCAAACAGGGAAGCTTTTGATATAAGCGAAAAAGAAATGCTCAGCATCATAGAAGGTCACGGCGGTAAAGATTCTATAATCGCCTACCTCAAAGACACCAAACAGATGAAGAAATATCCCGGCATCAAATTCAATGCGGGAGAAGAAGTCATGACCATGCTGCAGGATAAATTTGGAAGTGAAAATGTACAGATGACATAAGGGTTTGACGGGACTTTTGACACCTGCCTTATACTATTAGCAGTTAATGAAAGCGTCCCCCTTAAGGAAAATCAGATCCTTAAGGGGGACGCTTTTTATATTATTACATTTTTTTATTTCTATTTTTAATCAAGCTGATCATGCATTAACTGCTGCCTTGAGCTCTTCTACCTTATCAGTCTGCTCCCAAGGAAGATTAAGGTCGTTACGTCCGAAGTGGCCGTAAGCTGCTGTCTGCTTGTAGATTGGACGGCGAAGGTCGAGCATCTTGATGATTCCAGCAGGACGAAGGTCGAATACCTTACGAACAGCCTCTGTAAGCTTCTCATTAGAAACCTTACCTGTTCCGAATGTATCTACAAGAACAGATGTAGGCTGTGCTACACCGATAGCATATGAAAGCTGGATCTCAGCCTTGTCTGCAAGACCTGCTGCTACGATATTCTTAGCAACGTATCTTGCTGCATATGCTGCGCTGCGGTCAACCTTAGTGCAGTCCTTACCAGAGAAAGCACCGCCGCCGTGACGAGCTGCTCCGCCATAAGTATCAACAATGATCTTACGACCTGTAAGACCGGCATCACCCTGAGGTCCGCCGATTACAAAACGTCCTGTAGGATTGATATAGATCTTGGTGTTAGCATCAACCATAGCTGCATCAACAACTGCGTCGATAACATACTTCTTGATATCAGCGTGGATTTGTTCCTGGGTAACCTTTTCATCATGCTGAGTTGAGATAACGATAGCTTCAAGTCTCTTAACCTTACCATTCTCATCATACTCAACAGATACCTGGCTCTTACCATCTGCTCTAAGGTAATCAAGTGTTCCGTTCTTTCTAACTTCTGTAAGCTTCTTGGTAAGCTTGTGTGCAAGGCTGATAGCGTATGGCATGTATTCTTCTGTCTCGTTTGTAGCATAACCGAACATCATACCCTGATCTCCGGCACCGATAGCTTCAAGCTGCTCATCTGTCATCTGGTTCTCTTTAGCTTCAAGAGCCTTATCAACACCCATAGCGATATCAGCTGACTGCTGATCAAGTGCTACAAGTACAGCACATGTGTTACCATCAAAGCCCTTAGCTGAGCTGTCATAACCGATCTCGCAGATTGTCTCTCTAGCGATCTTGGCATAGTCAACTACTGCCTTAGTTGTGATCTCACCAGTGATGAGAACGAAACCTGTGCATGTTGCTGTCTCGCAAGCTACACGGCTCATAGGATCCTGTGCTATGCAGGCATCAAGGATAGCATCAGAGATGTTATCACAGATTTTATCCGGATGTCCTTCTGTAACTGACTCGGAAGTGAAAATAAACTTATCCATTAGTTTTCCTTTCTGTGTGTAAACACACCGCGCTATTTAGCGCACAAAAAATCCGCTTGTTGCGTGCACAAACAAGCGGAACTGATATTGGTCTCAGATCCTCTTATTGCTCGTAATTTGCACGCTCAGGTTGGCACCTTCCTGATATGATCAAGGGGTTGCCGTGGCTTCACAGGTCCTATGTACCTCCACCACTCTGAATAAGAGAATTAAAAATATGTGTGAATAACTTATTCTTAGTCATTCACACATATAGTACAATACATTTTCTTATATATCAATAGACAATTTTCCGTTTTTATCCATTCAATCAGATCTATCACTATATATTTTATACATATTACGTGATATCACTGCGTGTTTTCTCCATCACCAGATCCTTTTTGCCCATCGCCTTCTGATCCGCCATCGCCTTCTGATCCGCCATCTCCTTCACCATTATCTTCGGGAGTAGCTTCAGGTACAGCATTGTCCTCCGGAAGTGCATCCTGTGATCCGCTATCCTGAGTATTATCTGCAGGTTCACTCTGTTCCGAAGTACTTGTATCCGGAGTGCTCTGTTCTTCTGACTTCTTGTTGGTAACCCAGCGGTAGAAGAATGCATGGTTACCTATCATGGTATATTCACTGATCCCGTAATAGTCAGCCCAATACTGGGTCATGAAGAAGAGATAGTCGCCCACACGGGCTCCGCCCAGAACTTCCTGAGCTGCCTGAATGCAGGTGGAATTGGGACCAGCCGATATGATAAGTTCAACCTTACCTGACCTGTAGGATGCGAACTGATTGGTCTGGGTTATAACACTTACAATATCATTAGGGAATGCCGAACTCTTAACCCTGTTCATGATAACAGAGCCTACAGCAAGCTTACCCGTATAGGACTCGCCTCCTGCTTCTGCCTGTATTGTTGCAGCAAGCCATTCAAGCTCTGATGCAGAAGCGCTGTATGAACCTGATGTATCTTCCTTGGTAAGAGCAAGTCTTTCTGCTATCTGCTTGGCAAGTTCTGCCTGAGCAGCTGCTGTCTGGGATTCAAGGGACTTCATCTTTTCATCAAGATCGGATAACTGCTTGTCATAATCATCCAGCTTACTTCTTTCAGAAGAAAGGGTACTGTTGGTAGAAGACAGCTGCCCCATTACCGTATCTGTCAGATCAGCAAGCTCTTCATGCTTTTCATCAAGCTGCGTTTGATATTCATCGAGCTCTGCTTCTTTTTTCTCTATCTCCGCTATCTGCGCAGCTATGCTGTCTACGAGAGCCTGATATTCTTCCATCTTCATCTGGTCGTAGGCTACTATATCATTGATATATTCATATTTGGTCAGGAAGTCCTGAAGTGATGTTGAGTCAAAAAGGATCAAAAGAAGACTTTCATCACCGCCTCTTTCGTATGTCATCTGCATACGCTTTTTAAGGCTTTCATATCGCTCTTTTCTAAGAGTCTCCGCAGCCTGAAGGTCTTCATTTAGTGCAATGATCTGAGCTGAAACTTCTGCCATGGCACTCTCTGTCTCTGTGATCTCAGCGCTGAGCGTTTCAAGCTTGTCAGAATAGTCATCTACAGTATCCTGCAGCTGAGACTTCTGATTCTGAAGAGATGATACATTGTTCTGTGTCTGCTCTTTTTGCTCATTGAGCTCATCTATAGCATTCTGAGTTTCCTGAGTCTGCTTCTCAAGATCAGATATCTTCTCCTGAGTCTTGGCTTCCTCTTCCTGCATGCTGGCAATAGTATCATCCATAGAGCTGCCTTTACTTGCAAAAGACAACTCTGTGAACAAAACTGTTATGATTATTAACGCAGATAAGATTTGTTTTCTCATATCCCTCTATCCAAAGCTTACTTGCTCTGGTTCTTGATCTTCATTGTAAGTCCGATTCTCTGCTTCTTAATATCAACCTCTATAACCTGAACTTCGACGATATCGCCAACGCTCACAGCCTCCAGAGGGTGCTTAATATAGCGGTCTGTGATCTGAGATATATGTACAAGTCCGTCCTGATGCACACCTATATCAACAAAGGCACCGAAATCTACTATGTTACGTACTGTTCCCTTAAGGATCATTCCGGGCTTTAAGTCCTTCATATCCATTACATCTGAGCGAAGGACTGGTGCCGGCATGCTCTCACGAGGGTCACGGCTTGGCTTTTCAAGCTCAGATACGATATCTGTAAGAGTGATCTCACCTATTCCAAGATCTGCTGCAAGCTTAGCCTTATCTCCAAGCTTTGCAGAAAGAGATCCTGCTGTGCCTTTGGAAGATGATACGCTGCTGCCATTATTTGCACTTGCTGATCCGCCTTTTGAACCTGAGCTTTTCTTGTTGTCCGATGATCCATCAGCAACAAATGCTGTGCCAAATGCTGCTGCAAGAGCCGCGCCCATTGCTGTTCCTGTATTTCTTATTACGACTTTATTTTCATTTCTGCGGCGGTTGTCATTCTTAGATCCCTGCTTGGAAGCCTTATTGTCAGAAGCCTTGGCTTTCTGTGCTCCGGGAGCTATGCTCTTTGCTGCCTGCTTCTGAGCTTCTCTGACATCATCCATAGTGATTCCAAGTCTCTCCATGAGCTTTCTGGTAGCTTCATATGTCTCAGGATGAACTGAAGTATCATCAAGAGGATTGTCTCCATCATGGATCCTGAGGAATCCTGCACACTGTTCATAAGCCTTCGGTCCGAGCTTAGGTACATTAAGGAGCTGTTCACGGGATGTGAATCTGCCGTTCTTCTCTCTATACTCAACAATATTCTTGGCAATAGGCTTGCTGATACCTGATATATATGTAAGAAGTGGTGCAGATGCTGTATTAAGATCTACGCCTACCTTGTTAACGCAGTCTTCTACAACTCCGCCAAGTGCTTCTGCGAGCTTCTTCTGGTTCATGTCATGCTGGTACTGACCTACGCCGATAGACTGAGGATCTATCTTAACAAGTTCTGCAAGAGGATCCTGAAGACGTCTTGCTATAGATGCTGCAGACCTCTGGCCTACATCGAACTGAGGGAACTCTTCTGTAGCAAGCTTACTTGCAGAGTATACGGAAGCTCCGGCCTCATTAACTATAACGTACTGAAGATTGGTATCGACCTCTTTGATAAGTTCTACTATAACCTGCTCCGACTCACGGGATGCTGTACCATTACCAACTGAGATAAGGTCTATGCCATACTTCTTGATAAGCTTCTTGAGTTCAAATTTAGCCTCATCTACCTTGTTCTGAGGTGCTGTTGGGAAAATAACCTTAGTATCCAGAACTTTACCTGTAGGATCTACTACTGCAAGCTTACAACCTGTTCTAAAAGCAGGATCCCAGCCAAGTACAGTCTTACCCGCAATAGGTGGCTGCATGAGAAGCTGCTGGAGGTTCTTACCAAATACTGTGATTGCAGAATCCTCAGCTTTTTCTGTAAGTTCATTCCTTATGTCTCTTTCGATAGCAGGAGCTATAAGACGATCATATGCATCCTGACATATCTCTGCTATTACAGGAGATAGAGGAGTCTCTCCATCAGGACTAAGAGTCTTATTAAGGAACATCTGAATCCTGTCTACAGGAGCAGATATCTTAACATTAAGGAATTTCTCTTTTTCTCCTCTATTAAGAGCAAGGACTCTGTGTCCTACGATCTTGCTTACAGGCTCTTCATAAGCATAATACTGCTCATATACACTCTCCGCCTTATCATCCTTGGCAGTAGATGATATAAGGCCTTCCTGCATAGTAGCTTCACGGATATAAGTGCGAACATCTGCATTATCAGACAGTTCCTCTGCGATTATATCCTTGGCACCCTGAAGGGCTTCCTTGACATTCTTGACTTCTTTATCTGCAGGTACATCACCTGATGTGACAAACTCTCCTGCCTTTACTATAAGTTCATCTATAGAGATCTTCTGCTGTCTTATGATATCAGCAAGCTTCTCAAGACCCTTTTCTCTTGCTACGCTTGCCCTTGTCTTTCTCTTAGGTCTATATGGAAGATACAAGTCATCAACAGCTACTATAGTCTCTGCTGCTATGATCTTGTTCTTAAGTTCTTCTGTGAGCTTACCCTGCTCTTCTATGGACGCAAGGACAGTCTGCTTCTTGTCCTCAAGGCCCCTTAAGTATTTGAGCCTCTCATCAAGGTTACGGAGCTGCTCATCGTTAAGTGAACCTGTTACTTCTTTCCTATATCTGGAAATAAAAGGTATGGTATTACCTTCATCGATAAGCTTAATGGCCGCTTCTACCTGCCATTTGTTAACGCCAAGCTCCTGTGTGATTTTAAGTGCGATATCCATCTTGAACCTCCCTGATATGCATGTTAAGCACAATACTTTAAATAGTATATCACAACAAAGGCTCTAACAATAACTTTTAGATAATGTATCCCCTGGCTGTTACTACCATCACTAATATATATGATGCACCTGATGCCAAAAGCTCTTTTGGGTCATTGCACAGTCTATTTTTTAACTTAAAAAAATAATCTTCAGCCGCTAAATAATTATGGCCAAAAACCCGAAATATCTTCTAGTCATTGGGTGTTTCTTTTTCCCAAAACCATATATTTATATGTTTAATAGAGGAAAATCTTATGAAAAATCTGAAAGTCAGAACAAAGCTAAGTATCCTTCTTGCAGTTGTAGTAATAGCCATGATCGGATTAAGCGGTATGGCTATAATAGGAATGAGTCAGATTCAGTCGACTTCAGTTGAGATCATCAAAGATTCCATCAGTCAGGACTATGATGATCAGATAAAAAACGAAGTTGATACGGCCTTCGCAATCTGCGATACATATTATGGATTGTATCAGGCCGGTGCAATGACACTTGATGAAGCCAAAGAATATTCCGCGACTGTTATAAGAGGTATAACCTATGGCGAAGCCGGATATCTGTGGGTTGATACCTATGACGGCGTCAATGTAGTCCTCCTTGGAAACGAGACAGAAGGAACCAACAGATTGGGATCCAAAGATAGTCAGGGATTTGCAATGGTGGCTGACTTCATTGAAGGTGCCAAAAAGAATTTAAACGAAGGCTACTTCAACGAATACTACTTCCCAAAGGCCGGCGAGACAGAGCCTTCACCAAAGAGAGCCTATACCAAAGCTTATCCTAACTTCGAATGGGTTATAGGAACCGGTAACTATATTGATTATATAGATTCTACTACTGCTGAGCATGAAGGCGTCCTATCCGCCAAAGCAGCCAACATATCTGTCATCTCCATAGGTACAGGTGTTGTACTTATCATAATATCTGTAGTACTGACAGTAATGCTCACAAGATCTATCGTAGGTCCATTAAAGGATACTTCTGTATGGCTTGATGAAATGGGAAGCGGAGACTTCTCAAGACATATAGATCCTAAATACACAGAGCTTCATGATGATTTTGGTATACTCATGCAGCAGCTTGAAAAGATGAGACATTCTGTAAGCAAGCTCTTAAAAGGTGCCAAGAACGATTCTATAAGTGTCCACGACTCCTCTATCGAACTGGCTCAGGGCGCAGCACAGACCAAGGACAACAGTGCTAACATCACTATAGCTGTAGGTGAGATTGCCGATGGTGCTACCAATCAGGCTGAGAGTGTTCAGGACGGTGTTAACGCTATTCAGGAGATTCTTCAGAATGTTGAAACCCTCAATAATGAAGTTGATGCTGCTGACGAGAAAGCCAATGCTATGGCAGAGTCTTCCGACAACATGCAGGCTAACTTCGAGAAGTTAAAAGTTGCCATGACCCAGTCAGCAGATTCACTTGCTGATGTATCAGAAAAAGTAAAAGCAATGGGTGATTCTGTAGAAGAAGTTCAGAATGCCGTTGCAGCTATTAATGAGATAAGTTCCAGAACCAACCTCTTGTCACTTAATGCATCAATCGAAGCTGCAAGAGCAGGTGAAGCAGGTAAAGGCTTCGCGGTCGTTGCTACAGAGATTCAGGATCTGTCAGTTCAGTCATCTCAGTCCGCTCAGCGTATCGGCGAGATCATGAAGGGACTATCCGACAGCTCCGAATCCGCAGTAAGAACCGTAAACCAGCTCAATGACGCAGTTGGAGGCCAGCAGCAGATAAGCGATGAAACAGCTGAGGCTGTACGAGATGTTATCAGTATGATCGCAGATGTACGTGAGAACTTCAACAAAGCCAAGGATGCAGCAGAGATCACCAGAACCAAATGCGTTGATCTAAACGATACAATGAGTTCACTGTCAGCTATATCAGAAGAAAATGCTGCAAGCGCTCAGGAGACAAGTGCTTCAATGCAGGAAGTCAACAACACTGTCGAGAATATCAGCGATCTTTCTGCTACACTTGAGAATATCTCAACCGAGCTTACTGAACTACTGGAAGTATTCCATGTATCCGATCTGTAATATCATCTGCTCATTAGTACAATATCCCCCGGAAGATGTTCATTCATTTTCCGGGGTTTTTTATAATATCACAAAATATACAACCCTTGAAAATATAACTATTATAGTTTTTAATAATAGTATCTTTTTGATCACAAGATCATAGACATGTATATTGATAGTATATTTTTATAAGATACGTTCAATAGATCATGCTTATCTATTAATAAGAGGACTATTATGAAAAAAATACTTGCAAAAGCTTTGCTCGCATCTCTATCTGCTTCTTTTCTCATAGGATGCACTGACGCTAATATCGAAAATCTAAGTTCTACTGATGATGCATCTATAGTCATAACAACAGATGTAAATACTGATTCTAATAATTCAAGCTCGAAAGACGCATCTGACAACTCATCTGACGCTTCATCAATTGATACAAGCGATGATCTGGTAGATGATGAGTCCACCGCTCTTATCTCTTCTTCAGAAGGCTATATTGCAGCTTGTGACTTGTTCGAAGAACTTTTTAATGATCCAAGTATAGAAGTTGATGATTCAAAGCTCCAGACACTCAAAAACGGAGTATCCGATATAGATAACAGCAAATTCATCGGCACCTGGAACAGGACATATGTAGCTATGGGTGTAGATGGCTATGTCGAAATAGAAGAAGTTTCAAAAAGTACCTGCCTTGTAAATGGTAGTTTCGACCACTACGGCAACTGTGGAGATATAGATAATATTACAGGTTACTATCTTTCGGAGAATACTATGTTCGCTGTAGACGAAGAATTTGATGCTGTATACTTTTTCAAAATAAGCGGCGAATCAATGGAGATTGCTCAAAGGGGCTTTGGATGCATGGGAGGAGGCGTATCCGCCAATGGAACCTATGTGACGACCGAGCCTGAATATATTAATGAACATGATATTGAGTTTGCTTTTACAGAAGATGAGCTTACAGCTATCAATAAGCTTCTTAGTGATAACGGACTTGATTATGAAGAGTATTTTGAGACTCCTATTTTATATGGAATCTTTGAAACCTCTATTGGTGAAGCTATATTTGGTGATGGCACTACAATGTCCGGAAGGTGGTTTACATCAGTAGCGCCTCATGGAGTAACCAGAAACCTTACTCTCTTCATCTCAGATGACGGCAATATCTATTTAGAATCCGGATGGAATGCATCTGACGAAGCCGAGTTCTATACTACAGATGAAAATGCCTCATCTATGCCAGGTGCTGTAGAAACTGAAGGCTGATTCCAAAAGATAAAGATAGATTCTTAAAAAGCAGAGAACAGCTGTCAAATAAAAGACTTCCAGATGAAGAATTAAAGGGACCACTTCTTGGATCTTGAATCCAAAAATGGTCCCTTAACTTTGTCCCCGGTTTCTTTCCCGTATCCGGTGTTATTATGCTGTAATGAATGTTCCGGAGCGGCCTTTAAGTGCATCCGATACGTGATCCAGTGATGTTATAAGTACTGATCCTTCAGGATTAGCTTCAAGGAACTGTATGGCAGCTTCTATCTTGGGAAGCATGTCTCCTTCTCCGAATTCGCCCGCTTCTATATACTCTTTTGCCTTGGCAATAGTCATCTTCTCGATTGGAGCCTGATCTTCCTTACCAAAAGATGTATATACACATGGAACAGATGTAAGTATTACAAGGCGGTCTGCCTTAAGGTCTGCCGCAAGCTTACCTGCAATAGCATCCTTCTCGATTACAGCTGATGCTCCTTTTAATTTGTGCTCCTGTTCAAGGACAGGGATTCCGCCACCGCCGCAGGCAATTACCTCTACACCTGCATCGGCAAGAAGCTTTATCGCATCCAACTCTACGATATTTATAGGTTTGGGAGCTGCAACTATTCTAAGGTATCCCTTACCGGGAACTTCCTTGACATAATTGCCCTTTTTGATCTGGGTTTCAGCATCCTCTTTGGACATATATCGGCCTATAACCTTAGTTGGAGAGTAGAACGCCTCATCATATGGATCAACAGTGACCTGTGTAAGGACTGTGGTAACTGTCTTGGAGATGCCTCTTTGCTCAAGTTCACTACGTAGAGCACTCTGAATATCGTATCCTACATAGCCTTGGCTCATGGCGCTGCAAACACTCATAGGTGCCGGCGTATAGTCAATATATATCCTGTGCAGCTCAGTCATGGCTTTGTGTATCATGCTGACCTGCGGTCCATTTGAATGAGTTATTGTAAGCTGATACCCTGCCTGTGCAAGATCAGCAAGAGCTTTGGCTGTTCTGGAAACTGCCTCTTTTTGTTCATTGGTTGTATATCCCAGCGCTTCGTGGCCTAGTGATACAACGGCTTTTTTATTATCCATAAAAAGACCCCCGAATAAATTGATATCTATATCATAACATATATTCACAATACTCATGTACCCTCATCTTGGATAGAGGATAAAAAAAACTTTCTCGCTAAATTATATATTCAATAAAACAAAAATATTTGATACAATTATAAGAAGATGTATGTCATTTTTAATCTGCTTTTTTGCTCCACTATTTTCTGTATAGTTTAAATACTGTTTACTATATCTATTCTTACAGGACGCATATTATGGATAAAATAACCGATTCTAACCTTCTTGACAATATTCTAAAATTATTACCAGTAGGTATTTTCTGGAAAGACAGTGACAGGCGTTTTCTTGGCGCAAATCAGATGTTTTTGGATTACTATGGTCTATCCGGTATCGATGATATTATCGGTAAAAATGATGAAGATATGGGATGGCATATAGATCCGGAGCCTTTCAAGAAGATCGAATTACAGGTACTTAATACCGGACAGTCCATACTAAATGTTCCCGGCGAATGCATCGTCAAAGGAAAGCTTCGAAAGATCAAAGCCTCCAAATGTCCTCTTTATTCTGACGGAAAGATCATCGGCCTTGTGGGATATTTTCTTGATATAACAGATGAAGTCGAAGAGAAAAACAGGCTATCACACTTAAGTAATACTGATGATCTTACAGGGATTCTCAACCGACGAGCCTTCGGAAATATTATCCTTGAATATGAAAAACAATACAAAGCAAAGAAAACCGACTTTGTACTGTTCATGATAGATCTTGATCATTTTAAAAGAATCAATGATAAACATGGACACGAATATGGCAATATGGTACTTACATCTGTGGCCAAGTCTATTACGAATGCCTGTGCCGATAACAGTGTTGCTTTCAGATATGGCGGAGATGAGTTTATTGTTATTCATCAGCTATTTTCAAGTTCTGACATAGAATCTTTGGAAAAGCGTATTTATCGCTATATTGACAGCCCTTTAAATATTGATGGTAACAATATAAGCATAAAAGCGTCTATAGGCCATGCCATTTATTCAGAAACCCTTAGCATTGATACTCTTTTAGAGCTTTCAGATAATCGCATGTATGATGTCAAAAAACTACATCACCGCGTATGAATGTTCTACCATTTATTAGATACAAAAAATTTATTTACAGCCTTTAGCAATTCATCCTTGGGCAAAGATTTTCTCTTTCTACTTTGTGCCACATGAATCCGGCAGTAACCTTACAGGGCTCCCTGTCATCAGTTAGTCTACCTACATTCTGTGATGCACTGCTGCCGTTTGCAGACCATGGCGCCCCATTAACAAGGCACCAGAAATTCCTGGTAAGTCTGTTTTTATTAAGGTTTTCAATGCTCATGGGTTCCAAGATGAAGTGGTTCTGATCGATCTTGGAATCACCGGACAGAAGGGGTGTCACGCATCTCTTAAGGCCGCGCTCGCTTGCAAGCGGAAAATACAGATTGTTACAAAGATCCGCATCCTCAAGCTCAAATGTTCCGTTTTTATCAAGGAATTTAACTTTATTCCGCCTTTATAGCATCACAAACATTATTACTTACTATTCAAAAGACTCCAAATTACATCAAAAAAAATTGTCATATTCCTCTCTGTTAGGACAATTTTCAAAATCTTCTATTAGTTCGTACAGTTTTTCTTCATCCATTATCAAAGCAGACTTCAAAGTATATTTCTCGCTATTATCATCTTGAAATCTACATAGATGTATATAATATTCACCAGTCAAAGATCTTCCCCCACTCTTAGACCAAATAATAAACTTTGCTATATTTTCAGGCGGATTCAATACATATAACTCTCCGTTATCGTCATACTCCGAAGACAGAAATTCCTTGACCTCTTCTACTGATAATTCCTCTTTTGTGTAATGGTTATACGATGCCAAACTAATGATTAGCCAGTTCACGTCGACATAACTAAAATCTCTATAACAATTGTAAGTATCCATCCCCAATGCAAAAGTCTCATCTTCATATAGCAACTCCAATTCTCTTTTAAACTCTTCTTCTCTTTTTATGCGATCTCTATTTAGGAGAATAATAATTATTACTACAAATACAGTAATAATTATAGTTGCAAATATAATTTTTCTATTCTTAACCATCTTTTAATTCCTCTTTGATCCATAATATTACTTCTTCCTGATTTTCTGCTGTAACTGTGCTAATTCCCAGCTTTGCAACTGCTTCATCTACCAAACCAATAGCTTCACTAACTTGTTCTAATGAAACTAAATCCATGGAATTAACATTATACCGATATATTACTGGTGATTTCATCATGCACATCATCGATTGAAGCATCTATCTCACCTTCTTTATCTGACGTCAAGTGGAAGGGCACAACCGCTTTACCACTGTTCAAACTGTTTGTCATTGCTGCATCATCTTCTGATGAGTTACCAAAATATCCATCAGCCCTGGCAAGGCGAACCAGATCGCTTTCACACATACCTTTTTCTATACATATACAAGCCATAAATCATTCGCTCCACCCCCAAAAAATTTCGTCCCCATTATAGTATTGATATTTTTTCTTGTCAGCCAATCCTGACGAAACGTTAATTCCATATGTCGAATGGTATGCAGTCAACGGTATTACGCATTCTTTTTTGCTTTCATATCGTTTTGTTTATGATTTTCTACTTATTTCTTATATAAAAACTCTTCATGTCTGTATATAAACGCTATAATAGTAGATGGGTACTTACTTTCTACAGGGGGAAATCACAAATGAATACTACAGAAAAAGAATCAAAGCAGTTATGCAGACTGCAAAAGGAAGCTTCGAGAAAAAAGCCTCTTCACTATATTGGAGTAGCTATGATCCTACTTACGATAATATATATCGTAGATGAGATCACTTCCAATATGAATGCTGCAATGCAGCCTTATGTTCTATTCGATCTGTTTAATATCTCATCAAGAAATGTTAATACACCCGAGTATACCAAAGCTTTTAATGTTGTTGCACCTATTCAGGTGTTCTCTAACCTGCTTCTTATAATAACGCCTTTTTATAAAGCTCTGTCCGATAAATACGGGCGGAAGCTCTTTCTTATGATCAATACGGTTGGAATGGGCATAGGTATGTGCATTGTAATGACATCGCAAAATGTTGCCTGGTACATTCTGGGAATGCTTTTTATGATGTTTTTTACTCCAAACGATATGCAGGTTCTGTATATAATGGAGACAGCGCCCAAGCAAAAGCGTGCCACATATAGCTTTATAGCTAAGGGCATTGCGCTTGTAAGTGTATCGCTTATCGGTGTATTCTCAAGGATATTCCTTAATGACAATGAGCCTTCAAGCTGGCGTCTTGTCTATGCGATCCCGGTAGTCTCTGCTATAGTGATTGGATTATTATCATATCTTTTCATGCATGAAACACCTGTATTTCTGGAACAGCGAATGGGATACCTATCTCTGACCAAAGATGAAAGAGAAAAGAAAATACGAGAAGATAAGGAAAAAGGCACTTCTGAAGAAGGCGGAGTTTTTAGAGCAATCCGTTTTATATTTACTAACAAGCAGCTACGCTGGATCTTCATAGCAGGCTTTATCTTTTTTGCTACAACATTCTATACTTCTTACTATGCAACTGTACTTGAAGGAGCCATGTCTACAGATATGGTAGCAACTGCTCTTGTAATATATCCTTTCTTCAACGGGCTTGTTACAATATTAAGCGGATTCTTCTCAGATAAGCTTGGTCGTAAGAAGGTATGCCTGATACTAGGATCTGTTACGATAATAGGTCTTTTGATGTTCGTCCTCTCCTGCAGACTGGGGCTTGGACCTATAGCAGCAGGAATCTCATACGGATGCTCAATAGGTGGCCTTTGGTCCATGTCTGATACCTTGATACTGACCATGCCTGCCGAATCTTCTCCTTCCGGTATGAGATCTTCTGTAATGGGCACCATATCTGTACTGATAGGTGCCGGTATGTTCCTGGGACAGACAATCTTCATCGTATGTCAGAACTTCCTTCCCATGGATGTACTGTTCATGATCATCTGTCTTCCGTTTATGGCTCTAAGCCTTATAATACTGATAACCAAAGTCAAAGAAACCAAAGATGCAGATCTTGATAATATCACAGCAGATACCTATAAATAATCTACGTCCTTTGCATGAACTCACAGAAAGCGCTTATCATCCGGCTTTCTGTGATAGCAAAGGCTATTTCAGGCGCTGTTGTTTTGATCATAAAAGCATAGTGATCTTCACTTGCTATAACATACATGTTGTCAGGAATATTCTCTGCTTGCACTTGTTTATAGTACTTATACGTCTTGGCATATAGTTCACTATTTTCAATATGCGCTTTCCATTCTTCAGGCGTGTATGTCATACCTGCTGCCCCAATAAGGCCGGCACATGGAAGGGGAACATTTACTTTACTGATATCAGGTTTTGGGAGTATCTCTGTATAAGTCTTTTTAGATGATAGCGATTCAAAAAAGCCTCTGAACATTGTCCAATGAGCATAGATGCTGCTCTGAGGAGCCCTGTCCTGCATACTTCTTGCAACCCACTGCGGCATTGTGATAAGGGTTGGTACTTTACCCATAAGCATAATATCAGCATCTACACTTGCCAGTTCTTGATGTACATTCCAAAATTCACCAGATCTTTGAGGCCCATATATTTCCATGAGCTTCTTGCTTCTGTCAAATATTTCTTCATATTCTTTTACCAAAGCATTTACAGCTTTGGGATCAGTTATAAACTCGTTAAGCATTCCTTCTGTGTTCATGCCAACAGAGTCGGATACTACTGCGGCACATGAAGGCGCAATAAATAATGTTCTTTGCAATAGTCCGTCCCTTAGTTTTGGATAATAATAAGGTTCTATCATGCCTGTAGAATAGACAGGGATCCATTTGGCTACGGCTTCTAAAAGCTCGTTTATATCACGCCCTAAGTTATGGATGATCTTAACCTTATTGCCTGCTCTTAATACCTTGGTGAATGCTTTGGCCCACCTTGCAGCAAAAAACGGATCATTATAAAGCCACGCCATATCTTCATCTGAAAATAAAAGAAGTGTCATAGGCGCTTTATTACTTTTTAAAATGTGGTCAAAAAACTGTAAAACAGCTTCTCTCTTACCGGACGGGCCATAATAATATCTTTTGGTTTTAGATAAAACCAGTTCTTCATCATTGTCTAAAACGATTCTTGCAGATCCTGTTCCAAAGCTGTCTAAAAGTCCTGGTATTCCGTATCTTATATTATCTTCATTACCTAAAAACCAGTTTTTTATGAGAGATTCTGCACTTTGCTCATCCTGGGGCCACTTTGAAATATTCAGCTCTTTGCACATGGCGTCCTGCTGATATCCCATACTTATATGTGAGGCAAAATAAGCGCTCATATCATCAAGAAACCCCGGATTTCTGGGAAGTTTCCTGGCACCATTTCTAAGACGACTTATATGAGAAGAGTCCACATGACATGCGGCTCCTAGAATATTGGCTCTTGTACCTGTAAGATTCATGATATAATCGAGCTTTTGAGCGAACATAATATACCTCTGTAAACTACTTGCATCTTAAGCTAAGGAAGTTTATGGGTTATTTATTACAAAACTTCACCACAAATTTATAACTCTTAATCTGTCGTAATCTCACAAAGAAACCTTCATATCTACATTATCATAGCGGCTATTAAGAATCCATAGAATTGTCGTAATTTTGACACGAAAAATGTCAGAATTTTGTCAGTGTCAAATCATCTTTTTGTGTGCATTATTAAGGTTTAAGTACCGAGATACAAATTGATTCCCTATGTTACACACAGGATAGTTTTCATGACAAGGAGGCCGTCTATGAAATGTTTAAATCACTTCTTGAAACATGCATCATCTTTATCATTATGCATTCCGGTCGCTGGGATGATGCTCTCTTCTTTCAATGTCTGTGCTGCAGGCTCTTATGATACCCTGGGCGAAAAATTTTACGATAATGGCGATGTTATATATGAAAACAACAGCATTGCCGGTGTATCAAGTGGACCTTCTGAGGATGTCGTATTTGAAATAGAAGAAACAACTTTGATCACCGGAATCTGGACTTATCACTGGTATCCTGATGATGTTGATGAGTGGGAATATGCTTACGTCTGGATAGAATCAGAAGAAGGAGACGAATATGGTCCATGGTCTGTCCAGGCTGAACAAGGCCAGGGAGGCAAAGAAAATGTAAACTGGTATGCATTCCCCAATGTTACACTCGAACCGGGAACCTATTATCTTTATGACTCTAACGCTTCTACCTGGTCATATGCCTACGACACAGATAATAAAGGAATGTGCATGATAAGAGGAACTGTCGTTGATGGCAGCTCTTCATCCAAGACGTCTAAAAGCGGTAATCTTCTGACCAATCCCAGCTTTGAAGATGGACTTGATGGCTGGGAAGATCCTGATGGAATATGGAATAATGATCCTGATACGACAGCGCATGACGCTACTGACGGAGACCATTTTGCCTGGCCATCTGATGGTGCATCAGAAGATACTTACATATATCAGGATGTCTATGTAGATTCAGATGCTGAAGGGCAGACGGCAGTACTTAGTGCAATGCTTTCAACTTTTGATCAGGATCCTACTGATCTTGCCCGCCTTGAGCTTATATTCCTGAATTCCAAAGGTAAAGTCATTGACTCATATTCTAAAGAGCAAAGGGCTATTGAATGGGCAAAGTTCACCATAAGTGCTGAAGTTCCCGATGGAACAACCACTATAAGAGTTATGCTTCACGGCATAAGATATAACGGAAGTCTTATAGATTCATATTTTGATGATGTAAGTCTTACCTTATCAGGTGATGCTGTATCATCCACTAAAAATAGCAAGTCCGATGATGATTCATACTATTATATGTTTAGCTACTATACCTTTACCGTTCCCTCCTATTGGGGCGAGCCTGAATATGACTCAGATGGTACAGTTTACTTCTACGGCGAAGATGAATATGATCTTCCTCTTATTATGCTGACTTATGAACCAATCGAAAATTACTTCGATTCTGGCGAAGTAAACGGACTTACAGATGAAGAAGCTATAGAAATACTGGAATCTTTCAAGGATACGCTTGAAGAAGATTCTTACTATTTATCAGAAACAGAAGAAATAACAATTGCAGGATACCCTGCAATAATATATACCGCAACAGTATCATTATATGGTGACAATGATATACGAATAGCTCATTTCATGGATTCTGATTACTTCTATGAACTGTTGCTTATTGAATATGAGGATTCTGATACATCATATCTTGAAGATCTGGACTATATAGTATCAACCTTTGAATAATAGGAAGTATATATCTTTTTCTTAAAATATATACGGTAAGCTATCCCATATACCGATATATAAATAGAGTGTCCCCACGAGCTCAAGTTGTGTCAAGGAGCGTTTTATCGACAAGGAGGCCATCTATGATTTCTATCAAAAAGCTTATTAGTGTCACTGTATCAGCTTCTCTTTGCATGGGCATCATGCTGCTGCCCATCACTTCTATTCCGGCATCAGCCAAAGCTTCCGGCTCTATTCAGGTAGATAAATCTTCCCAGACAGAAGATGACAATGTTGAAACCTTCGGAAGCTATACCTTCACTCTTCCTGAATCCTTCGATGATTGTGAGAAGGAAGGTGATCCCGATGATGAAGCTGTGTACTATTATCTGGGTGACTATGATGATGTCCCCGCTCTCATGATCCTTAAGGAATCTCTTCTGGATTATGTTACTTCCAGCGAACTTAAGACCCTGACCGAAGATGATGAATATGAGATACTTGGTTACTTCAAAGAGGGTGTACTTGAAGGTGAAGACTTCACTAATGTATCTAAGACCAGTAAGACCAAGATTGCAGGTAACCCTGCTATCACTTTCAGCTTCACAGGTGAGCTTTATGGCGAAAACGATGTCAGGATCACTGTCTTCATAGACAAAGAGGAAGTTAACATATACTGCCTGATGCTGCTTGAAGAAGCCGGTGCCAAAAAGTCCTATGTCAAAGACATGGAAAAGATTGAAAAGAGTTTCAAAAAGTCCGGTGAATCAGATATTCCGGAAGACCTTGCAGCCGCTGTATATGAAGCATTGGAAGATGTATCATCTTACTCTGCCAGATCTGTATTTGAGCTGGTAGCAGATATTACAGACTCAGGCGAATCCGCTGACCTTACTCTTATCATGGATCATGAGCTTGAAGCACTGCTTGGCAAAAACAAATCCTGCCACATGATCCTTACAGAGAGCATGTTCAGCGATGAACTTGGTATAAAAGAAGGCGATTATGTAACTGCAAACGAATTCTATATCCTTACTGATGGCAAGAGTACTTCCGCTTACTACAAAGAAGATGGTGAAGACTGGGAGACAGAAGATCTTGAATCAGACAGCGATGATCTTGAAGAGATAGAAGAATATATAGGAAGTGTATATGATTTCGAATTCTTCGAGAAGCTGGCAGATGGCTCTATAGATTATGAAGTTGATCCGGAGCTTTCAGAAATAGATGATTCCTCGTTCTATGTTATGCAGATGGATCTTACAGGAGATGATCTTAAACTTGCTGTTGAAACACAATTTTTCCTCTCCGGAGTCTTCCTTGAAGATGAGATTGATTATGATGATATCACATCACATATGATAATCTACGTTGACAGTGAAACCTTCCTTCCATCTACTGTAGAGATAGATCTCGCAGGAGTTGGTGAACAGATTCTGTTCGAAATGATCGGATTTGAAGATGCAGATATAAGTAGCTGCTCTCTTGTTACAGATTATATAGGTTTTGACGAGTTCGACGAGATCGAAGCTCCTGATATCTAATTATTTATGACCTCAATAAGTTCAAAAGATTGTACAATTCGGCCATCACAGGTGGCAAATGATACTTTGACACCTATTTTTATCTAATAGGAGGGCCATCTTATGAATAAAAAAACTTTCAATAAAGTCCTGACTCTTATTGCCTCATTTATCCTTGTTACCTCACTTGGTGGCGTCCATACGGCATATGCTACGAACGTTTCCACAATTGATATGGACATGCTGTATAACACCCTTATTGTAGGCGATATGTCATATGCAACATCTCTCTACTATCAGGGCACAATTGATGCCTACATGGCAACTGATGCCGACGGTATCGAAATATATGTTCCGGATGATCCTAAAGGCGGAACAGGTACCGGTGTAGGAATCTACAGACAGGATAACCTTATAGCAGAAAATCACCAATACGGAGTTTATACTATATATTACGGCGAATTCGTAGGTTTCAACAGGCACGGACACGGCTCTATCTTTAAGACCTACAAAGATGCATCTTATACTTTTACCAGATCATTCTACGGATATTGGGAAGATGATTATCCTAATGGTCAAGGCAATGAAAGTTATACTGAAGAAACTACAGGTCAGAATAAAAAAGTAAAAGAAGTATCTGGAGTGTATATCAAAGATAAATTTACAGGAACAATAAATACTATTACTTCAAAATATGCAGGAAGCTCTACCGGCAATGAAGGGATTACCACATGGGTTGATCCTTATGTCAATGGATATGCTGAGGGTACCGTAGCCTGGACTGTACAAGATGCCGGGAAGCCTTTGGAATCCGGATCTTATCAGATGCTGGGAGGATATCTTGTAAATGACAGAACAGATGAGTATTTCGCCTCTCATAGTGCAAACGACTTTGATCCACAAACCATGGTTATAGCCGCATGGGCTGAACAGAATAATTACTATATTCCTGAGAGTAAAGTTGAACCCAGATCCTATGACTATAGCGATTTTATGGCACTGAAGTAACTGAGTGTATTATGCTGTAGTACTAGTGTTCTAGCTCATTCATATTGAATCATATTATTAGATATATATGTTATTGCAACAAGGAGAGTCTGTTAATTAAATCAGACTCTCCAACGCTTTTATCTATTCAATATAATGAGGTAGGTGTCAAAAAGCCTTCTAATTATAGAAAACTTAAGAATATATTTTATCAGAACCACCTGAGGGCGCTTCCTAAATTACTAAGCTTTACAGCTTGCATGCAGCATATCCAGATAATCCCTGTCCCAGAGCATAACATTTAATTTGTCAGCCATCATAGCGGCAGGAGTTGTAAAGTACTGGTTGCATAGTACTGCTGCCACCATCCTGTCATAATAGTCCTTGGCCGCATATACTTCCTGAACAGCATGAACTCCAACATCCTTGTCATAGCACTTACATTGAATGGCATATGTGATTCCGTTTCTTTCACATAAGATATCAGCTCCAAAGTCTCCTGAACCTTTGGTCACTTCAACTTTAGAAAAGCCATTCATCTTCAGAAGATCAGCGCAGTAATATTCAAAGTCATGGCCTTCAAGCTCATCTACAAGCGGAGGCTTTGGAACCTTAAACTTCTTTAGTATCAGTATCAATACTACTACGCATATTAATGATACAAGAAGTATAATATACACTTTTTGATCCGGTGTTAATACAATATTCCCCATAACTAACCTCATGCCTTAGCGTGTTAAAAAACGCCCCTGATCACAGGACCAGGGGCGAAAATATTTAAGATCTATTAAGCCATAGGATAAACTATTTATTAGAGCTGAGGACCTGCAGATACAAGTGCCTTACCAGCTTCATTTCCTGTGTACTTAACGAAGTTCTTCTGGAATCTTGATGCAAGATCCTTAGCCTTCTCTTCCCATTCAGAAGCGTTAGCATATGTATCTCTAGGATCAAGGATTGCAGGATCAACTCCAGGAAGCTCTGTAGGAACTTCGAAATCGAAGAATGGAATCTTCTTAGTAGGAGCCTTAAGAACATCACCGTTAAGGATTGCATCGATGATACCACGTGTATCCTTAATAGAGATTCTCTTACCTGTGCCGTTCCAACCTGTGTTTACAAGGTAAGCCTTAGCACCGGACTTCTCCATCTTCTTAACGAGCTCTTCAGCATACTTTGTAGGATGAAGCTCAAGGAATGCCTGACCGAAGCAAGCTGAGAATGTAGGAGTAGGCTCTGTGATACCTCTCTCTGTACCGGCAAGCTTAGCTGTGAAACCGGACAGGAAGTAGTACTTAGTCTGCTCAGGTGTAAGGATTGATACTGGAGGAAGTACTCCAAATGCATCAGCTGAAAGGAAGATTACGTTATCAGCATCAGGACCTGAAGAGATCTTGTTAACCTTCTGTGCGATCTTGTCGATGAACTCGATAGGATATGATACACGAGTATTCTCTGTTACGGACTTATCATCAAAGTCGATCTTGCCATTTGCATCAACTGTTACGTTCTCAAGGAGAGCGTTTCTCTTGATAGCATTGTAGATATCAGGCTCAGACTCTTTGTCAAGGCCGATAACCTTAGCATAGCATCCACCCTCAAGGTTGAATACGCCGTTGTCATCCCAGCCGTGCTCGTCATCACCGATGAGAAGTCTCTTAGGATCTGTAGAAAGTGTTGTCTTACCTGTTCCTGAAAGACCGAAGAAGATAGCTGTGTGCTTACCTTCCATATCTGTGTTAGCTGAGCAGTGCATAGAAGCGATGCCCTGAAGAGGAAGGAAATAGTTCTGCATTGAGAACAGACCCTTCTTCATCTCTCCGCCGTACCATGTGTTAAGGATAACCTGTTCCTTAGATGTTACGTTGAAAAGAACTGCTGTCTCAGAGTTAAGTCCAAGTTCCTTGTAGTTCTCAACCTTAGCCTTAGAAGCGTTGTAAACAACGAAGTCAGGTTTGAAGTTAGCAAGCTCTTCATCTGTAGGACGGATGAACATATTCTTAACAAAGTGTGCCTGCCAAGCTACTTCCATGATGAAACGAACAGCAAGACGTGTTCCTTCATTAGCTCCGCAGAAACCATCTATAACATAAAGCTTCTTGCCTGAAAGCTCTTCTACTGCAAGCTTCTTACAAGCATCCCATGCAGCCTGTGATGCTTTGTGGTTATCGTTAGGATATTCTTCAGATGTCCACCATACTGTATCCTTAGACTTCTCATCTTCTACGATGAACTTATCTTTAGGAGAACGTCCTGTGTAAATACCTGTCATAACGTTAACAGCGCCAAGCTCTGTCTCCTGACCCTTATCAAAACCTGTAAGAGAAGGATCTGTCTCATCCTTGAAAAGCTGTTCGTATGAAGGATTGTAAACAACTTCTTTGACATCAGAGATGCCATACTGTGATAAATCTACATTGCTCATTTTTTAAGCCTCCTTTATGGACAATTAAAAATTTGCGGTTGAAATGTGGAGTGAGTTTCCACACGAAAACTTGTGTCTGATAACCTATCACAAATTCAATCGTTAGCTGCAAAATGTTTTGCAGCATAAAGATTAGTATGATAAAAGTTTACCAATCTACACCCGTCATTATACATGGTTTTAAGGTCTATGTCATCATAAAATCCAAAATACAAAGTTAAAAAATTGTAAAATTCCTTGTATTTTCAGTATGTGGAACGTTAGCTTTTGTTAACGTTCCACATGGACATTCGCCGACTATTATATCGGCAATTTTGACCAAAAACATTAGCCTGTTATTCAAGAATGAAGCTATCATGCCTCTATCTCAAAACACATGCATCCGTGAGGATTAAGCGCTATCTTGTCTCCGTTTTCAAGACTTCCCTGTCGTCCTGACCATATCTCTGTACAGCTGACTTTTGCATCTTTATCAAAACCATAGTCTTCAAACTTAAGCTTTACTTCTTTGACTTCATCATTAAGATTGAAGATCGCAAGATATTTTATGCCATCCTTGGTCTTGGACATCCAGGTTACTATGTCTTTTTTCCTTGAGATCTGACGAGCCTTACGTCCGTCTCTGTGCATCTTAAGGAGTTTCTTGTTAGTAAGAAGGCCCAGTGTGAACGGATCGTTGTCGCGAAGCTCTCCGCCGAACATAAGAGGTGATCTGAATATGCACCAAAGTGTCATGAGAAGTCTCTGCTCATCCTGGGTGAAGTTTGTCATCCTGTCATCATGCCTGTCAGGTGTAGTCCTTACTCCGATGTGACCAAGAGGAAGCATATCGCAGTCCGGCCAGTGATCCTTGCATCCGATTCCTGCCCATGCATCAGCTCTTTCGAACATGCCGTAGAGAAGTTCCCACTTGTCCCAGAAATCATCTGTCATACGCCACATGTTGGCATTCTCTAACAGGAAATCCTTCTGGTCAACTCTTGCAGGTCCCGGTGAAAGGCTAAGGACTATAGGTCTTCCGCACTTCTCGATTGCATTTCTTATAAGTCTTATCTCAGAAAAACCTGCTCCTGGTGCGTCAGGTCCTACGTCAACTCTTGCAAGGTCATCAACCTTGACATAGTCAACTCCCCACTGCGCATACAGCTGGAATATAGAGTCATAATATTCCTGAGCGCCTTCCTGACTCGCATCAACTCCGTACATATCCGTATTCCATACACAGATAGATGCAGGATGTGCTATGTCTCTTGCTGTCTTATCAGTTCCAAGTATCTTGGTATTTCTATGAACTGCCTGACGCGGGATTCCGCGCATGATGTGGATGCCGAACTTAAGACCCATATCATGGATCTGATCGGCTATAGGCTTAAAGCCCTGTCCACCTTTAGATGATGGGAATCTGTTCTCTGCAGGGATAAGTCTTGAATACTCATCCATGTTGAGCTCTGCGAACTTGTGATACCAGCATGAATCTGCTGTTGGCTCTGACCACTGAATGTCACAGACTATATACTCCCATCCGTACTCCTTAAGATTCTCTGCCATGTATCTTGCATTACCAAGGAGTTCTTCCTCGGTTACACTTGCTCCATAACAGTCCCATGAATTCCATCCCATGGGGGGATATTTGGCTACATGCTTGTCTGACATACCGCTCCTCCTGGCTTTGATCTCTTTTTCAAAGCTTGTTAGTCTTTTTTTATTAATGCCTGATAGATTTCACGTTTCTGAACGCCTCTATCTAATGCAACTTTTTTCATAGCATCCTTATGAGATACTCCCTGGCTTTCGTAGTACTCCATGTGCTCTTCTATTGACATGGAAAGCCACTCTTTTTGCTTTTCCTTTTTCTGGTCATTAAGGCTCTTTCCTTCTATGACCATGACATATTCGCCTCTTGGGTCGTTCTCATTATAATAATCTATTGCGGCTTTAAGAGTTGTCGGCATTACTTCTTCAAATCTCTTGGTAAGTTCTCTGCAGATAGCCATATTGCGGTCGCCAAGTGTTTCATACAGGTCTACAAGTGCCGCTTTTAGATGATGAGGTGCTTCGTAGATTATCATAGTACGGCTCTCATCCTTGAGATCTTCCAAGATATCTTTCCTGGCTTTCTTGTCATCACTTCCTGGCAGGAATCCTTCGAAACAGAATCTTCTGGTTGGAAGCCCGGAAAGAGTCAGGGCTGTGATGCATGCAGCCGGTCCCGGAAGAGATGTTACTGTGATGCCTGATTCATGGCACATCTTAACAAGGACTTCACCGGGATCAGATATTCCGGGAGTTCCTGCATCTGTTATAAGGGCGATGTTCTTTCCTTCCTTCATCTGATCTATAAGATAATAGGCCTTGTCTACCTTGTTGTATTCATGGTAGCTGGTCATAGGTGTATGTATATCAAAATGAGTCAGAAGATGTATGCTGTTTCTGGTATCCTCTGCAGCTATGATATCAACCATATTAAGAGTCTCTAAAACTCTTGCTGTTATATCTTTAAGATTGCCTATGGGGGTTGCACACAGATAGAGCATTCCACATTTACTATTTGTATTATTATTCATATTATTACTCATATTTATTGCCACTTGCTATTATAATTCATTAATACCCATATCATTAATATCCATATATATCATATACTTCTTTGGTATATTCGCCCGGTGCTTTATATATGATAAGAGGTCTCTCTACAGCTATCCTTGGCTTGCCGCCTCTGACAGCCTCGATCAGTACCATGTTAGGTTCTTTATCAATATAAGGGTATACCAATTGCATACGTTTAGGTTCAAGTCTGTGTTTTGTAAGTGTCACCATGATCTCAGACAGGCGGAATGGCCTGTGAACAAGGAACAGCTTACCTGAAGGCTTTAACAGCTTCTTGGCCTGCTCTGCTACGTCTTCAAATGTACACATGACTTCATGTCTTGCAATAGCCTTGGGAGAATCCGGATTCTGAAGTCCGTGACCTCCTATCATATATGGGGGATTGCAGGTTATCACGTCAAAAGAGGCGGCTCCGAATATACTGCTTGCGTCCTTTATATCACCACGTACTATAGATACTCTTGGAGCAAGGTCATTTAGATCTATACTCCTTGCCGCCATTTCTGCACTATCTTCCTGAATCTCCAGACCTATCAGCTCACGGGCCTTTGTTTTAGATGACAAAAGAATAGGAAGGATGCCTGTTCCTGTGCCCATATCTAGTACACGCTTTCCTTCCATGTTGTTGCCTACTGCTATACCCTTGACCGGATCTGCAGATACAGCAAAGCCGGACAAAAGTACAGCATCCATCCCAAAGCAGAAACGTTCAGGATCTTGTATTATCCTAAGTCCGTCTCTTTGAAGATCATCTATCCTTTCACCCGGCTTTAACTTAACTTCCATTAGAAAATCCCATCCAATTACTGATTTGAATCCTGACCAGAGCTCTGACGAGAGTTTGTCTGCTGATTACCATTTGACTGATCAGCAGCATTAGCATTAGGATTCTGACGTCTGTTATTATGGCGGTTGTTGTGACGATTGCCGCCTCTTTGACCATTACCGCGGCCGTTATCATGTGAGTTTTGGTTGTCCTGCCTGCGTCCATTACCCTGTGAATTATTGTCGCGATTATTGTCAGATCTGTTTCTGTTGTCGTTATTTTTGTTGTTTACATTTTTGTTGTCATTATTTCTGTTATCGTAATTCCTACTGTCTGAACTGCTGCCATGTTCTCTATTGTCGTAAGTTCTGTTATCAGCATTCCTTGTGCTGTTCTCTATATTGTCGGAATTTCTTCCGTCATTATTTCTGGAATCAGCGCTCTTGTTGTAAGCATTCCTATTGTCATTATTTCTATTATCAGAATTTCTGTTATTGTTATCGCTTCTTTGAGGTCTGGAGCCCCTTGAACCTTGATTTTTGTTATTTCTTCCCTGATTTCTTGGCTGACCCTGATTAGGAGTCTCCTCACTGTCAAGGTCTCCGCTTGTACCGCTATCCTCAAGAGCCTTTAATTCTTCAAGGCTTACTTCTTCGATCCTATCAGCCTTAGCTTCATTACCATGCTTGGACTTCTTCCTTACAAAGTGTACCTGATCAGCTGTATAATCGTGAACCTCTTTTTCATCATTAACATCTACAAGGATACGGACAGTCTGACGCAGTACGCCTACATTAGCAACCTCACCTTCAAATCCGTCATCTGTTCTTACGATATCTCCGACCTTAGGAAGCTTCTTGTTGAGCTCTTCATAGACCTCTTCTTCATTCTTAAGACAGCACATAAGTCTTCCGCACACACCGGATATCTTGGTAGGGTTAAGAGAGAGGTTCTGCTCCTTGGCCATCTTGATAGACACAGGCGCAAAATCAGAAAGATATGAATGGCAGCAAAGAGGTCTTCCGCAGATTCCATATCCGCCTATTATCTTGGTCTCATCTCTTACACCGATCTGGCGCAGCTCTATCCTGGTCCTGAATACAGCCGCAAGATCCTTAACAAGCGCACGGAAGTCAATCCTTCCATCTGCAGTAAAGTAGAAAAGGATCTTATTGTTATCAAAAGTATACTCAGCGTCAATAAGCTTCATATCAAGGCCGTGCTTACGGATTTTCTCCTGACATACCTTGAAAGCTTCCTTCTCCTTGACTCTGTTCTCTTTTTCCTGATTCTCATCAACTTCATTGGCAATACGGATGACTGTCTTGATGGGCTTTACAACCTTCTCATCCTCAACGTCATATGCAGAAGCCACAACAGTTCCGTACTCTATGCCTCTGGCAGTCTCCACGATAACATGGCTGCCTCTTTTAATTTCTAATTCTCCCGGATCAAAAAAATATATCTTTCCGGCAGTACGAAAACGTACGCCTATTACTCTGGTCATCTTAACCTCGTTTCTATGATGATTTAGGATCATTTTCAATCTATTAAATTTTTTATTATAAGAAACTTTTGTCCACTTATAACTATATGACTTTCAACCTAGCAAGCTATTCATGCCATATTATCCTTTATTCCGATCATAAGCATCTCTACTGCAATGTCGGGATTGACGTTAACTTGTATCCTTCTTCGCGTCTTAGTGATAAGTTTGACTATGGCATTTAAGCCCTCAAAAGTGCATTTTTCAGCCGTATCTCTAATATACGATAGGTCGCCTGCGAAAATCAAGCCCCCGTCACTTTCCGTGGCTTTATATACCAGTACATCCCTAAAAAAGAACAGCAGCATATCCAAAAAATCGGATATAACTTCCTTCTTGTCAGCATTCGCTTCATTCCCTGATTCGTCCAGAGGTGTCTCTATTTCTTTGACCATATCAAGAATCTCATGGAGCTCTTTTCGGCTTATCTTCTGAAGAAGGCCAAAGGTCTGCTTTCTCATCCTGTCGAAGTCTTCATTCTGAGACAGCATGATCGCTTTGCCCACATTACCCCTTGCAAATGAGACGCACAGATCCGCCCTATAATCAGGAGTATGGTACTCTTTCATGAGAAAATTCTTAATAGCATCATCCGGCGCCGGCTTCATGGGAAGAACTACGCACCTTGAAAGAATCGTTGGCAAAAAGACATCAAGATTGTCTGTAAGTATCAGCATGACAACGTAAGACGGCGGCTCTTCCAGCGTCTTTAAAAGCGCATTCTGAGCCTGAATATTCATTTTTTCTCCATCAGGGAAAATATAGATCTTGTAAGGCCCCGCATATGGCTTGATAACAACATCGTCACAAATAGCACGGACTTCATCAACACTTATAGTGTTTGGCTTGTCGTGGGTTACTGTTATTATGTCAGGATTACTGCCGCTTTCTGCCTGAATGCAGGAATGACACTCGTGACAGGGTTCTAAAAGGCCGTATTCTTCATGCCTGTCTGTGCACTGCAGAGTCTGTGCGAATATTCTTGCAATGAACTCCTTGCCGGACTCCTTTTCTCCCGTGATTATATATGCATGCGATGCTTTACCTGTACGCAGCGCATTCTGCAGATGATCTATCATCTGCTTTTGTCCGATTATATCGGCAAAATCAGCCATTCCCAGTCCTCTTTTTACAAATAATGATTATCGCTACATATGTACTGACACATTCATAGACTTACAAAAATACATTATTGAACGTAAAGTTCAATACTCAAGTAAAAATATCAAGTATCAGCCCTTCAATATCGCCTATTCTCCCCATTATGGCGATATGATCTTTCTCATCTTTGAAAAGCTCCTGCGTAAGAGCATCAAGATTCTCATTAACAAGTCTCACTATTCCGTATACGCGGTGGCGCCCTTTTCTATCCAGGAAGTTCTCTCTGGAAAAAGCATGTGATCTTGTAATGACTTCGTTGAGGAATTCCTTGATAAGCTTCCTATACCTTTGCATATCTCTGATATCATGCTTCTTGCCAATGAGTTTGCCCTGCTGTTGTATGTCCTGCATCATAGTCGTAAGGCGGTCTGCAAGGGTTGAGTCTTCAAGTTTTGATGCCAGAGTGAACTTAAACTGATCATCAACTATCTGGGCAGCATCTGTCTGCTGTACTTGCTGAGTCTGCTGCACTTGACCGACTTTAATATCCATGCAATCGCCTCCTTACGCTTTATTATCACGCAGGAATAAAACTTATAAGATCACATCCAGATCCTACGCAAGGCAACCGATCTTTGATACTAAAAGTCCTCTTACAGATAACAGATATCAGACACCCATATCTTTTAGGTATGACGTTATCTCACCCAGTATCTGATCAATTGAGCCCTCGTTATTGAATCTGCGCGTGATTCCTGCTACTTTTATCTTTTCTTCGGAAAAATCTTCCTCGTCTGCAAGATATCTACGGCACATCTCATCATACTTGGGGTGCTCTTGTTTATTCTCCCTGTGCATGGCTCTCTCCATGCGGATCCTGTCAGAGATCTCGATATAAACAGGAACTACCTTGTCGGCCCCAAAATATTCCTTCATGGACTCATAGGCTTCAAGAGTACCGATCATCAGAAAGCTTCCAAGGCTTAGATCTATCTGCCCGTCATCTACGGTAAAATATCGCCACGGTCCATAACATGTGTCGTAAGTACGTCCTTCTATTATCTTTCGGTCATTCAAAAACTTCTGATAACCCTCTTCATCACAAAAGTAGTACTGAACGCCATTTTCTTCCTTGTCTCGCATGGGTCTTGTGGTATATAAAACAACTTTTTTTAGATCCAGAATATGCTTTTCCAGAAGATTTTTATAAACTGTATCTTTTCCTGTAGTGCTCTTACCCATGAGCAGAACTATTTTCCCCATATTAAACCTCACAATGTATATTTAATTTCAGGTAATAACTCTTATCTTACCTGTCTCTGAAATTCCCTGAACATTAAGTCCTTTGGATAAACTGTCGCGGATAGTACTTACAATATCTTGAGAGATCTCTTCTCCGGGAACTATGATAGGTATCCCAGGCGGATATAAGTTCACGAAATCTCCTGCTATACGTCCTACTGCGGATTCCAGGATCACCTCTTCAAAGCCGCTATCCCATGCATCACGCAAAGTCTTTATAGCTTTTGGAGCCGTATCCGTAGAAAGAGTATCATTCTTTAACCTCGTGTCGCGAGCAAAGCCCAGTCTTCTATCTATATCTTCTACGGCCTCTATAAGTCTATCTATGCCCTCTATGGTGTCCATACCGGTGATTATCATAAGGACGTAGGTCTCACATGCCATCTCAGGCTGCAGAGCATATCTGGTCCGCAGCAGATCATATAGCTGTGATCCGCTTATAGATGTATTCCTGCAGGAGATAACTACCTTGCATGGATCATTGACTATATTATCATCCGGGATCTCAAGGTGCTGTAACTGTCTTGTAGCATCTATGATCTTGTCATGATAAGACATAAGGCTATCGGCCCACAGATTCCCATTAGCAGTCATATAAGTGATGCAGTCATCAATAGACGCCATCATAAGATACGACGGACTACTAGTCTGATAGATCCTAAGAAACCTCTTAAGCCTGTCCCTGTCAACTATCGTCCCATTCACATGTAAAAGCGCTGTCTGAGTGATGCTGGGAAGTGTCTTATGAAGACTGTGTATTACAATATCAGCTCCCCCTTCAATAGCACCTTCACTTATACGATCACTTATTCCAAGATGCGCCCCGTGAGCTTCATCTACTATCAAAGCTGCGCCATATGAATGAGCTATGTCAGCAATAGCCCTGACATCCGAATACACACCCTCATAAGTAGGTGATGTGATAAACACTGCTTTGATAGAAGTTCCCGCCTTAAGCGCAGCATCAATATCTTCCGGCTTAACAGCGCCGCAGAAATCATAGCCGCTTATACGCTGAGGATATAAATATTCCAGCTTAAGATTTCTAAGATAGGCAGCATGATATAAAGACTTGTGACAGTTCCTTGCAGTAAGGATAGTATCTCCATCGCCTGTAACAGCCGATATGGCCGACAGAACGCCGCAGGTCGAGCCATTTACAAGGAAGTATGTCTCACCAGCCTTATACAGAGCATTAGCCCTGTTCTGGCAATCCATTATAATATCTCTTGCATCATGCAGGTTATCAAAGTCATCTATCTCTGTAATATCATGATCAAAGAAAAGAGCTGTATCCATGCCGCAGCCTGCATTTCTCTTATGGCCCGGCATATGATAAGGATACATATTGCTTCTGCTAAGATCACCAAGCTTATCCCATAACTGTCCCAATAGTATCTCCAAATGTATTATTATCTGCAAAACTTTGCACTACCACTATTAATAACTTATCTATTATACCATGACAGGACTATCTTGAATATTGTAAAGAATCTTCACCATTGCATCGTATCTTTGAAAGAAAATAAGATCATCATATATCCCCAATAGGATATTTGATGATCTTATGAGTTTAATACCAGAAAATATGACATAAAAAAAGACATAAGATATACTTATGTCGAAAATAAAAAAAGTGCCTTGAACAGGAATCGAACCGGTGACACACGGATTTTCAGTCCGTTGCTCTACCAACTGAGCTATCAAGGCACAAAGTAGCGGGGACAGGATTTGAACCTATGACCTTCGGGTTATGAGCCCGACGAGCTTCCAGACTGCTCCACCCCGCGTCATTGAAGTTCTTCAAGAACTCCCACTATTGTCTGTATTAAGTTATCAAGTGGGTGGCGGTGGATTCGAACCACCGAAGCAATTTGCAGCAGATTTACAGTCTGTCCCCTTTGGCCACTCGGGAAGCCACCCTTATGAAAAAAGCCGATGAGCGGACTCGAACCGTTAACCTGCTGATTACAAATCAGCTGCTCTGCCAATTGAGCCACATCGGCGTTTTCATAGAAAACTTTAGATAAAATCTAAAGCGTGGGACCTACAGGGCTCGAACCTGTGACCCTCTGCTTGTAAGGCAGATGCTCTCCCAGCTGAGCTAAGATCCC
>NZ_FOER01000004.1:0-590 GCF_900110805.1 Butyrivibrio sp. TB | reverse complement strand
ACTTTAGATAAAATCTAAAGCGTGGGACCTACAGGGCTCGAACCTGTGACCCTCTGCTTGTAAGGCAGATGCTCTCCCAGCTGAGCTAAGATCCCATATTAAATTAGCTGGACTTCTACGATGTTCTGTAGAAGAACGACCCGAATGGGGCTCGAACCCATGACCTCCGCCGTGACAGGGCGGCGCTCTAACCAACTGAGCCACCGGGCCTTATTCTTTATTGTTCCCTGAAAACCGAACACTGAATACTATATCAGTTTGTTTCTATGTTGTCAACCACTTTATTTGAAAGTTCTTCAAGACTTTTTGGTTAAGTCCTCGACCTATTAGTACACATCAGCTGAGAATGTTACCACTCTTACACCTTGTGCCTATCAACCTCGTACTCTCCAAGGGGTCTTACCACTTGCGTGGGGATATCTCATCTTGAGGGGGGCTTCACGCTTAGATGCCTTCAGCGTTTATCCCTGCCAGACTTGGCTACCCTGCCTTATGCGATTGCCTTCGCAGCAGATACACCAGCGGTCCGTCCATCCCGGTCCTCTCGTACTAAGGACAGCTCCTCTCAGATATCCTACGCCCGCGCCGGA
>NZ_FOER01000013.1:0-128182 GCF_900110805.1 Butyrivibrio sp. TB | reverse complement strand
ATCAAATAACAACCCAACAGCCTGTATGAGCTTGTTATGCCAAGTCCTGCTCTTATGGCTATACTTGATCTGATAGCGCAGTAGCTGTCCAAATATCTGTGTCTCTCCATCTTGCTCTATCAAAAGAGATGGCAGCTCTATGTATCTTGCTGAATTATCTCTGTATGTCTTTGTGTATACCTTTACATAATTCATCTCTTATCCATCCATATAGATTGATTAACATATTATTTATAATACCATATACTATTCAATATGTGTATATAAAAAAGGTACTATATCTTGATAATATAGTACCTTTATACATAGTTTGATTATAAAATTATTACCTTATATAACGAAATGCAGGTGCCTTTTATCATCTATATTAACTAAAACTTATTCTTATCGTATCATTATCTTCTCTATTTCACCTATGAACATGGTGTGGTACCCGCCTTTTTGGTACTGTTCATCAATAAGTGATTTATCGCATATAGAATCCGGCTCGAGTTTCTGGCTAAGGAGCTTTCTGCATATGATGACATTAGAAGCTTCGTCAATAAAAGGAACTTGTGTATCTTCATCGTGATTTATATTAAGACGCGCGCCTTTTATTTTGTCTTCATTTCTGCCGGAGACCATTCCCATAAATTTGACTTCTCGTTTATAATCTTTAAGGTCAAGGAAACTCAGTGCAAAGTATTCGGATGCTTCTATGAGTTCTCTTGTATACCTTTCCTCACGAAGATATACAGTTGCTATATGTCTGTCCCATAGGAATCCAATACTACCCCAGGAGGCAGTAGTAGCATTTTCTCTGCCGTTTGCACCTGCGGATATGAGCATCATATTATCTTTTTTAAATGTAAATGGTCCCTGCATGACATCTTCTATACTGATTGGCTGGAATACGTGCATATACGTCTCCTCTCAAACGAAGTATTGTTACATATATCATATCATACAGCCAATAAATATAGTACATAGATAGTTATAATTTAATCATATAATGACGATAAATACAGAAAGGAAGAAATAGCAGGAGCATTAATGGACAATTACGAATTTAGCCTTAAAAGGCTTTGGCTTATACCAATTCTTATGTTCTTAATTATCATGCTGTTAGTAGCTTTTGACAGCCCTTTTTTTAATACCAAAAATCAGTATGGAGTTCAGGAATTAATTGATGGCTGGGATGTGATCAATGAGAATACCGGAGCTTCTTTTAAGAATATAGCTTTGACCAAAGCCGATATAGGAATAGCAGGTAATTATAAGCCTGTTACTATGAACTGCACGCTGCCTTCTAAGCGGATTCCTTCAGGAGCGCTTATCTTTAGGACATATTATTGCAGCGTAGAAGTATATTTGGACGGAGAACTTATATATACCTATGCCAAAGACATCTTGGAGAAGGGACACATGTGTCCTAAGCACTATAATGTGGTTCCTCTTCCTGATAATTATCCGGGAAAAGAAGTTACGATCGTACTTATGCCCAATGAAGTATATTCATTTTCCGGATTTGCCCCAATTTATTTTGGCAATGTAGAAGAAACGTACAGAACAATTCTTGAAAGTAAAAGACTTCCATTACTCATAGGTACGTTTTTGTGCATATTTGGGCTTGCAATGTTTATTACATCTTTGTATCTGTTTGTGTATCATAATGGCAATATTACCCTTATTTTTGCTGCCAACATATCTTTTGACATAGGAACATATATACTTTCGTTTAATGATCTGTATCTGTTCATAGCAGATGCTGATGAATTCTATACATTTATTGAATATATAGCTCTATTTTGCATTCCGTTATCTATTATTGTCTTTTTGATAGCATCCAATTCATATTTTAGGAACTGGGTATTTTATCTTGTTGCAGTACTTGATGTACTTATAATTGCTTATACAGTTACAATGCATCTTCTCAACATAAATCATATCTGTAATTATCTGTCGATTCTTCATTTTGTTGGAATATCTGAGGCTGTTCTTTTTATAGTAAGACTTATTATGAGCATAGTCAGCATAAATAAAAAGAAGGATGATGAGGAAGATATAGTACTTGGAGTCGTTAAGAGTAAGAGTACTATATCCTCGCTGGTATTTCTGATTGGTGTAATCATATTCCTTATCTGCGTTATTGTAGATATATCCCTTTATATTATACGAAGAGATTTTGGCACTAATTTTGAAAGACATAGTAATATTAACTTTTTCATAATAGGGTCATTATGCTTTGTGCTGTCTATACTCCTTAATTATTTCTTCCTTTCTATAGAGCATATCAGCGTTGAGAATAGTGCAAAGCATCTAAAGGGCCTTGCATACACGGATGATCTGACAGGTTTAAGTAACAGAGCTAGATGCGAACTTGAAATTGCTTCTCTTGGAAAAAAGAACCGGGAAGGCTTTTCTATAATCAGTATTGATGTTGATAAACTTAAAGCCGTCAATGATACCATGGGCCATCAGATGGGGGATAAACTTCTCAAGGTATTCTCAGATGCTCTTAAGGAAGCGTTAAATGATGCTGATCTTCTTGGCAGGATGGGCGGAGATGAGTTTATAGCTATATACAAAAAAGGTTCCGAATCCTTATGCCGCAGTGCTATGAACAGACTTGTTGAGGAAGTTGACAGATGTAATAGCAAACAGACAGAATTCGAGCTGTCTTTCTCATATGGTTATGCGATATGTAAAAATGGCAGAAATAAAAATCCAAGAAATGTTTATATGGAAGCAGATAAAAAAATGTATGAGATGAAGAAAATTCATCATAAGGAAAGGGAAAGCTTATGAAGAGAAGAATTTTTTTCATATCAATAAGTATTATTACTTTTATACTTGTCATAATAAGTATCTCATATATACTGCCTTTTAAAGCAGAAGGGCAGATACAAGAACTGAAAGGACCATGGTCTGTTGATACAGCTAAGGTTCATATTGATAATGCATCAATAGAAGAAGTATCGAGTATATTAAAAAGCCTACATACAAGGGACGTTGTAACCATGTCTTGTGAGGTTCCGGATATAGAATCCTGCATTTTGCCTACAGTTTTATTAAAATCACAGTATAGTGGGGTAGAAGTGCTAGGAGATAGAGGACGTTTATATTCAAAATGGTTAGATCGTTTTGAAGAGCACAAGTATATTGGAGTTGGATATCATTTTATTAATATCCCAAGTCAGCTTGAAGGAGGCAGACTTAAGATAAAACTTTTTATTTCAGAAGAAGGAGCTTATTCTGTTTTTGAAGAGCCACTAATTGGCTCTTACCATGATATCCAGCAAAACTATATAAGAGCCAGACTGTTTTCTATGGCGTGTTCATTTTTTCTTTTAGTATTTGGAATATGCTTTGTTTTTATAACACTGTTGTTTTGCTCAGCTGTTCCCAATATACTGAGCCAGTTGTTTTCTTCAATCCTTTTCTTGGATTTGGGAATCTGGCTTACTTGTTATCTGGGGATAGCGCAGCTTATAGTTGATCCTACCTATCTTACAACTATGGAACATGTGGCTTTGTTCCTGATGGTTCCTTTATGTTCAATTATTTTTGGAACTATAGGAAATCACTTTAGAAATATATATTATACAGTAGCCGTCTCAGTACTTGATGCCATATCAGTTCTTTTTATAATATTCCACTTTGTTGGAGTGGTTCATATGAATATGACTCTTACGGCTTATTATATTATAAGCTTTATTGCTTTTATCATCGTAGTTAAGATTATTATAGATGATTCCAGAAAGCATGAAATGCCAAAGTCAGTCATGTCCCAGGAACTTGGATTATTGATCTTTGGTATATCCATAATGGTTCATATGATGTTCCGTATCCAATATGTGACCCAGATATTCAAGCGCAGTTTTGTTGTTGATAATATACTTACTATGGGCATAATGATGTATATCTATATATATCTTCTTAATTACTTTTTGTACATAACGGAGATGTATGCCCAAAGGCAGGAGAATGAGTCGCTTTCACGTCTTGCATATGCAGATGGCCTTACCAATGTTCCCAACAGATCTATGTGGACTAAACGTATGAAAGAACTCTCTACCACAGAATCTGACTATTGCATTATCTCTCTGGATCTAAACGGACTTAAAGATGTTAATGACCGTCTGGGACATGCATTTGGAGACTCTTATATCAGGGAATTTGCAAGGGTCATGGAAGAGAGTTTTCCTATGGATACTTTTATGGCGAGAATAGGTGGTGATGAATTCGTAGTAGTACTTGAAAACACTGATATTAAAGATACGGAAGGATATATTTACAACCTTACAGAAAAACTGAATGCGCTCAATGTCCAAAATGGCGCTTACAGAAGAAGTGTTGCAGCAGGCTATGCATATAGGTCAGAACATGAAAAAATGGTAAAAGCGATAGGCGATACCGATATAGTAGTTGATCCTAATGATGTATATCTTCTTGCAGATGAGCGTATGTATGATGTGAAAAGAAATATGCATAACAGTAAAAGAATAGGTGAGAGATGGGAAAGTGGTAATGAGAGCTTTTTGACTTGAGATATTTGATCAAAACGTTTATAATTTTGTAGCGAATAAAAGCGTATGTTTTAGGAAAATCCTAATACACTATATCCCGATTAAAATTAAGAAAGAAAAGAGGTTTTTATATGAAAAGAAAATATAATTTATCAAAGGCAGTTACACAGGAGCAGGCTGACAAGGCTATGGAAGAGATGAAGAAGATCACAGGCTTTGGAGAAGCTGAGTTTACAGAAGATCTTAAGGGCCTTATTGTAACAGCTGATGATGACAAGATCACACATGTTATGAACCGTAGCGTTAACATCTTTGCAAGAGTATGCGATGAGACCAAGATCTCATTTGATTGTTTTATTTATGAATAAGGGACATAGAAATGCATCCATGCATTTCTGGACATGTCCTCATTACATCCTGTAAAGGGACATAGAAATGCATCATGCAGCCCCAGGCACGAACAGCATTACCAGTGCGTACAATACCGGCTGGTGCAGCATATATATTATAAGCGAGTGTTTTCCAATAAATGAAATACCTGGGATACGAATATAAAAGGGACGCTTTAGAAGGAGCGTTCCTTTTTTAGGCCTTTTTAAAAGACGGCATAAAGCAAATCCGCACCAAAACAAAAAAATCCATGGAATGATAGCGAAATAGTCGGTTGAATAAAAGCCTTTGAAGGGAAAACCTAAAAAAGCAGTCAGATAATTGGCATAATATTCTTCTGGAAGCTTTATAACATTAGCACCCGGGAAACCGATATAACCGTAAGAGATGCTTTTTGTTATGGTAAAACAAAATGCCGAGAATATCAGCAAAACACCGGGATGTATCTTTTCGAGGACAGGAAGCAGAAGGCCTGATATTATCATGGCACTTCCATGTAAGGTTAATACTCCAAATATTACTATATCCTCAGGGACGACGATATAAGTTGCAGCTGTAATGACAAGGCCGCACAAGGATACGATAAGTCCTCTTTTGATAGGATGGTTGGATATAGCTACGCAAAAACCGGATATAAGGATAAATGACCAGCATATGCTTTGCTGCCACAAAAAACCTTTATAAGACATATAAAAATCAAGCCGGATTCCTGCAATATATACAAGATCCCAGCAAAGGTGGTACAGTATCATACTTATGAGGGTAATGCCCCTTATTGAATCGATAGTATGTAATCTTTTGCCCATAGATACATATTAACTCAACTTGACTTAAAAAGCTAAAGAAAACTACAATAAAAGAAGATATAATTGCAAAAAAATAAACCATAGATTCTTTTATCTGAGAAAAAGAATCTATGTATTATTAAATGCCCAAAATAGAAGGTGTGTATGAATACAACAACAATAGAGACCCATTCTTCTGAGGAAACATTTGAGTTTGGGAAAAGAATAGGAGAAAATGCCCAGCCTGGTCAAGTGTATACATTGATCGGTGATCTTGGAGTAGGTAAGACAGTTTTTACACAGGGAGTAGCCAAAGGCCTTGGCATAGAGGGACCTGTTAACAGCCCGACATTCACTATACTACAGGTTTACGAAGATGGAAGGATTCCCTTTTATCATTTTGATGTATACAGGATTGGTGATGTCTCTGAAATGGATGAGATAGGCTATGAAGACTGCTTCTATGGGAACGGGATAAGTCTTGTCGAATGGGCTAATCTTGTAGAAGAGATACTTCCTGAACATTATACCGAAATACGCATAGAAAAGGATCTGTCAAAGGGGCTTGATTACAGACTTATAAGCATGACCCAGATCTGATCTATGTCAACTGTTAAACATGGCCAAAGTGCCAAAATGTATTTTTGATACTTGTTTTAAATCATATGAAAGGATTTTGCATTGAAGATTTTAGCAATAGATACATCGGGACTTACAGCAACGGTTGCTCTGTGTGAGGATGACCGCCTTGTCTCTGTATTCTCAATACAATATAAAACCACACATTCACAGATTCTCATGCCTATGCTTGAGAAGATCAAGGAACTGACAAGCCTTGATCTTAAGACAATAGATGCCATAGCTTTGGCAGCTGGCCCTGGTTCATTTACAGGACTTAGAATAGGAACAGCTACAGCAAAGGGACTGTGTCTTGCGCTTAATGTTCCTCTTATAGCAGTTCCTACATTAGATGCCATGGCATATAACCTGTACGGTGTCGAGCGCCTTATATGCCCTATGATGGATGCTAGAAGATCACAGGTTTATACAGGCGTTTATACTTTTGTTCCTGAGAAAAGAGAAGACACATCTTTATATACTTATTCTATGAAGACAATCCTGGATCAAAAGTGTGCTTCTATAGATGAAATCGCAGATTTTCTGAATGCTCAGGGAAAACCTGTAACAATACTTGGTGATGGAGTACCTGTATATCTTGACAGTCTTGAACAAAAGCTTAAAGTTCCTTTCAGTGTAGCATCTGTATCACAGGATAGACAGAATGCAGCATCTTTATGTCAGGCAGCAGCTCAGTATATGAGAGAAGGTAGAACAGTAGATGCAGACTCTTTTGCTCCGGAATATTTAAGAGTATCTCAGGCAGAGAGGACAAGTCTTGAAAAGAAAACCGAAGATAATACTGGAAACTCTCCGGATAGTGGCGCAGGATCTGCTAAGCCTGATTCTGATGCCAATGCTTTTGGAATGAAGATCCCCAAAGTCAAAGAAAGAGTATTCATAAGACTGTTAAAAGCTGAAGATATAGACAGGGCAGCAGCTTTAGAAAAAGAGAATCTTGGAAATGAAGCATGGACTTTGGAACAGCTTCTTACTGCAAGTACAAGAGATGATACTATATATCTTGTTGCTGAGAAGCAGGGTCAGATAATAGGTCTGTGCGGAGTTCAGAATATCCAGGGAGACGGAGAGATTACCAATGTCTCAGTGGATAAGAATATGCGCGGGGAGGGCGTAGGATACAAGATGATGCGCCAGCTCCTTGAAAGAGGACGCGGAATCGGAATAGTAAATTATACTATGGAAGTGCGTTCTTCCAATGTTGCTGCAAGAAAGCTTTATGAGAAGCTTGGTTTTAAGTCAGATGGAAAACGCCCGGGATTTTATGATAATCCCAAAGACGATGCAGAGATTTACTGGCTGAGAAATACTCAGTCAGAATGAGATTAATAAGCACAGATTTAATAAGGAAATAGTTATGATAGATTTATGCCTACTTGGAACCGGCGGAATGATGCCTCTTCCATACAGATATCTGACGTCCCTTATGGTACGTTATAACGGATACAGTATACTTGTAGACTGCGGAGAAGGAACACAGATAGCTTTAAGAAAAGCAGGATGGAGTCCCAATCCTATAAGCATGATATGTTTCACCCATTATCATGCAGATCATATTTCGGGTCTTCCCGGAATGCTCCTTACAATGGGCAATGCAGAACGTAAAGAGCCTCTTCATATGGTGGGACCCAAAGGACTTGAGAAAGTAGTTAACAGTTTGCGTGTTATAGCTCCTGAGCTTCCTTTTCCTATTGTATTTCATGAGCTGACAGGACCTGAAGAGAAGCTGACTTTAGAAGGTATGCCTGATTTTGAGATCACTGCATTCAAGGTCAATCATAATGTCATATGTTATGGATATGATTTTAAGCTGTCCCGTAAGGGCCGCTTTAATGTTGATAATGCCACTGCTCTTGAGATTCCAAGGCAGTATTGGAGCAGACTTCAAAATGGTGAAAATATAGTCCTTGAAGATGGAAGGAGTTTTACTCCTGATATGGTACTTGGTAATGCCCGTACAGGTATTCATTTTACCTATGTTACAGATTCAAGACCTACCGACAGCATAGTAAGTCATGCCAAGGATGCGGATCTGTTCATATGCGAAGGAATGTATGGTGAGCCTGATAAGATTCAAAAGGCCAGAGACAAGAAGCATATGACCTTCTATGAAGCGGCTGATATGGCAAGGAAAGCCGGAGTTAAAGAAATGTGGCTGACACACTACAGTCCTTCGCTTAATAATCCGAAAGATTATTTAAATGATACAAAGAAGATATTCAAAAATACTGTTGCTGCCAAAGATGGAAGAATGGTAACACTTGTTTTTCCTGAAGAATAATTAGTGATGCGAGCTTCGAAGTAACATGTCGCTTGCTACTTGTTTTGCTCGCAGTATGAGGTTCGATATGGCAAAAAAAGGTAATGGCTTTTGGAACAATCGTTTTGTTCAGGGACTTATAATGCTCCTGTTGGGAGCTGCAGTTGCATGGGCTATACTCACCAGATTTACATCAGTCCTTACTACTGTGCCAGAAGAGAAAGTCGGAAAGCAAAGCGAAGTTCAGACTCTGGCTACTATGAATCTGGATAATTCCTATCCGGGCACAGTGGACGGGGTTGTGACTTTATTTGCCAGGATCACTAGGGCTTTGTATAACGAGGAATACAGCGACAAAGAACTTGAGAAACTCTGCACCAAAAGATATGAACTTATGGATTCAGAGCTTCAGGAAGCGCAGGGGTCTATGGATAGTTATCTTGCTTCCATGAAGGCTGAAGTTAAGTCTAAGAAAGATCAAGGGATAACCATATCTAACTATTTTATTGATAACTTCGATGCAAGTAATGATATATATACAATAGATGGAGATCCTTATCAGTATGCCAAGGTCAATTGCCGTTTTGTTATGAGGAAAGACAGCGTAGCAGATACCTACAATTATCTTTTTACTATGAGAAAAGATAATGAATCAGGCAAGAACTGGAAGGTTCTAGGATGGGAGATAACACTGGAGGATGAATCGACAGACCCTGTAACAGCTATATGTAACAGGAATCTTGAAAGTGATTATCCAAAGGAACCCGGAGATGTTGTTGAATATTTTGCATATATAACAACAGCGCTCTATAATGAGAGCTACAGCGATTCGGAATTTAAGAAGATGAGCTATCAAAGAGCATACCTGTATGATGATGATCTTCTTGCCAATCAGACAGATGTTGAAGCGCAGCTTAAGCAGGAAGTTCTATCCAAAAAGGATGCAGGAGTTGTGGTAGCGGCATATGTTGTTGATGAAGATTATGACTTTAAATACAAATATGTCGGTAATGACTACTGTGCTTCGGGTAATTGCATGTTCTCTATGAGAGGTACTAGTGAACGACAGATCCTGACATATCAGTTTGTCCTTACTTTAGATGCTGATGGCAGGTGGAAGATATATGGCTGGGATATAGTAGAGGGAGATTGAATCATATATTCCCAAAAGTGAAAAAGGAAATAGATGTAATGATCATTGATAAGAAAACAGAAGATGACGGCGTCATAATGATGTCAATAAAAAGTGAGGAGGGTTCAAATCTCTCACAGACAGATAGTAAAGATAAAAACACAGATAGTGAAAAAGATCACGTGACTATACTTGCCATCGAAAGCAGCTGTGACGAAACTGCTGCTGCAGTAGTAAGAGACGGAAGAGAAGTTCTGTCTAACATTATCTCTTCTCAGATTGCTCTTCATACAGTATATGGCGGTGTTGTTCCGGAGATAGCATCTAGAAAGCATGTAGAGAAAATAAATTATTGCGTAAGAGAAGCTCTTAGTCAGGCTGATCTTACACTAGAAGATATAGATGCCATTGCAGTTACATATGGCCCGGGACTTGTAGGTGCACTTCTTGTAGGTGTATCAGAAGCTAAGGCCCTTAGCTTTGCAACGGGCATTCCGCTTATAGGAGTCCATCATATCGAAGGGCATATAAGTGCTAACTATATTGAAAATAAAGACTTGGAACCTCCATTTGTGTGCCTTGTGGTATCCGGAGGACATTCACATCTTGTTGTAGTCAAGGACTACGGAGTATATGACATAATAGGTCAGACAAGAGATGATGCAGCCGGAGAAGCTTTTGACAAGGTAGCAAGAGCAATAGGACTTGGATATCCGGGAGGACCTAAGATAGATAAGGCAGCAAGAGATGGTGATGAGAACGCCATATCTTTTCCTACAGCCAAGATAGCTGATGCAGAGTATGACTTTAGCTTTAGCGGTCTTAAATCCGCTGTTCTTAACTATATCAATATCAAAAGAATGCAGGGAGAAGACTTTAACAAAAATGATCTTGCAGCTTCTTTCCAGAAAGCTGTAGTAGATGTACTTACAGAGCACGCTATAAGAGCTGTCAAACAGTACGGCTATGATAAACTGGCTATTGCCGGAGGTGTTGCTTCTAATACAGGACTAAGACAGAGCCTTGAAAAAGCCTGCAAGGACAATAATATAAAGTTCTACAGACCTTCACCTGTTCTGTGTACAGATAATGCTGCCATGATAGGTGCAGCAGGATACTATGAATATATGAAAGGTGAAAGGGCTGACCTTTCACTAAATGCAGTACCTAATCTTCCCCTTGGAGACAGGGAGAGAAGATTCCATGGACGAAGCTCCCAAAAATAAGAAAAAGGCAGTATCAGATAATGGCAGAGAATATTAAAACAGCAGCGATAGTCCTTGCAGCAGGAAGCGGCTCAAGGATGCATAGTGATATCAAGAAGCAGTATATGGAGATAAACAAAAGGCCTCTTATTTACTACGCTTTAAAGGCATTTGAAGATAGCTTCACAGACGAAATAGTCCTTGTGGTATCTCCAGGAGATATAGATTATTGCAAGACTGAGATCGTAGATAAATATGGTTTTACCAAAGTAAAAAGAATCGTAGAAGGCGGCAAAGAACGCTATGATTCTGTAAGGCTTGGGCTTCATGGTGTATCAAACGATACTGACTATGTGATGATACATGACGGTGCAAGACCATTTGTTACAGAAGATATAATGCGAAGATCTGTTGACGCAGCTATAGAGCATAGAGCCTGCGTCGTAGGAATGCCGGTCAAGGATACCATCAAAATTTCTGACAGTAAGGGATTTGCAGCAGATACTCCGGACAGAAAGCTGTTATGGATGGTTCAGACACCCCAGACATTTGATTATAAACTTATCCTAAGCCTTTATGATCAGCTGGAACTTCGTAAGGAAGAGATCAAAGAAAAAGGCATAAGCATTACAGATGATGCCATGGTCGTAGAAACATTCTCCGATATAAAGGTCAAGCTTGTAGAAGGCTCATATAACAATATCAAGATCACAACTCCGGAAGATATTGGCTTTGCAGAAGCTATTCTTGGCTAATGTGTAAAACTTCCCACTCGAACAAGCCGGCATCCCCAAAAGTCTTTACAGGGGATAGGCAGTATATAAATCATTGCCACACTGTTAATCGTTTTATAATTCATGGCATGATATCTGAAGCTTCATATTCCGGGGTCTGAAACTCGCTTTGCTCGGACATGCAGACCCCATGCGGAATATAAAGCTCCAGATATCATGCTCATGAATTTTATAAAACGATTAAAAAGTGTGGCGATGATTTATATACTGCCTACCCCCTGTAAAGACTTTTGGGGATGCCGGCTTGTTCAAGTGGGAAGTTTAAATTAATGCAATAAGTCCTTCATGTACTTCTTGAATCCGTCTTTGGTTGAGCACATATCTATGACGTTATTGACTATCTGTTTACTTGTCTCCGGAAGGATATATCTGTAGATCGTTATGAAGATGGTCTCAAGGTAGTGATCATCAGGATTGTAATCAGAAGTCATATACTGTCGCATAGCTTTCTGATAATGTGGATATAGCATTGCAAAAAGGTCTGAGCGTTGTTTGGAAGTAATATTCATATCAAGCTCATTTATAATACGCATTCTATTAATTATATCGTATAGATCTAAATCTCTTTTTAGCATATCGCTTTCAGCTATAAGATTCTTAGGTATAAGTGAGCATGGAATACCGCTATCAAGCCCTTTGAGAAGAAGCGATGTTGTAGGTATCTCTGAGTATGTATACTTATAGAAACTATTCATGCGATTAAGCAGCACCGGAATCCTGAATACCTTATCGGACAGATACATAAGGCTATCCCCGATCTGCTCATCTCTTTCACTTTGCATTGTATTAAAAAATCTTATGAAATGCTTTAGTGAACCGAAAGTCTGCATTGGAAGAAGCTTTAAGTTCTGATAATTGATATTGACAGGAAAGTATAATATGCCACTGTCAGGAAAAGAGAATGCCGCTTTATATATGGACTCTACAGCATCCTTTTTGATCATGTCTTCATCAGATACTATCCACACAAGATTTGTAGTTACATTGGAAAGTGCAAGACCATAGTTGGAATCCATACCTATATTAAATGGATTCCTATACAAAGAAATACGACGTCTGAACCCAATATCATAGCGTTCGATGACATCAGCCATTGAGGTGTTCGAATTATCATCTTGTATAACAATATCAAAATCAGAACATGTCTGAATACTTAGATGATTAAGAATTCGTTCAAGGTAGAAGGCGTGGTTGCAGGTAGGTATAGCAACTGTAAGGCGCTCACTTTTTATCTTACGTCCCAGCTTTCTGAATAGGCATTCATCATGTCTTAGCTTAGTCAGTGAATCAGAACTCTTGGCAAAGCTGCTTTTTTCTCTGAAGAAAAAACAGTTCTTGCTGGTGACACAGGTGTAGCCAAAACGCTGGATAGAGAGGGCAAGATCTGCCCCCTGATATAGACCGGACTGGAGTTTGGTGCATACACCTGTTGCTGTTCCGAAGAGCTTCTTGCGAAGAGATCCTCTAACAAGAACACAGTAATCATGGAAAAAGCGAACATCTGTCAGACAGTCTCCTTCTGATATCCCAAGAAAACCTGCGTATTCAGCGCACTCTGCGAACAGCTTATTAGTGGGTTCACATTCAAGAGACCTCATTACGTAGCTTGTCTGAGGCTGAACTGCTCCTATGAAATACGATGAATATAAAATGTTTTGAAGTCTTAGAAGATTTGAAGGCTCAAGAATAATATCCGGATCAATGATAAGAAGATCATTGTCAGGATGGGTATCATCTTCAAGATTATCAATAACATCAGTAATCTGCGGGATATCGCAGACGAGTTTCAGAGATTTTTGGTATGCCGGAATGTCAAATTTTTTGCCGCTTGGCCACTTGAGAAGAATTGAGATGCCATTCATAAATGCTCCCCCACACAGATGTAATCAGTTCAAACTTCTCTGGCTGACATTGTGTTGTACTTAGAGGATTTATATTCTGTCAGCCCAAAGCTGCCTACCTCTGTAAATCCCTTTAGGATATTGCGGTGTCAGTAAGAGAAATCTGCACTATTAATAATTATGTCAACAGGTATATCTATTACATGAAAAAAATGCGAAAGGTGTATAAACAACTGAATCCCCTAAAGAAATAATTAACACAAAAGCATCAATCTGATTATTATTTTAACACATATTTGCAGACGGTGGCATCTGCTATAGATAATAAATATCGGAAAGAAGTGAGGCATGGGAGCCGAACGGCGATATTTATGTGCATGACAGGATGTCATTATAATAAATATCGGAGAAAAGTGAGGCATGGAAGCCGAACGCCGATATTTATGTTATACTTTAGCTCTAAGTATAATTTTTTGAAGAGGTGTTGTATGACGAGATTATTAAATAAAAAAATTATTACAAAAAGCATAGGAGTTGTATTAGCAGTAGGTATTACCGGATGCAGCTCTCCTGATATTGGATCAAAGTCAGAAAGCGTCAATGATTCAAGCACACAGGAAATTTCCGTAGTAGATACGGCAAATGAGGAAATCTCAGAAGATAGTAACAGCGCTGCAACTGCAAGCACAGACGAATCTGAACAGACCAAGGGATCAGAGGAGCTGTATGAAGAATTTATAAATGGAGATATCAGTGCTACATGCATTTATGAAGGTACTGAAAGTCAGATATGGTTCAAAGACCTTCCTCAGGATCCCGAAGAGTGGGATAGCTACAGCGTTAGCGATGAGAAAGTTGATCTTGATAATGACGGCGAAGATGAACTTATATTAAATGGACCATATGGTGGAATGTATCTTGATGCCAGGGACGGACAAGTCTATGTACTGGCTCAGGGTGAGGGAACTGCCGGAGAACTCAGCTATATAGAGTATGAAGATAGTATATATATCATTCATAGGGATACATCTCATGGGGGACGCAAGATATACAGATTTGATCTTTATGACGGAAGCGGCGAAGCAGTCGAGTCATTTGACTTGTCAGCTGAGTACTGGGATGCAGAATATGACATGTATGACAGCGATAGTGATTTTACCTTTAAAGGCGAATCAATAACTATGGAAGAATATGAGAAGCTCATGAAGGATATATTCGATATACCAACAAAGATCGAATATGGAGCCCAACTTGCTTCTTTGGAATTCCAGTATGATGATGACAGTGAGAAAATAATTAATGATGGCAGTGATACTTTCTATGATGCAATGGAAGCTTTTTATGCAGAAGAGTATACATATAAGCAGTCAACTGACGGACTTGACGGAACATTAAGTATCATTCAGGAGCCTGATAACAGTAGAGAATACAGCATAGATGACAATAACAGCAATGGGTACAGATTCATGGCTCTTGGAAGTAATGTTGAGTACATTAAGGGTGACAGATTGTATCTGAAGTATCCTGAGACTGTATATGAAGACGGAACAGCTGTATATACATACTATATAATAGCGCATCATGGCGGCTATATATTCTTGTTCGAGACCGATGAAAACTATGAGAATCCGGAATATATCTATACAGCATGGTACAAGTACTGATTGTGATGGTGTATTAAGGAAAAGTGCGAAGTTAGAATAAATAATTAGTTGAAATTTACAGGCGGGAAGAGATTCCCGTCTTTTTGTATGTAGGCGTAGGTAATAGAAAGCTCTTTACACATTTGATTTAGTATGGTACAGTGGTAAATAACTAATTAATGAAAGTGTACGATCAAAGAAATCAATCGGAGGATATAAATTTATGAAAAAGAAAATCTTAGCACTTATCACAGCAATGACAATGGCCACTTGCATGAGCGCTTGTGCGGGTTCTAATAGTTCAGGTAATGATAATACCGGTAATGTCAGCTCAGAAGATATTGTGAGTGATGTAGAGTATATCAAAGACAAGGGTACACTCATTGTCGGAATAACTGATTTTGCACCTATGGATTATAAGGATGACAACGGTAACTGGATTGGCTTTGATGCTGATATGGCAACTAAGGTTGCACAGTCTCTTGGAGTAGAGGTTCAGTTCGTTGAGATAGACTGGGATAACAAGATATTAGAGCTTGAGAATAAGTCCATAGATGTTGTATGGAATGGAATGACTCTTACAAACGAAGTTACAAATGCTATGGAGTGTACCAATGCTTATCTTAATAATGCTCAGGTAGTTGTTGTATCTAAAGACAAAGCTGATCAGTGCAAGACACTGGATGATGTATCAGGCTTTAGCTTTGCCGTAGAGTCAGGATCAGCCGGAGAGCAGGCTGCTATTGATAATGGTTTTGAATATACTTCCCTTACATCACAGGCTGATGCTGTTATGGAAGTTGCAGCCGGCACATCCGATGCCTGCATCATAGACCTTCTTATGGCAGGAGCTATGGTAGGAGAAGGAACAAGCTATGAGAATCTGACATACACAGTAGAACTTACAACAGAAGAATATGGTATCGGATGCCGTAAAGGCTCTGACCTTGCTTCATATATTAATGAACAGCTCAAGACTTATTATGCTGATGGCTCTATGGAGACAGTTGCCAAGCAGTACGGCGTTCAGGAAGCGATCATAGCACAATAAGGAGTAAGGGATGTTTTTAACAGTAACATTATCCCTTCTTGAGGGATTTCTTGGGACAATTAAATTATTTGCCTTAACGCTTCTTTTTTCATTGCCACTTGGCCTGTTTATATGCTTTGGTTCTATGAGCAAAGTTTCAGTTGTAAGGCTCCCGATCCGCTTCCTTATCTGGGTGATAAGAGGGACACCTCTTATGCTGCAGCTCCTTATCATCTACTATGGGCCTGGTATATTTATGGGTATCAACATCTGGGGAAGTAGTACAGACGGAAGATTTATAGCAGCTCTTGTAGCTTTTGTTATCAACTATGCATGCTATTTTTCAGAGATCTACAGAGGTGGGATCCAGTCTATACCTTATGGTCAGTACGAAGCCGGAATGGTTTTGGGACTTACTAAAAGGCAGATATTTAATAAGATCATCCTTCTTCAGCTTATTAAGCGTATAGTTCCGCCTATCTCCAATGAGATAATAACTCTTGTCAAGGATACTTCGCTTGCCAGAGTCATAGCAGTGTACGAGATCATCTGGAATGGTCAGGCCTTTATCAAAAGTAGTGGAATAATCTGGCCGCTATTTTATACAGGAGCGTTCTACCTTGCATTTAGCGGACTCCTTACATGGCTGTTTGGATATATTGAGAAAAAACTGGGATATTTCAAATAAACAGTCGTTAGTTTCAAAAGGGACTTTTGGAACTGGTGTGCTGACTCGTACATATTTGATCAAATATGAATGAGTCAGTATACCAGCCTAATATCATCATTATAGGAAAAATATATGCCAATTTTAGAAGTTAAAGATTTAAAAAAGAAATTTGAAAACACACAGGTCTTAAAGGGAATAGATTTTGAACTTGAAAAAGGCCAGACTATATCTATAATAGGATCTTCAGGAAGTGGCAAGACAACACTTCTTAGATGCCTCAACTTCCTTGAGACAGCTGATGAAGGTACGATATCAGTAAATGGTAAGATTATATTCGACGGAAGAAATCCTGTTACAGATCCCAAAGAGCTTAGGAAGATGAGACTTCACTTCGGACTTGTTTTCCAGCAGTTCAATCTTTTCCCGCAGTATACAGCACTGGAAAATGTAACATTGGCGCCGCTACTTGGCGCTGATACAGCAGACAAAGATGCCATCATAGAACATGGTAAAGAGCTTCTTGACCAGATGGGACTCTCAGATAGGATGAGCAATTATCCACATCAGCTATCTGGCGGGCAGCAGCAAAGAGTTGCCATAGCAAGAGCTCTTGCTCTAAAGCCTGACATACTGTGCTTTGATGAGCCTACATCAGCACTTGACCCTGAACTTACAGGCGAAGTCCTTAAAGTTATAAGAGGCCTTGCAGACAAGAAGACGACCATGATAATCGTAACCCACGAGATGGCATTTGCCAGAGATGTGGCAGATACAGCTATCTTCATGGACGATGGCATCATATTAGAACAAGGCCCTGCAAGAGACCTCATCGATAACCCTAAGAAAGAACGAACTAAGCAGTTTCTTTCAAGCCTCTCAAAATGACACCCCAGGGACAGAGACAATGTCATTTAGATAAGAGTTCACTATCTCCACCTAACATTTAAAATTAAATATTTTCCCGAAATCAGAGGTGAAATACCCTCTGATTTTTTTTACATTTTTCTGCGAAAAATGCTTGACAAGTCAGCCCAAAAATGTTGCCGCGCCTTGATTATAAGACATTTTTATGGAGGTGCTGACATGTCATTTACAGTTGCTGAAATACGCAAAAATCTTGTCTTTGTCCCTGGGGGCATTTTGAGATATTTACTCGCACATACAATAGAACTTGTTGTATTATAATTGGAGTGTAATTGAAGGAGAATTATTTGGTATGAAAAAAGTAATAGCTGAAATACTACTTGGATCATTGCTGTTATCAGGATGTTGTATATGATGTTGATGGTAATGAACTGGTATTCACAATTCTCCCTGATATGACTATCTTTAATATCATGATTGATTACAAGAACTAAAGGATGAGGACAATATCACATGTTTCTCAGGAACCAAAAAAGGATTTTAAGATAAAAACTATGGATGCAAAAGAAGTATTAAAAACATATTTTGGATATGACTCATTTAAAAAGGGTCAGGATGAGATAATAGAAGCTATATTGTCAGGCCGGGATGTACTGGCAATCATGCCTACAGGTGCCGGTAAGTCTATCTGTTATCAGGTTCCTGCACTTATCATGCCGGGGATAACGATTGTAATCTCACCCCTCATATCCCTAATGCAGGATCAGGTCAAGTCACTTAATGATGCAGGAATCCATGCGGGATTCATCAACTCGTCACTTACAGACAGGCAGATTCAACTTGTATATTCAAGAGCAAGTGAAGGCGCTTATAAAATACTGTACGTAGCACCGGAACGACTTGAGAGCAGTGATTTTATCGAGTTCGCCAGTAAGACAAAGATATCAATGGTCACTGTGGATGAAGCTCACTGTATATCCCAGTGGGGGCAGGATTTTAGACCCAGCTATCTTGGGATAGTGAATTTCATAGATCGCCTTCCCAAAAGACCTGTTGTAAGTGCGTTCACGGCTACTGCTACAATGGAAGTCAAGGAAGACATCTCCTGCATATTAAAGCTTCAGGATCCTAAGATAGTTATCACAGGCTTTGACAGAGAGAATCTATACTTTGATGTTGAGATTACTAAGCAAAAAGATGATTATGTCCTTGACTATATCAAAAAACATCCTGATGAAAGCGGCATAATATACTGCGCGACCAGAAATAGCGTAGATACTTTGTATGAACTACTGTCAAAAGAAGGAGTGCCGGTGGCAAGATATCATGCAGGGATGACTAATCAAAGCAGAAAAGAAAGCCAGGATGATTTTATCTATGACAGATGCCCCGTGATCATAGCAACCAACGCATTCGGAATGGGTATCGACAAATCCAACGTAAGATTCGTCATTCATTACAATATGCCCCAGAGCATGGAGAACTACTATCAGGAGGCTGGTCGTGCCGGCAGAGACGGCGAGTCTTCAAGGTGTATACTTCTTTTTTCTCCAAAAGATATAATCATTAACAAATTCCTGTTAGAACATAAAGACTTTACAGATATACCGAGTGAAGACGTTATTCTTATCAAGGAAAGAGATATGAGAAGGCTCAATGTCATGGAGGGGTATTGTAAGACGACAGGATGCCTTAGGAATTATATACTTGAATATTTTGGAGAAAAAAATACAGAGCCCTGTGATAATTGTGGTAACTGCCATAAACATTTTATTGAAGAAGACAGAACAGAAGATGCCAAAAAAGTAATAAACTGCGTATTCGAGACAAGAGGAAGGTACGGCCTTAATATCATATTAGGGACACTTCTTGGTGCTAACAGAGCAAGACTCAAAGAACTTGGCATCGTGAATTACAGAACTTATGGCACACTTAAAGACAGGTCAGAAGCTGATCTTAGGATTCTTATAAATCAGCTTATCCTGGACGGGTATCTGTGCCAGACTGCTGACAAATACAGTGTGATCCAGTTGGGTGACATAACCCCGTTAAAAGATCCGGCTACCCGTGTCATAGTCAGGACCACGCAGGCTAAGGAACCTGATAGTAATAAAATAAGACAGATCAAGAAGAAAACAGATAGTCTTACCAAAGCTGGTTACGATCTTTTTGATATACTTAAAGCACTTAGAACTCAGATTGCCAGAGAAGAAGGCATGCCGCCATATATCGTCTTTAGTGATAAGACTCTCATCGATATGAGCGCCAAGACTCCTCTTGACAGGGCATCAATGCTAAATGTATCAGGTGTAGGCGAGATGAAATATGACAAGTATGGTCAGAGATTCATAAACGCTATAAGTTCATATTTAGATGAACATGAGGGAGTAGTAACCGCTATAACAGATAGCCAGGACGAAGCTGCAGATAATACTAAGGATGCAGCACCAGCACCTGCTAAAACTAAGGCCAAAGGTTCAAAAGGTTCAACAGCTCCAAAGGGGCATAAAGTCCCCTTTTATCTAAATCCTGAAGATGAAGATAAATATGAGTCCAAAGACCTGTGCCTTGTATCTGAGATCAAAGATGAGCTTAACAGGATATCAACAGCAGACAATGCCAAGAATATATTCGGTACAGATATAACGAAATTCCTTACAGAAATGGGTTATATCGCAGAGAAAAATATAGGCGGAAGATTTATGATGGCTCAGACTGATGAAGGCCTTTCTAAAGGTATAGTTACTACTGAGAAAGTCAGTCAAAAAGGCAATACCTATCCGGTTCTGCTATACCCAAAGCAGGTTCAGATGGAGATAGTAAGGCATTATGTGAAGTTTTAGTAAAATAACTGATGATAAGAATCTTTGCCCTTATCTATTACTTATGTTATTATATCCATGAAAATTTAATGAGACGGAAGGTGTTTACGGGTAGCTATACTTGCTACTGCGTAAGTGAAAAGGGAAGCGGGTGCAAATCCCGCACGATCTCGTCACCGTGTTTTGTCTGGAATATATGCGTTCTTGCAAGTTGATCTTATATTGATGAACCTGCGTATAGGACTGCATAGCATCCAAGTCTCTTTCAATATGCCACTGGATAACCGGGAAGGCGAAAGAGACCATGCAATCAGCCGGGAGACCTGCCTGTCGTCGTACAAGGGTAACCAAGTCACGAGGAATTGACTGTACGAAGCTTTATGGTAAATGCTATTTTGACATTTGCTTTAATCTTGTGTGCAAAAAAGTCTTCGCTTCTTGGTGAAGGCTTTATTTTTTTATCTAGGAGGAAATATTATGAAGAAAAAATTTCTGGCAGTACTTCTGACTGCAGCGATGTCATTTACAGCTGTTGCCTGCGGACAGAATAGTTCAGGACAAGATGAAACTGCTTCTAATGAAGCATCTGTAGAAAACACTGCACAGGCAGATGAAAATGCTGATGCTACTCAGGCAGAAACAGCTGCGGCAGATGCTGATGAAAAAGAAGGCGTTTTGGAAGACGGAACATATCAGGCTACATTTACTACAGACAGCACCATGTTCCATGTTAATGAAGCATATGATAATAAAGGAATCCTTACCGTAGAAGACGGCGAGATGACTATCCATATCACACTTCCATCCAAGAATATAGTAAATCTATTCCCTGGAAGCGCTGAGGATGCTCAGAAAGAGGGTGCAGAGCTTCTCGAGCCTACAATAGATACTGTAACATATGCAGATGGAACTACAGAAGAAGTTAACGGTTTTGATGTTCCTGTACCATACCTTGATGAGAGCTTTGCACTTGCACTTATAGGAACTAAGGAAGTATGGTATGACCATCAGGTAACAGTATCTGATCCGGTACCTTACGAAGGAGATGAAGATCAAATGGCAGCAGATAAGGTGGCTGATCTTATAGATTCTATCTATGTTCAGGAATATACAGATGATACATATGAAAACTGCGAGAAAGCCAAAGAAGCCTGGGACGCTCTTACAGATACTCAGAAAGAGCTTGTAGAAGGCGAGTATGCTGATCCTGATTACTTCGGAAGAGATACAGGAGATGCTTCCAAGGACGATCCGCTCAACGGCGATGATATAGGAGATAACGAGATCCTTGTAGTTAGCTTTGGTACATCCTTCAATGATAGCAGAGTCAAGGATATAGGCGGAATTGAGAAGGCTCTTCAGGAGGCATATCCTGACTACTCAGTAAGAAGAGCATTTACAGCTCAGATCATCATCAACCATATCTATGCAAGAGATGGTGAGAAGATCGACAATGTAGACCAGGCACTCCAAAGAGCAGTAGATAATAATGTTAAGAATCTGATAGTTCAGCCTACACACCTGATGCACGGCGCTGAGTATGACGAGCTTGTTGAAACTCTCGCCCAGTATGAAGATAAATTCGAATCAGTAGCTGTAGCACAGCCCCTTCTTGGAGAAGTTGGTGATGATGCAACAGTTATCAATGAAGACAAGGAAGCTGTAGCCAAGGCTATAACAGCTGAAGCTGTAAAAGAGGCAGGATATGCAGACCTTGACGAAGCTAAGGAAGATGGAGTTGCTTTCGTATTCATGGGACACGGAACATCACATACAGCTAAGGTTACATACAGCCAGATGCAGACTCAGATGGATGAACTTGGCTATGACAACGTATTCATCGGAACTGTAGAAGGTGAGCCTGAAGAAACAGAGCTTTCAAACATAATCGAAGCTGTTAAAGCTGCAGGTTATACTAAAGTAGTTCTTCGCCCTCTTATGGTCGTAGCAGGTGATCATGCTAACAATGACATGGCAGGCGATGAAGAGGATTCATGGAAGAGCGGCTTTGAAGCAGATGGAAGCTTTGAAGAAGTAAGCTGCCAGATCCTTGGACTTGGCGGCATCAAGGAAGTTGAAGATATCTATGTTGAGCACACAGGTGCAGTTATAAAATAATAAAACTTTATGGGAAAAAAACTAAAGCATTTATTTGAAATAACAAAATGGTTGTTTCTGATCATCTTTTCCCTATGTCTGGTTGGATGCGGTGGGATTTCCGATGGGGAATACACCGCATCTGTTGTAATGACAGGCGGAAGCGGGAAAGCGTATATAGAAAGCCCTTGCAAGGTTACTGTCACAGATGGACAAGCGACGGCACACCTTGTATGGAGTAGCCCAAACTATGACTATATGATAGTGGATGGCGATACATATTATCCTGTTAATAAGGAGGGTAACTCTGAATTCGATATACCTGTGTCTTTGGGCAAAGAGATGAAGGTTCAGGCAGATACTACTGCCATGAGTACCCCTCATCTTATTGAATATACCCTTCTCATAACCCTTGATGACAGCGTTTCTGATGAAACTATGGATTCATATAGTGAGAGCGCAGATGGTACAGATAGTGATAGTCAGATCATAAAGACTTCCATGGATCCTCCTAATATAGAAGGACTGACCTATATAGAAACAGATAAGAATGCTTATGCCACCTGCTTTAAGATCCATAGATATGAAGACGGGTATCTTGTCATAAGTATAGATGATGGAAGGCATTACCTTCTTATACCTGAGGGGAAAGATATTCCTGATGATATATCTGCAGACATTAGCATGGGATCTTCAGATTCACAGGAACGGATAATCCCTCTATATATGCCACTTGACAGTATATATCTTGCAGCATCGGGAGCTATGTGTCATTTTGACTCCATAGGAGCAGTCAGTGCTATAACAATGTCAGGAATAGAAGCAGATGACTGGTATATAGACAGCGCAAGAGAAGCGATGAACAGTGGAAGCATAGTATACGGTGGTAAGTACAGCGCTCCTGACTATGAACAGATTGTGATGTCGGATATAGATCTTGCAATTGAGAATACCATGATACTACATGTTCCCAAAGTTCAGGAGAAACTCGAACAGCTTATGATACCTGTATTTATAGACAGATCAAGCTATGAAGAAGATCCTCTTGGAAGATGTGAATGGATCAAGGTATATGGAACCATGACCGGACTTGAAGATGAAGCAAGTTTGTTTTTTGATAAGCAGGTTCAGAGCGTAGAAAGCCTTGATCTTGATAATATTAATGGCAAAAAAGTTGCTATCTTCTCTATAAACTCTAATCATCAGATAGTTACAAGAAGCAGCGAAGACTATTTTGCCAAAATGGTTGAAATGGCAGGTGGAACATATCTTGGTCCTGAATCTGAGATGAATAGTACATCACAGATGACCATAAGCATAGAGGCTTTCTATGAATACGCACTTGATGCAGATATTCTTATATATAATCAGGCGATCGAAGATGCGCCGTCTTCACTTGAAGAGCTTATAAAGACAGATGCCACATTTGCGGACTTTAAAGCAGTGAGTACAGGTGATGTCTGGTGTACATATAAGTCAATATATCAAAGCTCTGACAAGACAGGAACGATTATTGAAGATTTATACGCAATTATCATGGACCAAAAAGAAGAAACAGATTTTTTCTATATGCTGAAATGATATCGTAGCAACAAAACTTGAACTATAAAAATACAGGAGTGACACGTTGGCCAAGAATTTGATGATCCAGGGCACTATGTCCGGAGTAGGCAAGAGCATATTGACAGCAGGAATACTTAGAGTTTTGAAACAGGATGGATATAAGGTTGCCCCCTTTAAGTCGCAGAATATGGCTCTTAATTCGTATGTGACAAAAGAAGGAAGGGAGATAGGGCGGGCGCAGGCTCTTCAGGCACAGGCTTGTGGACTTGACCCATCATCAGATATGAATCCTATCCTTATAAAACCCATGGGAGATACTACGTCTCAGATAATCGTGAACGGACTTCCCCTTGGCAATATGAAAGCAAGAGACTATTTTAAAAATAAAAAAAGTCTTATTCCTGATATACAGGCTGCATATGACAGGTTGTCTAAGGATGCCGATATCATAGTGATAGAAGGAGCAGGGAGCCCTGTAGAGATCAATCTAAGAGACAATGATATAGTCAATATGGGACTTGCTCAGATACTTGATGCACCCGTACTTCTTGCAGGAGACATAGATCCCGGCGGAGTATTTGCCCAGCTCCTTGGAACAGTCAGCCTTATGTCACCGGAAGAAAGAAATAGAGTCAAGGGACTTATCATTAATAAGTTCAGGGGAGATGTAACTTTATTAGAACCCGGGCTTTCAATGTTCAAGAAATATTGCGACATCCCTTTTGCAGGAATTGTTCCTTATACGAAGCTGTCGCTTGATGAAGAAGACTCAGTCTCCCAAAGACTTACTGTAAATAATAAGTTCAAAAATAAAAACTTAGTGATAAATACATATAGCCGCGTTATAAACAAAAGTATTACTGACAGAGATGATAATACAAGGAATCTTATCATAGCAGTAATAAGACTTCCCTATATCAGTAATTACACGGATTTTACCATATTTGAAAATATTGACGGAGTAGATCTTTATTATATAGATGATCCGGATAGCCTTGATAAAGCAGATCTTGTCATAATACCAGGGACCAAGAATACTATAGAAGACCTTGAATGGCTTAGAAAAAAAGGCTTGTCTGATAAAATACAGGAGCTTTCCTGTAAGGAAGTTCCTATCATCGGTATCTGCGGCGGATTTCAGATGCTTGGAAAGAGCATAGCAGATACAAGCGGCGTAGAAGGCGGCGGAGTAGTCAAGGGACTTGGACTTCTTCCTATAGAAACAGAATTTACAAGTTACAAGAACCTAAGACAGGTAAGTGCTATAACGCCTAAGTTAAGCGGATTCTATGAGCCTGTCTCAGATACTCCCATATCAGGATATGAGATTCATATGGGAAGCAGCATTTTGGATGATAGTACTGATCACGAAGACTGCGTTATAACCCGCAAAAATGTACTTGGAACCTACATCCACGGAATCTTTGATACGCCTTCATTTACACAAAAGCTAATAAAGCTATTATATGAAAAAAATGGAATAGATAGAGATATCCCTGTCGTAGAAGAACTATCTGTAACGCAGGACAGAGAACTTGACAGACTGGCAGATGTATTAAGGCAGAGTCTTGATCTTGAAATGATATACAGGATTATAGGCTTATAGGATATCCACTATCTTTAGATGAAAAGAAACTTATCGATTCTACGAAATTGATTTTGAAATGGATCATGAATTTTAGAGGACCATTATGGAATTAAAGCATATACTTCCTTCTGATATAGAGAAGGAGAGTTTTAGAATTATAAAACAAGAGCTTGATATCATGGGTAAGAGTATATCAGGCGATCTTGAACCTACGGTTATCAGGGCTATACATACAACAGCAGATTTTGACTATGCTGATACGCTTGTCTTTTCTGATAATGTTATAGACAAGGCCAAAGCTGCAATACGAAATGGAGCTCATATAGTAACAGATACCAACATGACTCTTGCAGGTATCAATAAAAAGACACTGTCAAGATATGGCGGAGAAGTTCACTGCTTTATGGCTGATGAAGATGTAAGTATGATGGCCAGGCAGATGCAGGTCACAAGAGCTGTTGTCAGCATGGACAAGGCGCTTAAGATAGATGCTCCGCTTATCTTTGCAATTGGAAATGCACCAACTGCTCTTATAAGACTAAGAGAACTGATCGATGAAAAGAAGCTTCGTCCGGAGCTTATAATAGGCGTACCTGTTGGATTTGTAAATGTGGTAGAGGCCAAGGAACTGATTCTTGAAACAGATATCCCTTACATTATAAATAGAGGCAGAAAAGGCGGAAGCACAGTTGCTGCAGCTATATGTAACTCAATCTTGTACAACATGACGTAAGAGCCCCAAAACCTTTACAGGGCAGGCAGTATATAAAGGCTTTTTGGAAAAAACTACTATGAACGATCATTATATAGAAAAATCCGGCAAAAAGTTAAGATACGGTTTTACTACAGGAAGCTGCGCAGCAGCTGCCTCCAAGGCTGCTCTTATCATGCTTATCACAGGCAGTGATATTCATACTGCCTGTATCTCTACGCCGGGAGGCATTAACTTTAATGCAGAGATAATAGATATACATAGAGAAGAAGACTATGTAAGCTGCGCTGTAGTCAAAGACGGCGGAGATGACCCTGACGTGACTACAGGATCAAAGGTATGCGTAAGGCTTAAGCTTACTGATACTAAAGGTATATTTATAGACGGCGGAGAGGGTGTTGGAAGAGTTACAAAGCCAGGTCTTGATCAGCCTATAGGTAATGCTGCCATTAACTCTGTTCCAAGGAAGATGATAAAAGAAAATCTTGAAAATATACTTATAGAATATGGCATTGAGGATAAAGGAGTATCCGTTATCATAAGCGTTCCAAATGGAGAAGTGCTTGCCGAAAAGACTTTCAATCCAAAGCTTGGAATAGTGGGAGGTATATCCATCCTAGGAACTACCGGAATAGTCGAACCTATGAGCGATAGGGCTGTAATTGATACGATCCGTGTTGAGACCAAGGTAAGAAAAGCTCAAGGAAGTGACATACTAATGGTAGCTCCCGGCAATTATGGACTGTCATTTCTAAGTGAAGTTTACAAGATAGATGCTACAGATGTAGTCCTTTGCTCTAATTTTGTCTATGACGCTGTTAATATCGCTGCAGATGAGGGCTTTTCCAGACTTCTTTTTGCAGGTCATATAGGTAAGCTTGTCAAGGTTGCAGGAGGCATCAAAAATACTCACTCCATGTATGGAGATCACAGGATGGAGATTCTATCTGATATTTGCAAGAAGCTCCTTGATGCACAAACATATGAGTCTATAAAAGCTGATCTTATGGAATGCGTCATGACAGGTGAAGCTGTGAGGATCATAAATACAACAGGTAAAGGCGATATTATTTTTGACAATATGGCACAGTCTATCAAAGATCATATGCAAAAATGGTCAGGTGATACTCTGGAAGTTGAAGTAATAGTCTTTGCCTGTGAAAATGAAGAACTTGTTGCAACAAGCCATGCACATGAATGGATAAAGGAATGTTAAGTTTGAAAGTGTTCCACTTTCAAACCCAAATTGATGTCGCGAGCTCCATCAATTTGAACCATTAGTCACTCGCTTTGCTCGCGATATGAGGTTAAATATGGTACATTTTGTAGGAGCTGGCCCCGGAGCCGCTGATCTTATAACCATCAGAGGAAAAGAGCTTATAGAAAAAGCTGATGTAATAATATATGCAGGATCTCTTGTAAATCCCAAGCTTTTGGATTATGCCCAAAAAGGCTGCGAGATCCATGACAGCAGCAGACTGGATCTTGATGAAGTAATAAATATTATACTTAAAGCTGAGCAAGATAATAAAACAACAGTCAGACTCCATACAGGTGATAGCAGTATCTACGGTGCCACAAGAGAGCAGATGGATATCCTTGATAGAAAAGGGATTGAATATGATACAACTCCCGGTGTCAGCTCCTTTTGCGGAGCGGCAGCAGCTCTTAACATGGAATATACACTTCCGGGGATAAGTCAGAGCGTTATCATTACAAGAATTGACGGAAGGACAGGCGTTCCTGAAAGGGAATCTGTAGAAGCTCTTTCGAGTCATGGTGCGACTATGGTATTTTTCCTTTCTGCAGGTCAGACGAAGAGGTTATCAGACAGGCTTATAAGTGCAGGAGTTTCCAAGGATACACCATGTGCTCTTGTCTATAGAGCAACCTGGCCTGATGAGCAGAAATATGTATGCACACTTGAACAGCTCCCCCAGGTCGCCAAAGAACACAACATAGACAGACAGGCACTTATCATAGTAGGACAGGCCGTAGCCCAGAGCGGATATGAGCTGTCAAAGCTGTATGCACCTTCATTTACTACCGGCTATAGAAAAGGTAAAGATGTTTATGAAAAGTGAGCTTAATAAAAGAGATCCTAACAAAAGTAAACCTAATAAAAGTGAGTATGATAAAAGTAACCGGATAAGTAGTGATCAAAGGATCATATTAGTATTTATATTTTTGGTATTGGCGGCTTTTGCTGCTTTTGTACTTAATCTTTTCATAGGCAATGTGAGTATCGGTATAGATGATATGATAAGGATACTGACAGGTATCTCCAGAGATACAAAGAAGGTAAATATCATAATGAATATAAGGCTTCCCAGAACCATTATGGCATTTATACTTGGGGGAGCTCTTGCTGTGGCAGGTTTTCTGCTTCAGACCTATTTTTCCAATCCAATAGCAGGGCCATATATCCTTGGAATATCCTCCGGAGCTAAGATGGTAGTTGCTATTCTTCTTATAGTTGTAGCAAGGACAGGCTTTTATGTCAGAGGGTATATGCTGGTACTGTCAGCATTTGTAGGTGCGGTCATAGCTACAGGTTTTATCATAATCATATCAAGAAGTGTTAAGAATATGGCTGCTTTACTTGCTGCAGGCATTATGATCGGATATATCTGCAGCGCTGTAACGGACTTTCTTATAGCTTTTGCAGATGACTCGGACATAGTCAATCTCCATAGCTGGTCTCAGGGCAGCTTTTCAGGCGCTGATATGGAAGGTGCAAAATACTGTCTTGTAATAGTGACAATATCTTTTGTTTTAGTAATGCTTTTGTCTAAGAGTCTTGATGCCTTTAGATTAGGCGAGTCCTATGCAAGGAGCGTTGGAGTTAATGTAAGGCTGTGCAGATTTATTATCATCACCTTGTCAAGTCTGTTGTCTGCCTGCGTTACAGCATTTGCAGGTCCTATCTCTTTTATCGGGATAGCAGTTCCATTTCTTATGAGAGAGGCGCTTAAGTCTTCTAAGCCGGTCATACTGATCCCTGCATCCTTCATATCAGGAGCGATATTCTGTCTTTTTAGTGATCTACTGGCAAGGATGCTGTTTGCACCTACGGAGCTTAACGTATCAGCGGTGACCTCTCTTTTTGGAGCACCGCTAGTTGTATTTATGATAATGAAAAGGCACGGGAGAAGTGAGTACTGATATGGATATAAAAATAGAAGGACTTACGGCTGGCTATCGCGATCATATAGTTATAAAAAATATGTCTCTTGATATCGATAGAGGCGATATAGTATCCCTGATAGGCCCAAACGGAGGCGGCAAGTCTACAGTTTTGAAGACTATATCCGGCGAGCTTAGGTCTCTTGGCGGAGTAGTTTGTATAGGCAAAGAGGATATAAGAGAGATTCCTTTAAGACAGTTATCAAAGACCATGTCCATTGTAAATACCACAAGGGTTAATCCGCAGCATATGAGCGCATTTGACGTAGTCTTATCAGGCAGACTTCCCTACAGTGATTTTGGACTTTTTAAGAAAGAAGATACAGAAGGCGCCATATCTGCCTGTTACATGATGAATATAGACAAGCTGAGCAGTAAACCTTTTTCATCCCTTAGTGACGGCCAGAAGCAAAGGACACTGATAGCAAGAGCAATCTGTCAGGATCCAAAGATATTGATAATGGACGAACCAACATCCTATCTTGATATAAGACATAGATTTGAACTTATGGATGTTTTAAGGAAGCTGTCTGACAAAGGTGTTAGCATCATCATGTCCCTTCATGAACTTGACCTTGCACTGGAGATATCAGACAAGGTACTACTTGTCAGAGATGATGGGACATGCACTTTTGAAAGTCCTAAGGAAGTTATAGACAAAGAGCAGCTTAAGGACCTCTTTGGATTATCAGATGATATGTATAAAAAGGTCAGACGGCAGTTTATGAATTGACATAGTAAAAACGTCGGAAGGTACCAGATATGTATACAGCTAATACAGGAATATACAGATTTATATGCTTCACAGATGCAGGAAGAGAGCTGATGGAACGTTTGTGCTCTAGTATAGAACATCAGTCTGAACCTGAGGAGTATCCTGTAAAGGAATATTCATCTGAATTTAATGAGCATTCTGTGAAGGAATATTCTTCTAAATCTAAAAATTCAAGCCTTTCGGACTGGACTTTTGATAACTTTAGTAAAGGTAATATCCTTGTATTTATAGGAGCAATAGGTATAGCAGTAAGAGCCGTTGCCCCTTTTATCAAGGACAAAACCACGGATCCTGCCGTAATCGTAATAGATGAAAAGGGAAGATTCGTTATCCCTGTTTTGTCAGGGCACCTTGGAGGCGCAGTTGATGCTGCAAGGTACCTTGCCGGGATAATAGGAGCAGCACCTGTACTCACAACTGCAACAGATGTTAGAGATGAATTTGCTATAGATGTCTTCGCTTCTTCCAACGATATGGCCATAGGTGATATGCATAAGGCCAAGGAATTTACAGCCAGGATCCTTGCAGGGAGTGATGCGCAGTTTACAGTGACACCATATGTCAAGAAAGACGGCGGCATGTACCTTATTCCTAAGATGCTGGTAGTAGGAATGGGCTGCAGGAGAGGGAAGAGTTTTGATAAGCTATATGTATTTTTAAAAGAAATACTTGATATTAATAACTATGACATAAGATCAGTCAAAGCCTTGGTATCTGTAGATAAGAAAAAAGATGAAGAAGGACTTATCAAACTTTCTGAGTATCTGAATATACCTTTTGTAACATTTTCGTCTGAAGTTTTGATGGAGCAGGTAGGAGATTTTGACCATTCAGATATGGTCATGAAGACGATCGGAGCTGATAACGTATGCGAAAGGGCAGTGAAGGCTTATGGTTGCAGGCAGTTAGCTCTTAAGAAGACTACTAGGGATGGTATGACGATCGCTCTAGGACTTACAGATGTTGATATCGTATTTTAGATTATGAGGTTGTATATGAAATCAAAAAAGCTATGGGTTGTTGGGATAGGCCCGGGAAGTAAAGAAAATATGACATTAAGGGCTATAGATGTCCTTGAATCTTGCGACATAATATGCGGATATACTGTGTACTGTGATCTTGTAAAGCCTTATTTTCCTAACAAAGAATATCTAAGCACACCTATGATGGGCGAAGAAAAGCGCGTTGCAATGGCGCTGCAAAAAGCTGATGAAGGCAATCACGTAGCTCTTATCTGCTCAGGAGATGCCGGCGTATACGGAATGTCAGGACTCTCGTATGAACTTGGAAGAGACTTTCCTGAAGTTGAGATAGAAGTAGTCCCCGGCGTAACTGCAGCTATATCGGGAGCGGCTATACTTGGAGCTCCTCTTATACATGACTTTAGCGTTATAAGTTTAAGTGACAGACTTACTTCAATGGAGCTTATAGAAAAAAGGTTAAGAGCAGCAGCTAGGAGTGATATGGTCATAGTCCTGTACAATCCTGAGAGCCGGTCCAGAAAAGGTTACCTGTCCCATGCCTGCGATATCCTACTTGAGACTATACCTGGAGACAGAGTATGCGGTATAGCAAGGAATATAGGAAGAGATGGCCAGAGATATGAAGTCATGAAGCTTTTAGAATTAAAAGATGCTGATGCAGATATGTTCTGTACTGTTTTTATAGGTAACTCTTCTACAAAGAATATTAGTGATGTGATGGTAACTGCAAGGGGCTATAGGGGTGAAAAGAGTGAAAATGTCAGATAGATGTAAAGTTCTTGTATTTGGCGGAACAACAGAAGGACGTATACTTACAGAACATCTTGTGAGGATGCACATAGACCATGAAGTCAGCGTAGCAACCAAGTACGGCAGGGATATATTAAAAGATATTGACGAAGATAATCTCCTTGTTGGGAGAAAAGATGAAGAAGAAATAAGGAAAGTCATTATAGACGGCGGTTTTAATCTTGTGATAGATGCGACTCACCCTTTTGCAACCGAAGTATCCAGGCAGATCAAAAGCGCTTGTAAAGAGCAGGGCGTTACATATCTAAGGCTTCTAAGAGATACAGGCAAAAAGGCATCTTGCAGCGCGGATCATCATGAAGATTTTTCTGCTGAAGTAGATACAAAGGGGACGTCTGATGTTGTCTATGTAGATGATATTCATAAAGCTATAGAAAAACTTAAGAGAGTATCAGGCAATATACTCCTTCTTACAGGCAGTAAGAACCTTGCTGAGATTGCCGGAGGTATTCCTGATAGCAGTAAGAGACTCTATGCAAGAGTTCTTCCAAGTGAAGATAGCATCAGAAAGTGTACTGACGCCGGGCTTTCAGGCAGACAGATAATAGCTATGCAAGGGCCCTTTTCTAAAGAGATGAATATAGCAACTATAAGGGAAGTTGACGCCAAGGCTATACTGACCAAAGAAAGCGGCAGAACAGGCGGATTTGATGAGAAGATAGAAGCAGCTTACAGCTGCGGTATCAAGGCTATCGTTATAAGAAATCTTGAGTCCGTAACAAAGGACTCTAATAGCTATAGTATGGAGGAAATCTTAGATATTATAGAGGACAAGCCTGGAGATGACCTTGACTATAGTCATAATAACAATAATAAGATCATAACCCTTGCAGGGATAGGACCTGGCGGATCTGAATACTATACACGCGAACTGCTAAAAGCTTTGGAAAGTGCAGATATTATATTTGGAGCTGAAGCTGTGTTAAGAAATCTGGATTCTTCAGTTACAGATAAACTAAAGAATGCAGGTATACCTATTGTAAAGGAATATAATGGAGAGGTAATATACCAATTATTAACTAAAGATATAAATGGTATCGTCAATAATAGATATACTAATCCTGTCATTTTGTTTTCAGGAGATATAAGCCTTTGCAGCGGAGCCAAAAAGGCTACAGAAGTTTTTGAGCAAAAGGGATATGAAGTAAGAAGAATAAGTGGTATATCTTCAGTTGCGCTTTTTGCCAATAAGCTGTTTTTAAGTCTTGAAAATGTAAAGATCGTAAGTGCGCATGGCAGGAAGGTTAATGTAAGGGATTATGTAGAAACAAATAAAGAGACTATAATACTTCCTTCAGATGCAGATGATGCACGAAATATCTGCAAGGGTTTGTCTGATCTAAATATCAGGATTGTTGCAGGATGTAATCTTGGATGCAATGATGAGAAGATCGTTGAGATAAGATCTATTACTAATAAGATTACTAATGATAAAGATGATATAGATGAAGACAAAGGTGATATAGATAAGGATAAATTAAATAAAGATGATATAGATAAGATGGTTTTACTATGCAGCCAGGACGATACGAACAATAATATTCTAAATAGTATTGAAGGTAAGACTTTACTATACGTATACAATGAAAATGCTGATAGCAAAATCTATGCAGGCGGTATTTGTGATTCTGACATTATCCGTGGCAAGACACCTATGACCAAGGAAGAGATCAGAGCGCTTTCTATAAGAAAACTGTCATTGTCACAAGATGCTGTTGTATATGATATAGGAGCAGGAACAGGTTCTATATCTTTGGAAGCAGCTTTGTCATCGCCTGATATTAAAGTCTTTGCCATAGAAAAAAATGAAGAAGCTATATCACTACTTTCTCAAAATAAAGAGAAGTTTCATGTGAGCAATATGGAGATAGTCAAAGGTATAGCGCCGGATATCTTAAATGATCTTGCTACTCCGACACATGTATTTATAGGCGGCAGCAGCGGCAATATGAGAGATATATTAAAACTTGTCTATGACAAAAACAAGAATGCGAGGGTAGTTATCAATACGGTTACAGCAGAGTCTTTTGCCGAAGTTATGGACTTATTGAAGGACTATCCTTATTTAGAGCCTGATATAATACAGGTCAGTGTTACAAGATTTAGAAAAGCCGGAAGATATCATCTGGCTGATGCTCTTAACCCTGTATATATTATAACGCTTTGTACTGATCAAGATATTCTATCCAAAAGGTGAGTATGATTAAAGCAAAAGATTTTCCAAGATTTATGGTATGTGCTCCATCAAGTGGCAGTGGCAAGACGCTTATAACCTGTGCTTTATTAAGAATCCTTGAAAAGCACGGATATAAATGTGCATCTTATAAGTGCGGGCCGGATTATATAGACCCTATGTTTCATAGTAAAGTCCTTAATATTCCTTCAAGGAATCTGGATCTTTTTTTGATGGGACATAATGGGATAAAAAAGGCGATTGTTAAGGGAAGCATTGATAAAGATATAGGTGTCATGGAAGGAGTCATGGGATTTTATGACGGAATGAAAGCTGATTCTGTTAAAGGATCTTCCTATGATATCTGCGCTATAACCGGTTCACCTGCTATACTTGTTGTTAACTGTAAAGGAATGAGCAAGTCTGTGATAGCTCTTATAAAGGGCTTTGCTGATTACGACAAGAAAGGCCTTATCAAAGGAGTCATCCTTAATAATATTTCATCAATGGTTGCAGATAGTCTTAAGAAAGATATTGAAGATGAGCTTAATATACCGGTTATAGGGATGCTTCCAAAACTTGCTGAAAGCTTTCTTGAAAGCAGACACCTTGGACTTGTAATGCCATCTGAGATAGAGGATATTCTGGCAAAGATTGACAGGGTCTCGGGTATCCTGGAACAAAGCCTTGACATGGATAAGCTTATAAATATAGCACGATCAACAGGTGATATCCTAAGACCTGGGGATGTGGATGAAGAGACAAGTTATAGTATCAAGGCAGCAGGACTTTCACATGCCACAGAGCCTGTCAGAGTAGGCGTTGCCATGGATGAAGCTTTCTGTTTCTACTACGAAGACAATCTGGATCTTCTTAAAGAGATGGGAGCAAGTATCACATTTTTTTCTCCGATTCATGATCCAAAACTTCCTGAGGTATCAAGGATCATCTTGGGAGGCGGTTATCCGGAGCTGCATGCCGGAGAGTTATCCCAAAATGCATCCATGAAGGAAGATATATTAAGAGCTGCTAATAATGGTATGCCTATCCTTGCCGAGTGCGGAGGCTTTATGTATCTGCAGGAAAGATTGTCTTCTCCTGATAAAGAAACATATGAGATGGTCGGAGTTTTAAAAGGAAGCGGCAGTATGAGAGACAGACTGGGCCATTTTGGATATGTAACTGTCAGAAGCACATCTGACAATCCTTATCTAAAGGTGGCCGAGGAGATAAGAGCCCATGAATTTCATTATTATGATACGTCGGACAATGGAGATACCTGCCTTCTTACTAAGCCTTCCGGAAAGTCCTGGACGGGGATTCAGGTTTACAAGAATGTTTTTGCAGGATTTGCTCATTTGTATTATCCGTCAAGACCTGAGATGATAGCGAGATTTCTGGCGCTTTGACGAAATGATACCAGGGGCTGGCGAAATGATACCAAGGGACGGAGTAAGGGATTATTTTTGATCTTCAAAATAGTTCCTTACTCCGTCCCCTGATATCATTTCGCCAGCCCCTAGCATCATTTTGCAAATTCCGTTATCATTTCAAAAGCAATTTTCAAAAAAGTTGTAATAATCCTCAAAATCTTACGGCTATATATATGAAAGACAAAAATAAGTCGAAGGGAGCAGATATGGAAGATAGAAATATTGTTGAACTCTTCTTTAAAAGAGATCAGCAGGCAATCAGAGAGACAGACAACAAGTATGGAAGCTACTGTAAGATGATTGCCGGCAATATCCTAAAAAGCTTTCAGGATGTAGAAGAATGCATTGATGACACCTACATAAAGCTTTGGAACAAGATACCGCCCAGTAGGCCCATAGCATTCAAAGGTTTTATCGGTAAGATAACCAGAGAACTTGCATATGACAGATACCGCGCAGGAAGTGCCAAGAAAAGAGGCGGCGGTGAGATAGAAGCCGTTTTGGAAGAACTTGATGAGTGCATTCCTGATTCAGGCAGCGTAGAAAGCAGCATCATGGGAAATGAACTCGCAGGCATAGTTTCAGACTTTGTGGGAAAACTTCCAGAGAAAGAAGCATATATATTCCTGGGCCGTTATTTCTATGCTTATGATATAGCTTTTATAGCTGGGAAGTTTGGAATGACAAAAGGTAATGTCAGTGTGACGCTTACAAGGATCAGGAACAAACTAAAGGAAAGACTTATGAAGGAGGGATATCTGGCCGTATGAACAGTGAGAACTTATTCTTAGCATTGGGTAATGTTGATGACAGACTGATAGAAGACTGCGCTGATTTTTATGCAGATGCTGATATGCGTAGAGGAAGAAAAGTTAATAATACAGCATCAACTGGCAAAACATCAGATAATACCTCGCAACATAACAGATCACTATATATCAAAGACTCAGACAACAGGGGGCAAGACCATATGACATCAGGAAGAAAAAAATCAGTATTTACAAGAGGCAGGATAGCCTTTATAACATCAATAGCAGCAATACTCGCACTAGTGATATTTTCAGGACTATGTATATCACATCCTGCTTTTGCCAAGGATGTTCCGCTTGTGGGAGATATTTTTGCCAATATAGGTTATAAGCTTGGATTTGGCGGATCTTATGACAGCTATGCTACACCTATATCCTCCGATGAAAATGGTAATCCAGGTGAGCTGTCATCAAGCATAAATAAAACCACAGTAACACTTCAGGATATATACTGCGATGGTAAGTCTATGTATATAAGTGTTGCGGTAGAATCCAAGGACGCATTCCCAGTTGACCAGATCTATGAAATTGATGGCCTTAAGAGACTTGAAGTTTATGATTCAAAGGTTGACTACAGCTTTGCAACAGACAGTACATACCAGAGCTACTGTTTTGACTATATAGAAGGAGAGTTCAAAGACGAGCATACATTTGTAGGCTATATCAAGACTGACCTTGAGAGCGTACTTAGATACGTTCCGGATGATGTCGCTCAAAGCAGTGATCAGCTGTGCGACTCTGATGTAGAGTGGAAGTATTATGAGCTTCCTGATACATTTACAGTAGATGTTACTATCAACAAGCTAGTGACAAGTATCGATAACCCCGAAGCTGCTAATCTTTCAAGTGATGATATTGCCAGCCTTACATATCCAAACGAGTATGAGAACTGGTGGATAGATGGACCATGGAACTTTACATTTGATGTAAATGTTGATCGTACAAACTCTGCAAGTAAGACAATAGCATTAACAGGTCTGGACAGCGGATTTGATGAACTTACAGCAACGCTTACTCCTTTTGAACTTGTGCTTTCATATGATCATGATGCAGCCATGGACTATGTTGTAGTTGCTGTTGATGCAAATGGTGCATACATGCCTGGCGAGACTGATATGGATACGATCCCGGTACAAGGCTTTGATACAAGCAGCGTGACAATATATGTATGCGATTATTATGACTTTATGGATAACTTCAAAGGTCAGCTTCTTGATAATGGAGAGCCTTCATCCAAGGATTGCCGCGATATACTTGAATCCCACGCACTGTTTAGTAAGACTATAGCTTTCATTTAGGGTATTGAGAATCATAGATGTTCCGATATATAAGATAAGAGTTTTTGTAGCTATGTTGCTTTATATATCGTTTTGAAGCTTGTTCAAAGGAGGCATAATTGTCATGCCATCTAATAGAAAGCCGCTAAAAAGAAGCGTATTCATAGGATGTACAGCTTTTATACTGATTCTGTGTCTTATACTTAGTACTCTTACATATTTTACCTATACAGACTCTTTGTATGAATCCTATGAGAAGCGAATGTCGGATATCATAGACTATGTACAAAGCCATATTGATATTGAAGATCTGTCGGAATGTGTAGAAACAGGTGTGGAATCCAAGAAGTATAAAGAGCTTATGAATTTTATGGACGCAATTATGGAGGATTTTGACATCCACTATCTGTATATCGTATATCCGATTATTGATGAAAAACCCGGCATGCTTAACATATTGTCTGCTGATACCAAATACGGAAGGCAGTATGAACCTGATGGGTATTATCTTGGTTCGATCTCTTATGATGACTATGCAATTGACGAACTTAAGCTGTATTATGATGCCATGATGACCAATGATGGCAGAGACATAACCTTCTTTAAGGATTTTAGCTCCTGGGGATATGATTATACAGGTGCCAGAGCTTTAATAGATTCTAAAGGCAACAAATTTGCTCTCCTGTGTGTAGACATAGAAATATCAGAACTTCTCAAAGACATCGGAAACTATACTTTTGCTAATATTATGCTAATTGTAGCTCTTGGAACTATATTTATAGCTCTCTTTTTGACATGGATCAACAGAAACTTCACAGATCCTATAACCAAGCTTGAAAAGAGTGTAGTAGAGTTTGCAGATATTGCCCATGAACAGAAAGATCCTAAGAAGCTTATATACCATGCCCCTGATATAAGTACAAAGAATGAAGTCGAATCCTTAAAAGATGCCATAGAAAGGCTCTCTGTTGATATGCGGGAATACGTTACAGACATGGTCGATGCTCAGGGCAAGGTTGAAGATATGAAGAGTAAGGTCAGCCGCATGGACATGGTCGTTTATCAGGATGCACTTACCCATGTCAAGAATAAGGCATGGTATGACAATATCAAAAAAAGAGTTAACGATGATATAGCTGCCGGCAAAGCAGTCTTTGGAATTATAATGCTGGATCTTAATAATCTAAAAAAGATCAATGACAATTATGGCCATGAGCATGGTGATGATTATATTTCCGGCGCATGTCATGAAGTATGTATCATATATGACCATTCTCCTGTATTCAGGATAGGGGGAGATGAGTTTGTGGTTCTTTTGGAAAAAAACGATTATGAAAATAGAGAGGGATTGTTCCAAAAACTGATAGATACTTTTGATAATATATTCAAAGATGAATCTAAAGAACCATGGGAGCGTTATAGTATTGCCGCGGGAATGGCTATATATGACAGTGCTATAGATAAGTCCATGGACGATGTCTTCAAAAGAGCAGATGAACTCATGTACCATAACAAGATAGAATCCAAGATGGCAAGAGAGTGATCTGTTGCTGAGATTTGGCAAGTTTTATAAAGATAGAAACTATCCTAAAGCTATTAGCACATTCATTGATGCAAGAATAGCAAGAAATACCACATTTAACAGTGTAAATACAGCTACATATCTTCCTTTTTGGCAATCCTTCATCTGTCCATAGAACTTAAACGATATAAGGCTTGCCATAGAAGCTATAAGAGTTCCAAGGCCGCCGAGGTTAGTACCTACTATAAGCAGGCACAGTTTATCAGTCATTCCTGATAGCAGGATCGCAGCAGGAACGTTACTGATGAACTGGCTTGCTATTATTGATGTGATAACTTCACGCCCGCTTAGGACGTTCTGAAGAGCATCTCTAATGGGCTCTATTCTTTTGATATTACCTACGAATATGAACAGGAAGATGAATGACAGAAGAAGGAAATAGTCCGCCTTAGTGATAGTCTGCCTGTCGATAAGTAGAACTACTGCGATGGTAACAGCCAGTACCACCTGATATGGAAGGACATGGACTACTACCAGAAGGCTTAGTAAGAACAGCACTAGATAGGATGTTATCATCTTTTTGGAAAAAGATGCGCTGGTCTTTCTATCAGTACTTTTGCTTGTGGATGATACAGATTCTTCTTTACTATTAGCATCGTCAACTTCTTCCATGACAGTTTCATCAGGTGTACCCTTTTTAACAGGGAACATGAATATCCCGAATAACAGCAGTAATAGAAGAGATGTAAGGCTATAAGGCAGCATTATCTTTATAAAGCTTATAATACTGATACCGGACAGAGAGTACAGATACAGGTTCTGAGGATTGCCGATAGGAGTCAGCATACTTCCAAGATTGGCAGCTATAGTCTCAAGAACTATAAGTTTTATGGCAAGAGATCCTTTATTCTCATCATGCATCATGTTTATAAGCTCTATGGAGAATGGCACGAAGCTTATAAGCGCAACATCATTGGTGATGAGCATACTAAAGAAAAAGCATAGAGTTATAAGGACAAGCGCAAGACCTCTTTTTGTAGAAGTACGTGCAAGGAGTTTTTCTCCAATATATTTAAAAACACCCTCCTTACGAAGTCCTGCCATTACAAGCATAAGGCAAAGGAGTATACTAAGTGTCCTAAAATCTATATAGGAAATATACTCAGCATCAGGATGTACTAAGAAAGCGCTTATTATTGCAAGTATAAGTGATATGATTGTTACAGGTTCTTTTTTTAATATATTAAACATAGTGAGTGACCTCGTTTTCAGAACTGATTAGTCTGATATTTTGCGGTTATATATTAAGTACTGAAACTTCGCACTTGCCAAACATACGCCACCTTTTGAGGCAGCGCCGATGCGGATAGTTTATAATGCATTTTCATATCTTGAAGGTGTTATAATTCAAGGCATGATATCTGGATTTTTATATTCTAGGGTCTGAAACTCGCTTCGCTCAGACATGCAGACCCTAAGAAGAATATAAAAATCCATCTCTCATGCTCCTGAATTTTATAACACCTTCAAAAGATATGAAAATGCATTATAAACTATCCGCATCGGTGCTGCCTCAAAGGGTGGTGTATGTTTGGCAAGTGCGAAGTTTTAGTTAAGTAGTAAATGTTGGAAAAGCGTAACAGACCGAAAAATATAATACTACAAAAATATTGCTTGCTCAAATCAAGAATTAGGTTTAAGAATCTATATAAATATGTCGAAATATTATTCGGTTAAATCTTTCAACTGGTTGCATTATTTTTAAAATAAAGGGGGTTATTATGAGTGTTATTTCGTGTTCAGCTATTATTCTTGCAGGCGGTGTCGGTGCCCGTATCAGCAGTACCAATACTCCCAAACAGTATATTGAGATCTGTGGAAGGCCTATCATTTCTTATGTTATAGATACAGTGATCGCAGATCCTGTTATATCAACAGTAGTCATCGTATGTGCTGACCAGTATAGGCAGCTTGTGAGCGAGTGCTGCGCAGAAAGTATCAGAGACAGCGGCAGACACGGCGTAGAATTTAGGTATGCAAACCCAGGGTTCAACAGGCAGATGTCTGTTTTAAGCGGGCTTAAGAAACTGGAAAACTCTATAGGAGAAGGTGACCTTGTAGCCATAATAGATGCTGCAAGGCCATGTATGACGAGGCAGATGCTTGATGCATGCATAGAGGCTGCAGACGGCGCAGACGGCGCTATTCCTGTTCTTAAGATGAGAGATACTGTATATATGTCAGAAGATGGAAAACATATAACTGATCTTTTGGAAAGGTCCAAAGTCCTTGCAGGGCAGGCTCCTGAAGTCTTTAGATTTGGAAAGTATCTTGCCGCCAACAATAAACTTTCAGAAGCTCAGATGGACCACATCCACGGAAGCAGTGAACCGGCTATCATGGATGGCATGAAGATTGTAATGATACCCGGAGATGAGAACAACTACAAGATAACAACAGATGCTGACCTTGCCCGTTTTAGGAATGAATGCGAATGGAAGCAGGAGATGTGATTGATTATAGTTTGTGGCTAATTTTTCAGACATCCAATAGGAATAACATATACGCCGTCTTCACGCTTATAACCATATTCAGTCGCGGTTATGACAAGCTTAAGATCCGGCAATCTTAGCGGGACCTGTTTTTCCTTTTTGTTGTACTCTCCAATGAGTCTTTCTATCTTGCATAGATGTTCGGCGCCCATATCAATTTCTTTACTTCCGAGTTTGAATTCTATCAGAGCATATCGCCCATCCTTAAGATGGAGTACTGCATCCGCTTCCAAACCATAGCGATCATGGTAATATGAGACTTCTCCGTTCATTCCGGAGGAATAAATCTTTAGGTCTCTGATACATAATGATTCAAAAAGGAAACCTAATGTCTTGAAATCGGTATTGAAGTATTCAGGCGAAAGACCAAGTGCTGCTACTGCTATGGATGGATCCACTAGATTTCTTTTGTTACCGGATCTGATTGCTTCTTTTGAACGGATTGCGGGACACCATGCAGGAAGTTCGTCTATTATGTATAAATCTTCAAGATCATGGAAATAATCATAGAAAGTAGGCTTTGATATTCCCGTTGCCTGCGAAGTATCTGAAAAAATGGTTTTTGTTTCTGCCAAAGTACATATATTTCTTGAATAGGATCTTAGCAGACGTTCTGCCCATAAAGGATTCCTTTTTACATGGCTGATATTAGAAATATCAGTATGACAAGTCTGGTAAAAGAGATCAGATGCGATAGAAAGCGCAGCTTCCCTGTTCTCGACATCAATACTTTGCGGCCATCCGCCACGACAGATAGCATAGATCAGGTCGTCAATCGTCAGCTTAGACTCTTCCCATTCGATATCCTTTCCTTCAAAAAGATCCATAAGAGAAACGGTACCCGAAGACTCGCCGCTCTCATACAGACTCATAGGAAACATACGAAGTGTTGAAATCCTCAGTGTTCCGGTATGAGCCGTTTCAACCTTCTGGGAAGATGAGCCGGTAAGGATATACTGACCTTTTAACCCGGAGTCGTCCACGCTTTTACGTATTGCTCCCCAAATCTTCGGAGCATCCTGCCATTCGTCAAACAGCCTTGGTTTATCTCCGATCAGAAGCTTTGAAGGCATGTTTTCGGCAACGGACAAAAGCCTTTCTCTGGTATCTTCATCTTGAAACTCTATATAGCTATTTGCATAATGCTTTGCAGTTGTTGTTTTTCCACAGCCCTTTGGTCCCACGATTAATGTTGCACCAAAAGCCTCGAGCTTTAGTTCTAACGCGGAATCAGTTATTCGGTTGCGATATATCTTTTCTGTATTATCCATATGTTATTCACCTCAAGGATGATTATACCTCATTTAACATATATGTGCAATTCTGTTTTACATTTATGAGGTAGGGTGCATTACATATATGTGATATAATATTTTACAGATTTGTGACAGCAATTTAAGGGATTTGACCGACTGAAAGAGTATGCTCCCGCGACGGGAGAAGTACGATTCCTACGACTTACCGAAAAACAATATGCCAATATTACTTATTTGACCGGCTGTCCGGATGAACAAGAAAAAAACGTTGGTACGAACTGTCACATCATACTATAATGAATCCATGAACATGATGCTGTGGTATCAAACTGATCAATATTTTGAAGAAGGTTGTATTTAAAATACAAGATATGCTACAAATACGACCTTCCAAATTTGGAGGGTCGTTCAACAGAGCTTGAAGACTATATATACAACGAAATGATGTAGGAGGAAACAATATGTCACTTTTGATGATAGTTTTTTTGCGATCATTTTCTTAGTATATAGTTCGGTAAAAATCATAAAAGGCGAAGAAGATGCAGATTCCAAAATGTTTTGGGGATCTTTTGTTATCGTTCTAGCTTATTTTGCTTTGTACATATATCCAAATGCTGAACCATTAGGGGTATATCCTGTAAATACAGAGGTGAAATATTATGATGATACGTATTCGGTAATTGTTGACATAGAAGTTGGGTATGGTGGCGAATATTTTGACTATGATGATTTCTATTCTAAAACATATATCCCCAGAACTATACACTGGCCTAATGGTGGATATACTGCTCTTGATCAAGAAAACCCATCGTATACAAAAAAGCATGGGAAATATTTGAACGTACATTCGGCAGATGAGGAAGACCGTTATGAAATATTGATACCTCAAATCCAATATCTACCAACTGATAAATTATTATCTTTAGGATGGATGGGAGTTGTTTTTATCGGATCTATTGGAGTGGGCGTATTTACAATTATATATGCATTAATTAAAAATAAAAAATAGGCGGTAATTAACACTCGCTAATACCCACGGGCAAGCCCGTGGGGGGTGTCTAACAACCCTAAGTGAGTAGCCTAAGCCTTGAGACAGAGGCTACGTTACCGGAGAATATATAGGCACCTTGGGACGTAATACCTAATCCCATGCACTTGCGGTCAGTGATTAAACAGTCCTGTGGTATAGGGGCGGTGTTGCTGATATAAAACCTCCGGATAACATTGGCAAATGTATACAACCACCCTTCGCAAATACGACCCTCCAAATTTGGAGGGTCGTTCAACTTATTTTTTATATATGACACTAATAAAAGATTTCGAATAGATTAACAAGCAGCCCGTCTGTGCGCCGAAGCGATTGATGGTGTACTAAATAAAGTGTATTATTTATATATATGCATTGTAATACCATTAGAACGCATTTTTGGACACCCTGAATAATCGGCGTTTGAAACTTTTGTCTATAACAGGAGGCAAATAATATGAGCATTGTTATATCCATTGCTGTTTTTGTCGTATCATGGATTCTTGGTGTGATTGGCTGGGCACAGATAATTGGCGGATTACAAAACCTTAAGAGCCGAGGCGTACCAATGATAATCACAATCGTTTTGTGGAGTGCAATTATATTCATAAGCTTCTTGTGTGTTAAACACTTCTTAAGCACTCGTATATTAGTATGGACTATTGCTATGGCAATTTCTTTAATACAGGTTTTACTTCAAGGAAAAATCCAATAATATTTCACATGTTATAAGGAGCTGGTATGATTCAAATACGACCCTCCAAATTTGGAGGGTCGTTCAACCAACCAAACGTTCCTACCATTAATGTTGTGGTTGATAAGTTAGCACAAAAGATTAAAATGTTAAAAGTGCTTTTCATAATCCGGCGGATATTGCATATTTCTGGCAAGTGACAGGTATTTTTGTCTTTGATTGATCTTAAAAGGAAGAAGTATGTATATCTGTGTACGATCTTCAAACTCTGGAACAATGGAGTGATAGAAGCCTACAAGATACTCAACGTTATTTTCTTTTAATCTGCTTTGTACAGTTGTGATGTCATAATAGTTTTTAAAATTGTCACGCTCATCTTCGGGAAGGTAATTATCTGCATACATAGATACAGCTTCTACAGCGTCAGTACTTTCATCAGTTATTCGGTTCTGACTGGAATTAAGATATATGTTCTCTACACTTCCATCTTCATCATACAGATCTATCCTGAAATATAGTGTAAGCATATGGCGCATAGAGGCTTGAATATTTTGAGCCTGTTGTATGCTCTTTTGTGAAGACAGATTTGTACTAGATAGAAGGAAGGTTGCTTTGTCTCCGCTTCTTGCAAGAAACTTAAGTCGTTCATTTATAATAGCACCATTTATGATAAGGTCGGTTGACTCTATCTTGCCGGTGTTCTCAGCTTTTTTTGCAAGTTCAAAGAACATGTCGTTTTCACGCATGCCGGATTCCTTGGCTCTGTCTTGCGCCTGTTCTTTAGAATGAATATTGAGATGTGCAAGAAGGTCTTTAAAGGTATCATTATAAAAGATATATCTTAGATTTCTTTCACCTTCTATTTCGCATATGGCTATGGCCTCTTCACTGAATATCCTTGTCATAGAGGTATCAAATGGAGACGGGGAGATAACATTAACTTCACCCATCTTATCATAATAGTTATGAAGATCAGATTCTTCACAGTTATAATCCATCTGAACGTTAAGATCGCAGGGTTTGGGCTTTCCAAACAGAAATCCCTGTATCTTTTCGCAGCCTATAGAACTAAGGAAGTTAAACTCTTCCTCGGTCTCTATACCTTCTGCCAGGGTATGCATCTTGAGCGTTTTGGCCATGTTGATAACACTGGCGAGGATTATCCTTGATCTTGGATTATCATTCATATCCTTAAGGAACATTCTGTCGATCTTGATGACATCGAACTGATATGCCTGAAGGTTGTTAAGAGAGGAGAATCCGCTTCCAAAATCGTCCATCCAGATCTGATAGCCGGCTTTTCTGAAGTTTTCAACACCTGTTTCAAGGGAATTGTTGGCCTGGGCAAAAGCTCCTTCTGTAACTTCTATATTGATGAGCTTTATTGGAACTTTATGTTTTCTTCGCAGGTTGTCAACTTCCTCAAAAATATCACATAGTAGGAAATCAAGGCGTGATAAGTTGACAGATATAGGCTGCACAGGAAATCCGTTGTCGATAGCAGCTCTTTGAACCTGACATACCTGGTCTATGATACACAGATCCAGTTTGTGGATGAGTCTGGCATTTTCAAGAATCGGAACGAAGACTCCCGGAGATACGAATCCGTAAGTGGGATCTATCCATCTTGCCAGTGCTTCATAGCCGCAGATCTTCCTTGTAAGAGATCTTACTTCGCATTGAAAATAGGGCTGTATATAATGATTTTTGACAGCCTGTTCGAAGCCTGTGATTATATAATGCTTAAAATCAAGCTCCTGTTCGATGTTTTCATTGTAGATCATTATATAATTATCAAGGTTATCTTCTATATAGTCGCAGGCAAGCTTGGCGCAGTCTATCATCTGAGTGGGCTTTTTGTCTTTTTTGTCATTAATATATATTCCGCAGTTTATATGAAGCGGAATTGTGGATTTATAACTTAGAATATCTTCCTGTATTCTGGCAAGGCTGCCCGTTATCTTGTCAGTATCAATAGTCTTGACATAGAGTAGGAATCTGTCACCCGAGACCCTTCCCAGAAGATCTGTAGGGAATGCATCATGAATTTTGTCTGTTAGGAAATCAAGAAACTGATCACCCTGTGCAAAACCATAATTTTGATTAAAAGACTTAAAATTGGACACGTTAATAAAAATGAAAGCGCAATCCTCTTTAGATATAGTCTCAGCGTTTTCATTTATTTTATTCAAAAAAATTGCGATGGTCACACAATGAGTTTTTGATCCTAATTCCTTTTCATTAAGGATTTCAACCATATATAGCCCCCTGAAGTTTTGTTGTTATTCTGACGTTATACATAGATATAAACATCCAGAATCGCATATGTAATTTCGGAATATTTAGCTTAAAACTTTATAGGAAAAAAGCATGGAAGCCGAGCGCCGATATTTATGTTAGAATTGTGAGAAGATGAAAGGATGTGACTTATTATGGATTCATATACTGATTTTGCACTTGTATACGATACATTTATGGATGAAACCCCATACAGCGAATGGGCGGATTTTATAAGTGATCTTATTCAAAAATATGGTATTACAAAAACTAAAAAGCAGGATAAATCCCCGCAGGATTCTAAAGAATCAGATGGACTAGACGGCGGTGATGAAAAACAGCTTCTTTCGCAGGAGCGTGACCTTGTAGTAGAACTTGGCTGCGGCACGGGTTCTTTTGCCCAGGAGATGGCAGGGAGAGGCTATGATATCATGGGTATAGACAATTCTGAGCAGATGCTGCAGATTGCGATAGACAAAAGGGACAAATCCGGTTATGATATCATGTACCTTGAACAGGATATGAGAGAGTTTGAGCTTTACAGCACAGCAGGAACCTTTTTAAGTGTGTGTGACAGTGTCAATTATCTTACAGATCCGGAAGATGTTGTTAAGATGCTAAGACTTGTCAATAATTACCTGTTTCCGGGTGGTATCATCATCTTTGATTTTAACACAGTTTATAAATACCGTGATGTTATAGGCAACACAACTATAGCCGAAGACAGGGATGATTGTGCTTTTATCTGGGATAACTGGTATGACAGTGATACCTGTATCAATGAGTATGATCTGACTATCTTCGTACATGAAGAAGGTGACAGATACAGACGTTTTAACGAGACTCATTTTCAAAGGGGATATACTCTTGAGGAGATGATAGGCATAGTAGAAGCATCCGGCATGGATCTTGTTACGACTATAGATGCAGATACACACGAGGATCCTACAGATGAGAGTGAGAGGATATATATTATTGCCAGGAAGAATTCTGATAATAATATAACAGTTTATAAGGAAGAGGAATAAGAAGTGGATAATAGTACAAATTATAACGACTATATGGTGCGTGCAACAGCTGCATCAGATCAGATAAGAGCATTTGCAGTTACATCAAGAGATCTTGTGGAGACTGCAAGGAAGGCTCATGATATAAGCCCTATAGCTACAGCTGCTCTTGGACGTCTTATGTCAGGAACTATCATGATGGGATCCATGATGGAGCATGAGAAAGATCTTATAACAGTCAAGATTGAAGGTGATGGTCCTCTTGGAGGAGTTCTTGCAACAGCCAACAATATAGGTCAGGTCAAGGGTTATGTTAATAACGGTGATGTTGTCCTTCCTCCCAACAGTGCAGGGCATCTTAATGTTGGCGCAGGCATTGGCAAGGGTACATTCACTGTTATCCGGGATATGGGTCTTAAGGATCCTTATGTAGGGCAGGTTCCGCTTTATACCGGCGAGATTGCAGAAGACTTCACATACTATTTTGCCAAGTCCCAGCAGACTCCCTCATCAGTAGGTCTTGGAGTTCTTATGAACCATGACAATACTGTTAGAGAGGCAGGAGGCTTTATAGTGCAGCTTATGCCTTTTGCAGACGAGGCTGTTATATCACATCTTGAAGAGAATCTTAAGAAGTTCACTACAGTTACAGATGTGTTAAAACAAGGCAAGACTCCCGAGCAGATGCTTGAGATAGTACTTGACGGTTTCGATATCAAATGGAACGGCCGTATGCCTGTACAGTGGCACTGCAACTGTTCCAAGGACAGAGTTTCAAGAGGACTGGTTCTTCTTGGCAGAGCCGAACTTGATAATATCATCAAAGATGGTAAGCCTATAGAGACTAAGTGTCATTTTTGTGGCAAGAAATATGATTTTGATATAGACGAACTCAAAGAGCTTTATAAAAGCGCAAAGTAAGAATTTGCTATTAACGAATACACGATCTATAACCTAAACAGAAGACTTCGCCCATGTTAACGTAGTTGCAAGGGTGAAGTCTTTTTTTTGGTGTTACGATTTTAGTCACGCGCTTAATTGCATTTTCCTTCATAAAGTTTTTTGTTTTTTTGGCCGATAAGAATTATTGAGAGTGTGTTGTCTTTTTTGCCACTCTTACCTTTGCCCACTTGGCTCTGGCATAGGTTTTTTATCAGGATGATCCAATTTAATATGAATGCTTTGGATACTGGAGGTTATTGTCTATGAGCAAAGATTCTAAAGGAAAAGCTTCTTTGAAACCAACAAAAAGCGTTAGTGGCAAACTTATGATGGTTGTAATTCCGATCATTGCAGTTGTTATCGTAGGAGTTATTGCACTTATTACGATCAACGCAAGGAGTATCATAACAGTTCAGGCTAGTAACAGACTCATAGAAGAGTCAAGAGCTAATGCCAATTCTATCGGAGTAGAGATTACAGAGCTGGTAAAATATACTGAATCTGTTGGTGATTCGTTGCAGGTTGCTGATATTGATTCTGATGATGATATCATGGCCTTTATGGAGATAGTAATAGCTAACAATGAGAATGCATCAGATGCATATTTGGCCATAGGAAGTGATACCTTTATAGACGGTTCAGGGTGGGTTCCGGATGAAGGTTATGATCCTACAACAAGAGCCTGGTATCAAAGAGGCATAGAAAGTGACTCTGTTCAGATTGGGACTCCTTCACTTGACCTTACAACAGGTCAGATGGCAGTGGTTCTGTCTAGAAAAGTTACGCTTGCAGATGGGAGAGAAGGTGTATTTGCTGTAGACATGCTTATAAGCAGTATAGCAACTCAAGTTGGCGAATATAAGCCGCTTGAAACAGGCGGAAGTATGATGCTTGACGGCGATATGATAATTTCATACTTCACTTCAGATTTTAATGGAACCAGCGTAACTGAGCATTCAGACGATACCTTCCTGACACAGGCTTATGAATATGCTCAGACAGGTTCTGAAGAACTTACATTGATAAAATCATATACTGGTGATACATATGGTGTTGTTGTTTCCAAGGTACCTGGCACTTCCTGGTCACTTATATCTTCTGTGTTAGAAGCTGATGTATTTGCAGAACTCAACAAATTTATATATCTTGTTGCTGCAGTTGCTGTTGTAGTTATATTAGGAATCGCAGCTATAATGTTCACTCTTATCAATTCTATAGTTGCAAAGCCTGTCAAGAGGCTTACAGGTGATATTGCCAAGATCGCAGAGGGAGACTTTAGAGTTGATATTAAGACAGGTGGCAATGACGAGATAGGTAAGATGAACAATGATATGAGTGAATTTGTCGTTAATATGAGAAATACACTCGGAGATATTCAAAATGAGGTTAACAAACTCGCAGGTGAAGCATCTTCCAGTAAAGATGCATCATACAAGCTCACCAATGAAGCTACTGAACAGGCTCACGGTATGCAGCAGATCAAGGATGCTATGAGTGGCATGGCTGATGCCGTTACAGAGCTTGCCAATAATGCAACAGAGCTTGCAACAGAAGTATCCGATCTTACAGAAAGGGGCCAGGCTGCCAACGGTACTGTTACCAATCTGGTAGAAAAAGCTAAGAACGGTAAAGAAGATATGGAAGCTGTTCAGAAGGGTATGAGTAATATCTCAGCTTCCATGACAGATATGAATGAAGTAGTAGAAGTAGTAAGAGACTCTGCACAGAAGATCAATTCTATTATTGAGATGATCACATCTATTGCAGAACAGACCAATCTTTTGTCACTTAATGCTTCCATAGAAGCTGCACGTGCAGGAGAGGCCGGCAAGGGATTTGCTGTTGTTGCTACAGAGATCGGTAGCCTTGCCACAGACTCTGCTGACTCCACAACTCAGATTGCCAAGATCCTTGAAGAGATAACCCAGCAGATCAATTCCCTGTCAGAGAAGTCTCAGGTCAATATGCAGGAGATCGATACCAATGTTGAGGCGGTGTCCAAAGCCGGCAATACATTCGCAGAGATATTCCAGAGTCTGGATGAGACCAGCGCTACTGTTAACGAGATGATCGACAAGATTGGCAAGGTTGATACTATTGCAACATCTATGGCAGCAATTTCGGAAGAGCAGTCAGCTAGTACTCAGGAAGTAAGTGCAACTGCCGAGAATCTTGCAGAAAGTGCTCAGGCTGTATCAGATAGCAGTAAAGGTGTTGATGAAAGTGCAAGTACTGTTACTGAATCTGCCAACTCTATTGAAGGCTATGTAAGGAAGTTCATAATAAATTAAAATAATATATTGCGGCAGTAGCGAGTAAATTCGCTATTGCCGCTTTTTTTATTACTTGTATAATATGACGTAAGGAATATGAAGAACAATCAGATCACTACACTGATATGTGGTGATCAGAAGATGGTTCGATTTGGACTTGCCCTGAACAAAATATATCAAAAATAATAAAAGGATGGAAATAATACTATGTCGTTGATTGAATTTACCAAGATGCATGGCGCCGGCAATGATTATATATATATCGATGGAGCCAAAAATGTGATACCTGAAGTTATAAAGCCTGAAGTTGTAAGGAAGTTGTCCGACCGGCATTTTGGTATCGGCGGTGATGGTGTTATTTTTATAAACCCAATTGAGGGCGCCGATTTTGAGATGGAGATGTACAATGCTGATGGTTCAAGAGGTGAGATGTGTGGCAATGGTATCAGATGCGTTGCCAAGTATGTTTATGATCATGGCATGACAGACAAGACCAAGGATCTTGCGATAAGTTCTTTTGGAAGGAATCGTTATCTTGATCTTACTGTAAGTGGTGGCAAGGTTACTATGGTAAGAGTCAATATGGGTGCTCCTATATTAGAACCTGCAAAGATTCCTGTAGAAGAGTCGAAGTTTCGTGATAAGGATAGAATAGTGGATTACCCTATACCGATTGAAGACAGGAATTTCAGAATGACCTGTGTATCTATGGGCAATCCTCATGCAGTTGTTTTTGTCACAGATCAGGATAATCTTAGTGAGTTCCCTTTGGAAAAATATGGAAAGAAATTTGAAAACCATCCTTATTTCCCGCAGAAAACCAATACAGAGTTTGTTCATGTAGATGACAGAAAAAATGTACATATGCGTGTATGGGAAAGAGGATCAGGAGAGACTCTTGCATGTGGGACAGGGTGCTGCGCTACAGCGGTTGCCTGCATTTTAAACGATCTTACAGAAGATGAGATTACGGTTCATGTTCTCGGCGGAGATATAATCTGCAGATGGGACAGACAATCAGGCAATGTCTATATGACAGGCCCTGCAGAAACAGTTTTTGAAGGAAGCATTGAGATCTGAAATATAGAATGCAGGAACATAGCCATATTCAACCTTTGAACAAGCGTGATCGATTTGTATATTGTTAATTTTTTACAAAAAATTTATCAAAATTATGGAAACTTTGAAGTGCCAAAAAGTCTTGATTAGATAGAGATAATCGGTTACATTATAGAAGACGCTTATAGAAGTGAACCACGGATTGATCACCATCGTAGTGTACGGGTTGGGGAACCGGTATTAAGCGATGCAATCAGCTTCAGGACCAGGGAGGTATGAATGTTTATATAATTATCGCCTATGTAGTGGGAGGCGGTATCTATATATAAGTTGCATGGCAGCATGTGATGAATGACGTTTAAAGACCTGAAATACTGACTTACATCACGGGCATGGTGTTGATCTATAAGTTTGAAGGAGCACTTGCGACAGGGAGTTGCAAGATGCTTCTTTTTTTGTAATAGTTTCCTGTATATTCTACTTGAACACTGACTTTCATGTATCACATTCGGTTTTTTGGTCAATATTTATGTATCTTTATGCATTTTGAGAAAATGTTTGGACAATATTTCTGATTGCCTCTGCCACTTTAGTGTGATAGAATATCTTTCATGGACGTACAAATGTCCGCGTAGGGCAAACTATCATGTAGGAGATATCATGAAAGAACATTCCGGATATTACATTGTTCAAAGACAGGCTATACCAGAAGTGCTTATTAAAGTCGTCGAAGCCAAGAAACTTCTTGAATCCGGCAGAGTCCGTACTGTTAACGAGGCAGTTGCCAAAGTTGATATCAGTAGAAGTTCTTTTTATAAATACAAAGACGATATATACGAATTCCATGATTCTCTTTCGGGATCCACATTCACACTTACATTTCAGATAGATGATGAGCCGGGACTTTTGTCAGATGTCCTGGGGATCATTGCAAGATCAGGAGCCAATATCCTGACCATTCATCAATCTATACCTATTGACGGAGTAGCATCTCTTTCTGTCAGTCTCCAGGTAATCGATGAAGGCGTTAGTGTTACAGATCTGTCTGCAGCAATAGGTCAAAGGTCCGGGGTACACAAGGTTCAGATAAGCGGACGTGGTAACGGTGTTTCCTAATAACTGTCATCTATTCAATAATTTAAATTTTTTTATATAAATATATCCTTATACAGTTTTTATGTGCTATACTTTCGAATTATAAGGATTTTTACATTTTTTTGCATAAATATGCGTGGGCATCCATGCGGATCAAAGGGAGGCAATATGGCCAAGGCAGCAGTATTAGGTTATGGAACAGTTGGAAGCGGTGTGGTTGAAGTTCTTGATACTAACAGCGCAGAAGTTGAAGCTAGTGCCGGCGAGAAAGTCGAAGTTAAGTATATTCTTGACCTTCGTGATTTCCCGGGAGACAAACATGAAAGTCAGATCGTTCATGATATAGAAGTTATTTTAAACGATCCTGAAATAGATGTTATCTGTGAGACTATGGGTGGCCTTGAACCGGCTTTTACCTTTGAAAAAAGAGCACTTGAGAAGGGTATTAGTGTATGCACCTCCAATAAAGAACTTGTGGCAGCACATGGTCCTGAGCTTGTAAGGATCGCCAAAGAGCACAACTGCTCATATCTTTTTGAAGCATCTGTTGGCGGCGGTATCCCTATCCTTCGTACACTTAATACTTCTCTTAAGCATGAGAAGATTGATTCTATTACCGGAATCTTAAACGGAACAACCAATTATATTCTGACAAAGATGGACAGAGAAAAGATTGGATTTGCAACTGTTTTAAAGGAAGCTCAGAACAAGGGCTATGCTGAGAGAAAACCTGAAGCAGACATTGATGGATATGATGCATGTCGTAAGACAGCAATACTTGCTTCACTTATGTCAGGTCAGTATGTAAAGTATGAGGATATAGAGACAGAAGGCATTACCAAGATCACTCAGGAAGATTTTGCATATGCAAGAAGCCTTGGAATGTCCATTAAGCTTCTTGGAATGATCAAGAAGAACAATTCCGGCTTTTTTACTATGGTATCTCCATTTCTTATTCCATCAGAGAATCCGCTTGCATTTGTTAATGATGTATTTAATGCGATCGTAGTTCACGGCAATATGCTTGGAAGCACGATGTATTATGGTAAGGGCGCAGGCAAGCAGGCTACAGCCTCTGCTGTAGTTGCTGATCTTATAGATCTTGTGATCCATAAAGGAAGTCATATGGATGTTAACCTTACAGATTCTCCGGCAGACCTGTCAGATAACGGAAGCTATGTTCATAGATTTTTTGTAAGGGTTGATGAGAATAGTGAAGATCAAGCCAAAGAACTCTTTGGATCATCAATTGAAGTCGCCAGGAGCAAGGATGTATTTGGAGAATTTGCATTTGTTACAGATCTGATCTCAGAAAAAGATTTTAAGGCAAAATATGCGCAGCTCGTGAAAGCAAAAGGATTCCTTCGTGAGCTTTAAGGAGAATACATAAAATGAAAAAGGTAGTAAAGTTTGGCGGTAGTTCACTTGCCAGTGCAAAGCAGTTTGAAAAAGTTGGAAATATCATCAGAAGTGATGAAGGCAGAAGATATGTTATTCCTTCAGCTCCCGGCAAAAGAAATTCCGGTGACAGGAAAGTTACTGATATGCTCTATGCCTGCTATGCACTTGCAGAAGAAGGTAAGGATTTTAGGGTTAAGCTTGCAGAAATAAAAGCTCGTTATGATGAGATTATCACAGGTCTTTCCCTTGATTTCTCTCTGACAGAGGACTTCAAGGAGATTGAAGAGAAGTTCAAGAATAAAGCCGGAAAAGATTATGCTGCATCAAGAGGTGAGTATCTTAACGGCAAGATAATGGCGCAGTACCTTGGATACACATTTGTTGATTCAGCTACTGTTGTATGCTTTGACAAAAAAGGCGAGTTTGATGCAGAAAAGACCAACGAGAAAATGTCTGCAAAGCTTTCTAAAACAGAGCGTGCAGTTATTCCGGGATTCTTTGGTGCTATGCCTGACGGAAGCATCAAGACTTTCTCAAGAGGCGGATCAGATATAACAGGTTCTATTGTTGCCCGCGCTGTTAAAGCTGATGTATACGAGAACTGGACAGATGTGAGCGGATTTATGATCGCTGATCCCCGTATTATCAACAAGCCACAGTCGATTGAGATCATCACATATACAGAACTTCGAGAGCTTGCTTATATGGGAGCATCCGTACTTCATGAAGATTCTATCTTCCCTGTTCGCAAAGAAGGTATTCCGATCAATATCAGAAATACTAACAAGCCTGAAGATGAAGGAACTTGGATCGTAGAATCCACAGCCAGAAAGTCCAAATATACTATTACAGGAATCGCCGGCAAGAAAGGCTTCTGCTGTGTGAACATATCCAAAGATATGATGAATTCCGAAATCGGTTTTGTCAGAAAAGTACTTCAGTCATTTGAAGATCATGATATATCTATAGAGCATGTTCCTTCCGGAATTGATACTATGACAGTATTCGTTCATGAGGATGACTTCATAAGCAAGGAACAGGCAGTAGTCAGTGAGATTCACAGACTTGCAAAGCCTGATATGCTTGAGATTGAATCTGATCTGGGACTTATCGCAGTCGTAGGTCGTGGTATGAAGTCTACAAGAGGTACTGCAGGAAGGATCTTCTCAGCTCTTGCTCATGCCAATGTTAACGTTAGAATGATCGATCAGGGATCATCTGAGCTTAATATCATCATAGGTGTTGAGAACAGAGATTTTGAAAAGGCTATAAGTGCTATCTACGATATATTTGTAGAGACACAGTTATGATAGTCCATAAGTCTTGAATGTAGCGGACTTGTGGCAGGTAGGTATATACCTTATAAATACCTACATCCTAATATTGTTAAGAACAATTTGATCAATTGATTCTTATATGCTTATTCCTAAAATGGCACCTTATCCGTGTTGGATGAGGTGCCATTTTGATGAGAAAGTTTGAGTTAAAAGCTGAATTTAAATAGTTCACGCTGATCATTGCATAGAATTATCAGCTTTCTGAAGGGGCATATTCATTCAAATATTCAAGGAACTTAATAGCCAGGTCTGTTCTACTGGAGTTTCCTATTATTCCAAATATTGGTACTGATCCGGCATAAGTATTGGTGCTTTGCATGAAAGCTGTATCTGATAAGATGATGCCTACAGGAACAGGATCTTCCATGCTGTCAGGATCCGGAAGTACGAAATCATCTTCTGAGACGATGGAACTTGGTGATGATATTCCGAGCATATAGCTTATCTCTTCATCGGATATAGTTTCATCAGTAGCTGCAGAATTCGAGCCAGCTACTGAAGGATCATCTTGTGAGTCTTGGCTTTCATTATCTGCGGTGTTTTCTGAAGATGCTTGTTCATATGTTCCGTCTTCAATAGCTTTTAAGATAGCACCGTCTACATAATAGATATAGCCATCATATTTTTTGAGCTCATCTTCTGACATAAGATCACGAAGATCTGTCATATAGCTGTTTCTTGCATATTGCTCAAATACTGACTGATCAGCGATCATGACATCCAGATCACCTGCAGCGGTTATCGCCATGATACGTTCCTGAGTTGACACGTCATAAGTATTGTAAGAGCTTGTGCTAAGAGTCTGATTGGTATCGATAAGAACGTTGTAGCTGCTTGTATCAATTCCGGCATATCCTGCAAAATCTTCTCCGATAACTTCTCCATCAGGATGCATCGTAGAATTGATCATCATTGCATAGAATCCGTACGGAAGGTTTGAAGCCATATCTCTTATAAGATAAAAAGAAAAAAGTGCGATTACAATGATAACTGCTGTAGGAACTTTATAATAATCCCAAAAGTATGAGACCATTGCCTTGAATCCTTTTTTCCTTACCTTCTTATGCTGCTTTTTAATATCATCCCAAACTGCCATCTTATACCTCGCAACTAATATTTCAGCAGGCTATAATGAGCTGCTGAATAATTCTTTATATATGAATTTTGTTAATACGAATTGTTAGAAGTTCTAAAAAAAGACCTTTAGTCATAATAAATAAAATATCACTTGTGGTCAATTAAAAAAGTATGAATTCTTGAAAGCGTCTTCTGTCATATATCATGTATCATGTCATGAATTATAAAATTCAAACTTCGCACTTGCCAAACATACGCCACCCTTTGAGGCAGAGCCGATATGGACCGTTTATAATACATTTTCGTATCTTTTGAAGGTGTTATAAAATTCAGGAGCATGATATCTGAATCTTTATATTCTTCTTAGGGTCCACCTGTCTGAGCGAAGCGAGTTTGGACCCTAGAATATAAAGATCCAGATATCATGCCCTGAATTATAACACCTTCAAGATACGAAAATGTATTATAAACGGTCCATATCGGCTCTGCCTCAAAGGGTGGCGTATGTTTGGCAAGTGCGAAGTTATTGTGTCTGATACATACAAATTACATAATAAAAACTGTTTTAAGACCGTTTATTTACAATTTTTATATAAAATTAATCAAAGTACGGCTATATCGAGTTGAAAATGCTTGCAAGTTTGGTTAAAGTAATATATCATTACTGTCAAATATTTTTTTGAACAAATATTCTAAAAATATTTGACAATAAAATATTATTACACGGAGATGCGACAATGAACGAACTGGATTATGTTGAATGTATGGTAAAGAGAAAAACATCACCACTTTTTGTTTTTCTTAAATTTGTATGTATTATTCTTGCTGTTATCAGTGCACTTGGTTTTATGACAGGAATAGGTGCTATTATTGGCATGATCGTTACACTTGCATTTACTGTATTTTTTGGTTTTATGGCTTTTCTTTGCAATCTTAATTCCAATATTGAGTACGAGTACCAGTATTGTGAGAAGGAAGTTACTGTAGATAAGATTCTTAACAAGAACAGCCGTAAGCGTGTAGGTAAGTTCGAAACAGAGCGTATGGAAGCTTTTGGCCCCATTAACTCATATCATCTTGACGAATTTAAGAACAAGAACTATCAGGTTCTTGATTTTTCAGACGGTGAAGTTCACCAGCCTGATACAAGATATGCTTTATATTATGACGGACGTCAGAAGCTTATCATGAACCCGGACGAGAGACTTGTTGCTGCTGTATATCAGGTAGCACCTCGTAAGACATTTAAAGATTGATCATTTTGATGCAGGCGCACAGTACTATCGGCACCTGCATCATTCTTAAATAAAGGTAACAATTTAAGTTTATATATAAGAATTAGGAGAATAAAATGGGCAAAATTATCGGTGAAGGAATTACTTTTGATGACGTATTACTGGTACCTCAGTATTCACAGGTCATCCCAAATCAGGTTCAGCTTGGAACACAGCTTACTAAGAGAATCCATCTCAACATTCCAATGATGAGTGCCGGAATGGATACAGTTACAGAACATGATATGGCAATTGCCATGGCTCGTCAGGGTGGTATCGGCATCATCCACAAGAACATGTCAATTGAACAGCAGGCTGAAGAAGTTGATAAGGTAAAAAGATCTGAAAACGGTGTAATTACTGATCCGTTCTCACTTTCTCCGGAACATACACTTGCTGATGCAGATTCACTTATGGCTAAGTTCAAGATCTCAGGTGTTCCGATCACAGAAGGCAAGAAGCTTGTAGGTATAATTACAAACCGTGATCTTAAGTTCGAAACAGATTACAGCCGTAAGATCAAGGAAGTTATGACTTCTGAGAATCTCATCACAGCTCCTGCAGGAACAACACTTGAAGAAGCTAAGAAGATCCTTGGTCAGTCCAAGAAAGAAAAGCTCCCTCTTGTAGATGAGAATTTCAATCTTGTAGGTCTTATCACTATCAAGGATATTGAAAAAGCAGTTAAGTATCCTCTTGCTGCCAAAGACAGCCAGGGAAGACTTGTATGCGGCGCCGGTGTTGGTATTACAGCCAATGTACTTGACAGAGTACAAGCTCTTGTTGATGCCAAGGTTGACGTTGTAGTTCTTGACTCAGCCCATGGTCATTCACAAAATGTTCTTAACTGTCTTCGTATGATCAAGGAGAAATTCCCTGATCTTGATGTTATCGCAGGTAACGTGGCAACAGCCAAGGCTACAAGAGATCTTATTGAAGCCGGAGCTGATGCAGTTAAGGTTGGTATAGGACCAGGATCTATCTGTACTACTCGTGTAGTTGCAGGTATCGGTGTTCCTCAGGTTACAGCAGTTATGGAATGTTACTCAGTAGCAAAAGAGTATGGTATTCCGATCATCGCTGATGGTGGTATCAAGTTCTCAGGTGATATCACAAAAGCTATCGCAGCAGGCGGAAGCGTAGTAATGATGGGTTCAATGTTTGCTGGATGCGATGAGGCTCCCGGTGCAACAGAACTTTTCCAGGGTCGTAAATATAAAGTTTACAGAGGAATGGGTTCTATCGCTGCTATGGAGAATGGCTCCAAGGACCGTTATTTCCAGGAAGGTGCCAAGAAGCTTGTTCCTGAAGGTGTTGAAGGTCGTGTTGCTTATAAGGGAATGCTTGAAGATACAGTATTCCAGCTTATCGGCGGACTTCGTTCCGGTATGGGATATTGCGGATGTAGTACTATCAAAGAGCTTCAGGAGAATGCACAGTTCGTTAAGATCACATCTGCAGCTCTTCGTGAGAGCCATCCTCATGATATCCATATCACCAAGGAAGCTCCTAACTATTCTGTAGATGATAATTGATCAGTAATGCTGAAAAGGCGATTTACTGTAGATAATAGTAGCATGATTAAAGCGGACGGATGTTTATAAGGCATCTGTCCGTTTTTTCTAACTAATAGCAGGATCTAAAGATATTTGTTTTAAAATGTGTATTGCAAGTTGTTTTCTAAAAGTGACAAACGTGTTATGATAAAATAAGCTATGCATAACTGTTAAGAATATGGTCATGTATGGCGAAATATATTTATAGATAAGGATTGGATAATAGGAAATGGCAGAAGTAGTGAATAGTTCCGAAGAGTCAAAAGAAAATGCTCCTTCCAGGAACTTTATTGAAGCAGAGATTGACAAGGATTTGAAGGAAGGAGTCTATGATCACGTTCAGACGAGATTTCCTCCTGAACCTAATGGATTCCTGCATATAGGACATGCCAAGAGTATCATCATTAATTCCGGTATTGCTAAGGAATATGGCGGCAAGTTCAATATGAGATTTGATGATACAAATCCAACAAAAGAAAGATCTGAGTTCATGGATTCTATCATAGCTGACGTCAAGTGGCTTGGTGCAGACTATGAAGATCGTCTTTTCCATGCATCGGATTATTTTGATCAGATGTATGAATATGCAGTTAAGCTTATCAAAAAGGGTAAGGCTTATGTATCTGAGCTTACAGCTGAGCAGATGCGTGAATACAGGGGAACTCTTACAGAGCCCGGCAAGGATGATCCAAACAGAGACAGAAGTATAGAAGATAACCTTCGTATGTTCGAAGAGATGAAGAGCGGCAGCGTAGAAGATGGCGCTATGACACTTCGAGCTAAGATTGATATGTCATCACCTAACATTAACATGCGTGACCCGATCATATATCGTGTAGCTCATATGACACATGCACGTACAGGTGATAAGTGGTGCATCTATCCTATGTATGACTATGCTCATCCTATAGAAGATGCTATTGAAGGTATAACACATTCGCTGTGTACACTTGAGTTTGAAGATCACAGACCGCTTTATGACTGGGTTGTCAGAGAATGCGAATTTGCTAATCCTCCTCGTCAGATAGAGTTTGCCAAGATGTATCTTACCAATGTTGTTACAGGTAAGAGATATATCAAAAAGCTTGTAGAAGATAAGGTAGTAGACGGATGGGATGATCCTCGTCTTGTTACTATTGCAGCTCTTAGAAGAAGAGGTTATACACCTGAGTCTATCAGGAAGTTCGTAGAACTTCTTGGTGTATCCAAGGCTAACTCTTCAGCTGAGATGGCAATGCTCGAGTATTGTATCCGTGAAGATCTTAAGCCTACTGCTAAGCGTATGATGGCTGTCCTTCATCCTGTAAAGCTTATAATCGACAACTATCCTGAAGGACAGACAGAGAAAGTTACTATTGAATATAACAAAGAGAACCCTGAGATGGGAAGCCGTGAAGTTACATTCGGAAGAGAACTCTATATTGAAGCAGAAGACTTCATGGAAGAGCCTCCTAAGAAATACTTCCGTATGTTCCCTGGCAATGAAGTCCGTCTCATGAACGCTTATTATGTTAAATGCACAGGATGCGAAAAGGATGCAGATGGCAATGTGACAGTTGTTCATGCTGAGTATGATCCTACTACAAGAGGTGGTGACAGTGCTGATGGTCGTAAGGTCAAAGGTACTATCCACTGGGTATCTGCAGCAGGAAGCAGAGACTGCGAAGTTCGTCTTTACGAGAATCTTACAGATGAGGAAAAAGGCGTATACAACGAGGAAGACGGATCACTCAACTTAAATCCTAATTCGATTACTGTGATCAAAAATGCTAAAATAGAAGAAGAGCTTGTAAGTGCACAGAAATATGACAGATTCCAGTTTGTAAGAAACGGATATTTCTGCGTTGACAGTAAGGATTCCAAAGACGGTGAACCGGTATTTAACCGTATCGTTTCACTCAAGAGTTCATTTAAACTCAGTTAAAGGAGTGTGCTGCTATGTCATTATTTTCGGGACTTGAGAAATTCGGATTAGGTAGTCTTAAAAGTGAGAAGATATTCGACGATTCAGAAAAGAAAGTTGAAGAAAAGCCCAAAGAAGAGCCCAAAACAGTATCTGTTGCTGATGAGCTCCCTGAAGAAAAAACTCTGGTTTTTGAAAAGAAGTACGTATGTCCTGTGTGCGAGACCAGCTTTACATCGCTAACAGTCAGAACCGGTAAGGTTCATGTCAAGGAACAGGAGATAGATCTTCATCCTATCTATGATATTATGGATGAGATCAAATATGACATAGTTGCATGTCCGGCTTGTGGATATGCTGCTCTTGCCAGATATTTTGATATGATAACCAAAAGGCAGAAGGATGCTGTCCGCGAAAAGATAAGTCTGAATTTCAGACCTATAAAGCATAAGTATGAAATATATACATATGATGATGCTCTTGAGCGTTATCAGCTTGCACTTGCCAATGCTATAGTCAAGGATGCCAAGGCTTCTGAGAAGGCATATCTGTGTCTTAGATATGCCTGGCTTATAAGGCAGATGCTCCGTGATCCGGTAACAATGTCGCTGCCTCATTATGATGAGCAGCACCAGAAGGAACTTAAGGACGAAGAGAAAGAGCTTTTGAAAAATGCTCTTGAAGGCTTTGTTACAGCTAAGCAGAGTGAGTCCTTCCCTATTGCCGGGATGAATACTATCACGCTTGATTATCTTCTGGCTGCTCTTTATATGGAAAATGAAGATTATACTCCTTCATTGAAACTTATAGGAGAGATTCTTGTATCCAGATCTGCCAGCAATCATACCAAGGAGAAGGCACGTGATCTTAAGGATATGATAGAAGATAAGATGAGGGCATAATCTGTATTAAAATATATTAATGCTTTAAGTAAAGTTAAAGATGATTTCAAATAATATAAAAGGCATCCGCTTTGTGCGGATGCCTTTTTGAGACTTTTCATGCAGGTAATAATATTATGAGGTAGGTGTCAAAAGTTCCTTTTGACACCATATGACTACCGGATTGTTCCGTTTCTTCGAAACTCTCACAATCCTCAAACATTCGCAAATCCGCACTGCGTGCTACTTTGCTCATGTTTGGCGGATCATAAATTCATATTCGATTTCGAGCAAGCTCGAATCGAAATGACTTTTGACCCTTACGTCATATTATTTCTCATCATCGAAGAATTCTTCTGTTTCAGATTCAGCGGCTTTTTCCTCTTTTTTATCGTCTTCATTGGAAGCACGATCAAGGTTAACATATCCGCGTTCATTTGATGAGCCTTCTTCTATATCAGCATCATCAAAATCATCGAAATCATCGAAATCATCATCTTCGAGATCATCGTCGAATTCACTGTTCTTCTTGTTGAGGTAATAGTAAATACCTGCAGCGGCTGCAGCTGTAGCAGCACAAAACATTACAAATTTACCGAAACCGTGTGATTTAGACATTGTAAGCCACCTTCCTGTGCCACCGGGCACATTAACTTATTTCTACACGTGATTTTATTTTAATACATTTTGAGCAAATGGAAAAGAGGAAAAATCCTACCAAATTAACAGATTTGTGGCATAATGGTAATATAATTATAGATTTGGGAGATATAAGGCATGGACGATAAGTTTTTTGACCTGAAAAAAGAGAAACAGGACAGAATACTAAATGGGGCACTTAAGATATTTGCCTTGAATGGATATAAGAATGGAAGCACGGATGTGATAGTTAAGGAAGCCGGGATCAGTAAGGGACTTCTTTTTCACTACTTTGGAACTAAGCAGGAACTTTACCGCTTCCTTCGTGATTATAGTATACGTTTTCTTCAGTTGGAGATAAGGAGCAATGTATCTGCATCTGAGACAGACTATTTTACTATTTGGCGTCAGATCATTGCTTCAGAAGAGTCTATCATGGATCAGTATCCGTATATGATCGCTTTTTTGGAATCTGCAGAAACCGAGACTGACCCTGATACTTTTGAACCTGAAGATGAAAAAAAGAAAAGTCGTGATGTGTATTCCAAAGCTTTGCAAAATGCAGATTTTGTTCATATAAATCCTGAAGTTGATATCAAGGCTATTGAAGAAATGCTCCACTTTACAAGGAACAATGTTCAAAGAAAACTCATGTTTAAAGATATGATGGATGCGGGAATATATGTCCAGCAGGTATCTCACTATTTTGACATGATGGCTAAACTTACATACGTATGATACCGAAAAACATAATATGAGACTATGATCCGAAAACCGCTAATGGTGAAAGGAGTGGCCATGAGTAAAATTGTCATAGCAGGTATAACCCAGTTTGAAACTGTAATCAAGGTTGACAGTATTCCCTTTGACATGGATAGGATGATACACGATTCACCTATTTATGTCGGAGGCGGAGGCGATGCTATGAATGAAGCATTTGCCCTGACCACTCTTGGGGATCAGGTATATTTTATGTCTGTTGTCGGACAGGATCAGAATGTTGAAGTATTCAATCCGCCTGATTTTAAAGTTCATATTAATACGGATTATATACTTCCTGTTATGAAATCAACTCCTTCAGAGATTATTTTTTTTGATAATGATCAGCACCAGCTTATATTCCAGGATCTAAAGGATATAAGGGAAGCCAAGTATGATATGTCAATGGTAAGACCTATCATGGCTGAAGCTGACCTTTTACTTGTTTCTAATGCAAATTTCTGCAGACCTTTCATTCACTATGCTCTTTCAGCCGGCAAGAAGATTGCCCTTAATATGCGCTCATATTCCAAAGAAAAAGAAAAGTATAACGCTGACTTTTTGGAGAATGCAGACATCATCTATATAAGCGATGATACTATTGAAGGCGATCCATATGAATTTATAGATGACTTTGCAAGGCGCTATGATCCTGAGATCATAATCCTGGGTCAGGGCAAGACTGGTCTTATCCTGTATGATAGAGACAGGCATGTCAAATTCCACTACAACTCAGTTAAGACCAATGAAGTTGTCAATTCACTAGGCGCCGGTAATGCACTTATTTCCTGCTTTATTCACTATTATCTGGAAACTAAAGACAGCGTCAATGCCATCAAGAATGGACTATTATATGCTTCCTATAAGACAGGATTTATGAGAACCTGCGAAGGCTTCCTTACTCCTGAACAGGTTGAACAGTGGCGTGATCTTATATGGAAGACTCAGTCCGTAACGGATATGTATGGCGTTGAGGTTCCTGAGAACTGATTTGGAAAATAATATTTGCAAATATAATGATATGTGATATTATACAAGAAAACGTTTTCCTAAAAATTTGAATGCAGGGGGTCATATAATGTCTAAAAAGACTGAAAAAACATTAAAAACAAGAAGGAGCGGGGTGCTGCTTCCTGTTTCAAGCATTCCTTCACCATATGGTATAGGTACCTTTGGAAAGGAAGCTTTTAATTTTATTGATTTTTTAAGTAAGGCCGGTCAGAGCTACTGGCAGATCCTGCCGCTTGGACCTACAAGCTACGGGGATTCTCCGTACCAGTCTTTTTCTACATTTGCAGGTAATCCTTATTTTATTGATATTGATATTCTTATAGAAAGAGGCTTTTTAAAAGTAGAAGATCTCAAGGGCTTTGACTTTGGCAAGGATCCTTCATGTGTTGATTATGAAAAGCTTTATAAAGGTCGCTTTAAACTTTTGGAGATAGCTTTCAGAAACAGCGGACTTTCTTCCAAAAGTTCTAATAGTGCAGACCCTGCGTATGTAAAGAGATTTGCATCTTTTATTAAAACAAATGCATGGTGGCTTGATGATTATGCTCTTTTCATGGCGCTTAAAAATGTTCATGATGGTCAGGGCTTTAATAAGTGGCCTGATAATGAAAGACTAAGAGATAAGGCTACTATAGAAAAGTGCATGGACAAATACGATGATGAAGTTAACTTCTATCGCTTCCTGCAATTTGAATTTGCTATTCAGTGGGCAGAAATCAAAAATTATGCTCATCAGAAAGGCGTTGAGATAATCGGAGATATTCCGATCTATGTAGCTTATGACAGCGCAGATACCTGGGCCAATCCCAAGTTGTTCCAGTTTGATAAGGATAATGTTCCTCTGGGAGTTGCAGGATGCCCTCCGGATTCCTTTAGTGCTACGGGACAGCTCTGGGGCAATCCTCTTTATGACTGGCCATATCACAAGAAGACAGGCTACGAATGGTGGATGAAGAGAATCAGCCACTGCTTCGAACTTTATGATGTAGTCAGGATCGATCATTTCAGAGGATTTGATGAGTATTATTCTATTCCTTATGGTGATCCTACAGCAGAGTTTGGCCATTGGGAGAAGGGACCCGGATATGATCTTTTCAAGACCATGAAAGATAAGTTTGGCGATAGCCTTCGCGTTATTGCAGAAGATCTGGGATTCCTTACACCTTCTGTACTAAAGCTGGTTCAGAAAACAGGTTTTCCCGGCATGAAAGTGTTACAGTTTGCATTTGACTCAAGAGAGGAGAGTGACTACCTTCCTCACAACTATCCTCACAACTGTATCGTATATACAGGAACTCATGACAATGAGACTACAAGGGGCTGGTATGAGACCTGCAATTCCAAGGACAGAGCTTTTGCCAAGAAGTATCTTGATATTCATACACGTAAGGATATTGCATGGATCTTCATAAGAAGTGCGATGGCATCCGTTGCAGATACCTGTGTTATTCCTATGCAGGATTATCTGAATCTTGATGATAGCGCCAGGATCAATACTCCTTCAGTGCTTGGTGGCAACTGGCAGTGGCGCCTTAGTAAGGATGCATGCACAGACGAACTTGCACAGCGCATGTATGATATGACCAAAACATATGGAAGAATCTGATCTTGAAATAAATATATAGAATGCTTGCCTTAGCGGCGTGGTATCCTCGATGGTTGTACAGGTGGATACCACGCCGCTTTTTACCTAATGTCGCGAGCAAAGCGAGTGACTAATGGTTCAAATTGATGGAGCTCGCGACATCAATTTGGGTTTGAAAGTGGAATACTTTCAAACTTTGACCTTTGCGTAAAGACATTATAAAATCAAATACGGCTGATGAATTGTTTGCAAGCAAAATAAAAAATATTAACTGATTTTTATAAAGAGGTATATTTATGGGTATGGAAATTGAGAGAAAGTTTACAGTTAGAAAGCTCCCGGATGAGCTGGAAAAGTATGATTATCATTATATAGAGCAGGGGTATCTTAATGTACATCCTGCTATCAGAGTCAGGAAAGAAGATGATCACTTCTATATGACATATAAAGGAGCTGCCGGCGTTGTTGCAAAAAAAGAGTATAATATGGAGCTTGATGAATCTTCATATGATCATCTTCTGAAGAAGGCTGATGGTAATATTATTACTAAGAAAAGATATCTGATCCCAATCAATGAAGATGCATTTTCTAAAGAATATCTTGATACACATGCAGATGATGCCAAGGCTTTTTATGAGGGCGGGATCAAGATAGAGCTTGATATATTTGAAGGCTTTTTTGAAGGGCTTGTGATTGCAGAAGTGGAATTTCCTTCTATTGAAGCTTCAGAAAATTATAATCCGCCTCACTGGTTTAAAGAAGATGTAACAGGGCGTAAAGAATACAGTAATGCTCAGCTTACAAAGCTTGATAAATTTGTTGTGGAAAAAGCTTGACACATGTGGTACAATTCATAAATGGCTGTGTTTATGTTTATTATGCACATATTTTTAAGGAGGATTTATTCATAAAATGAGCGTACAGGTAGAAAAATTAGAAAAGAGCATGGCGAAGCTTACTATCGAAGTTCCTGCAGAAGAACTCGAGAAGGCTATTCAGAATGCTTATAATAAGGATAAAAACAAGATCCAGCTTCCTGGATTCCGTAAGGGTAAGGCTCCTCGTAAGATGATCGAGCGTATGTACGGTGCAGGCGTTTTCTATGAAGATGCTGCTAACGAGCTTATCAACAACGAATATCCTAAGGCTGCAGAAGAGAGCGGTGAGGCCATCGTATCTAATCCTAAGATCGAAGTTGTTCAGATTGAGTCTGGCAAGCCTTTCATTTTCACAGCAGAAGTTGCTCTTAAGCCACCGGTTGGTCTTGGAAAGTATAAGGGAATCAAGGTTTCTAAGCAGGATACAGAAGTAACAGATGCTGATATCGATGCTGAGATCAAGGCTGAGCTTAACAAGAATGCAAGAGTTGTAGAAGTTACAGATCGTGCTGTTAAGGCTGATGACCAGATCACACTTGACTTCGAAGGATTTGTTGATGGTAAGGCTTTCGAAGGTGGTAAGGGAACAGATTATCCTCTTACAATCGGTTCAGGTTCATTCATTCCTGGTTTCGAAGATCAGCTTATCGGTGCTGAGATCGGCAAGGAAGTTGATGTTAATGTTACTTTCCCTGAAGAGTATCAGGAGAAGTCACTTGCAGGCAAGGCTGCAACATTCAAATGCACTGTAAAGGGCATCAAAGAGAAGCAGCTTCCTGAATTAAATGATGAATTCGCTTCAAACGTTTCTGAGTTCGAGACACTTGCTGAGTACAAAGAGAGTGTTAAGAAGAAGCTTGAAGATAGAAAGAATGCAGAGGCTAAGGCTAAGAAGGAAGACGAGGCTGTTAAGGCTCTTATCGATGATTCAGAGATCGAGCTTCCTGAAGCTATGGTTGAGACACAGCAGAGACAGATCGTTAATGATTTCGCTCAGAGAATGCAGTATCAGGGACTTACAATGGAGCAGTATCTCCAGTACACAGGTACAACAGCTGAGAAGATGCTCGAGCAGGTAAGACCTCAGGCTGAAGAGAGAATCAAGAGCCGTCTTGTTCTTGAAGAAGTTGCTAAGGCTGAGAACATCGAAGTTTCTGATGACGAAGTTAATGCTGAGCTTCAGAAGATGGCTGATCAGTATAAGATGGAAGTTGAGAAGGTTAAGGAGATCCTTGGTGAGAATCAGATCAAGACTCTTCGTGAGGACCTTGCTGTACAGAAGGCTGCTGAGTTCATCGTAGAGAACGCTAAGGAGTCTGCTACTAAAAAGACAACTAAGAAGGCTGCTGAGAAGGCTGACGCTGAAGAGGCTACAGAAGAAAAGCCAAAGAGAACAAGAAAGACTGCAGCTAAGAAGGCTGATTCTGAAGAGACTACAGAAGAAAAGCCAAAGAGAACAAGAAAGACAACAAAGAAGACAGAAGAATAATTCTTTAATTTCTTGAACTTGAAAAAGTAATATAAAACATAAGATGATCCTCCATAAGTAGACTTCTTTATTTATAGCTGCTTGTGGAGGTGATTTTGTATATTTGACTATATAAAAGGTAAAGTCAATGACTTGTAATGACGATATAATAATTGGTTTTATGCTGCTCGTGTACTAACTCATTCATATTTGATCAGAGTACCTGGCTTTAGCATAATTGTCAGTTATAGGTTTCGATTATTACGATTTTATAGTTATTTCATTGATTTAACCCCTTAGAAAGCGTAAACTGATATTGTGATGCTATAGTGCACCATTATTTTTATTTTACTAATTGACATAAAAAGATTGGAGGACAATTAAAATGAGTTTGATCCCTTATGTCATTGAACAGACAAGCCGTGGAGAACGTTCATATGATATATATTCACGTTTGCTTGAAGACCGTATTATCTTTCTTGGTGAGGAAGTTAATGCTACATCAGCAAGTGTAATAGTAGCACAGCTGTTATTTCTTGAGGCAGAAGATCCTTCTAAGGATATCCACCTTTACATCAACAGCCCCGGTGGAGAGATTACATCCGGTATGGCTATCTATGATACAATGCAGTACATCAAGTGTGATGTGTCTACTATCTGTATAGGTATGGCAGCAAGTATGGGTGCATTCCTTCTTACAGGCGGTGCCAAAGGTAAGCGTCTTGCACTTCCTAATGCAGAGATCATGATCCACCAGCCACTTGGCGGAACTCAGGGTCAGGCTACAGAGATCGAAATTGCTGCTAAGCATATCATCAAGACACGTGAGAAGATGAATACTATCATGGCTGAGAATACAGGCAGAACATACGAAGAGATTGCAGCAGCAACTGAGCGTGATAACTGGATGTCAGCTGAGGAAGCGCTTAAGTTCGGTCTTATCGATTCTGTTGTAACTGCAAGAACACAGTCCGGTGAAGAGAAGGACAAGAAAGATAAGAAATAATTACTATCACTTATAAGGAGTAAGAATGGCAGGTAAAATTTCCGGAGAAATCAGATGCTCTTTTTGCAATAAGACTCAGGATCAGGTCAAGAAGCTTATAGCTGGACCTGCAGGTGTATATATTTGTGATGAGTGCGTTGAGATATGCTCAGATATAATTGAAGAGGAATTTGAAGAAGAGCCGGAAGAGAGCATTGATCACAATATCAATCTCTTAAAGCCGGTTGAGATCAAAGAGTTCCTTGATGAGTATGTTATCGGACAGGAAGAAGCTAAAAAGGTTCTTGCTGTGTCTGTATACAACCACTACAAGAGGGTCACAAGCCCCAGAAATTCTGTCGATGATGTAGAACTTCAAAAGAGTAATATCTGCATGATAGGACCTACCGGTTCTGGTAAGACTTATCTTGCTCAGACACTTGCAAAGATCATTAATGTTCCTTTTGCAATTGCAGATGCGACTACTCTTACTGAGGCTGGTTATGTCGGAGAAGATGTTGAGAACATTCTTCTGAAGCTGATCCAGGCTGCAGATTATGATATTGAGCGTGCTCAGTATGGAATTATCTACATCGATGAGATAGACAAGATCAGTAAGAAGGGTGAGAACGTATCTATCACCAGAGATGTATCAGGTGAAGGTGTTCAGCAGGCTCTTCTTAAGATTATAGAAGGTACGGTTGCAAGTGTTCCTCCTCAGGGCGGACGTAAGCATCCTCATCAGGAAGTGATTCAGATCGATACCAGCAATATCCTTTTCATATGCGGTGGAGCTTTTGATGGTCTTGAGAAGATCATTGAAGCTAGAATTGATCATAAATCAATTGGATTTAATGCTGAAATCCTTGATAAGTCAGAACGTGAGATAGGACAGGTGCTTGAGCATGTAACACCTCAGGATCTTGTTAAGTTCGGTCTTATCCCTGAGTTTGTAGGTCGTGTTCCGATCACAGTAACTCTTGAAGGACTTACAGAAGAATCTCTTGTGCGTATTCTTAAAGAGCCTAGAAATGCTCTTGTTAAGCAGTATCAGAAGCTTTTCGGACTTGATGATGTACAGCTTACATTTGAAGATGATGCGATCATGAAGATAGCTTCTATGGCTCATGAGAGAGCTACTGGTGCTCGTGGCCTTCGTTCTATCATGGAGAAGGCTATGATGGATGTTATGTACAAGATTCCATCTGATGAGAATGTAGAAGAGTGTATCGTTACGAAAGCAGCAGTTGAAGGTGAGAGCCAGCCGCTTCTCGTCTACAAGGATCAGAAGAGACTTAAGACTGCTAAATAATAGCACAGCCTGATTGCGAATATTGGCAATGCAGACAGTGCAGGTGACTGATAATACAGGCAGGGGTGCAAGCTCCTGCCTTGTTTTTGGAGAAATATAATGGAATTTAAGATCAAGAATGCTGAACTTGAGATAGTATGTGGTATAACCAGTAAGCTTCCTAATAACTCTCAGCCTGAATTTGCTTTTGCTGGTAAGAGTAATGTTGGTAAGTCTTCACTTATCAACGGACTTATGAATCGTAAGAATCTTGCTCGTACGAGTGCAGAACCCGGCAAGACGCAGACTATCAATTTTTATCATGTTAATAATGAATTTTATCTTGTGGATCTTCCTGGATATGGATATGCCAAGAGAGCCAAAGGTGAGGTTGAAAAGTGGGGTAGGATGATAGAGAACTATCTCCATACATCCAGAGTTCTTAAGAATGTATTTCTTTTGATAGATATAAGACATGAGCCTTCTGCCAATGACATCCAGATGTATGAATGGATAGTTCATCAGGGATTTGAGCCTATCATAATTGCCACTAAAGCTGATAAGCTCAATAAGTCACAGCTTCCCAAGGCTATCAAGCTCATACGTCAGACACTTAATATGCCTGAAGATGAACTCCTCATTCCATATTCAGCTGTTACCAAAAAAGGGAGAGAAGAAATCTACGATATCATAAATGATAGAATGTAGAAAATAATATGTTAAAGCGTTATAATTATTTTAATAAGAGTATTATTTTATAGAATCCGGATTGATTCCAGGGAGAAAGGAAGCATTTATGAGATGTATCAGAACTCCTATTAAATCAACAGTCTATAAGTATGAGCTTGGCAAAGGCTTTGAGGATGGTTTTGAACCATATTCTGAAGTTGTGACCAAAGGCTGGTTCGTGACAGATAATCTTGTTAAAGTAACGCGTGATAACGGTCTTATAGTATGTCCATACATCAATCACAGGAGAGGTCGTACTTTTGTCTGTGAGAATGATTATGTAATAGTCGATGATGACGGTACCAAGCATCTATGCGGTCATGATAAGATCTTTGATAGGTATGATATCATTGAAGAGTAGTCTGGATTATGCATAGGATGTATAATTTCAAAAAAGCAGTTATTTACGCGGGAGCACGAAAGTGTTTCCGCTTTTTTTATATTTATTTTATTGACTACAGATGTTATAGTGTTATAGTTGATATAGAACAAATGGAACGGATATGGTTTGTACTATGAGCCGGCAACCAGTATCCATAGAAGAGTTGTTCAAGATCATGGTAAACATAAGAGCTATTCAGAATTATGATAAACTCTTCAATTTAGTATAGGCTCGTAGCATGAGGGAGATATTATGAATATTCAGAAATTCACACAGAAGTCTCTGGAAGCTGTTAACAATTGTGAGAAAATCGTAAATGAATATGGCAATCAAGAGATAGAGCAGGAACACCTGCTGTATTCGCTTCTTACAATTGATGATAGCCTTATTGCAAATCTCATAGAAAAGATGGGAATAGATCTGCAGACTTTCGTTGGAAGAGTTGAGAGGCTTATTCAAAAAAGACCTAAGGTTCAGGGTGGCCGAAGTTATGTAGGAGACAATCTCAATAAGGTTTTGATTAATGCCGAAGATGTAGCTAGGTCTATGAAAGATTCCTATGTTTCTGTAGAACATCTGTTTCTTTCTATGATCAAGTATTCCAATAAAGAGATAAAAGAACTTTTCAAAGAATTTGGAATTACAAGAGAATCATTTCTTAAAGCTTTATCTGAGGTTAGAGGCAATAGAACAGTAGATTCTGATAATCCGGAAGCTACATATGATACCCTGTCAAAATATGGTGAAGAGCTTGTGGAGAAAGCAAGAAATCAAAAGCTTGATCCTGTAATAGGCAGAGACTCTGAGATCAGAACAGTCATCCAGATCCTGTCACGTAAGACTAAGAACAATCCTGTACTTATCGGCGAACCTGGTGTTGGTAAGACTGCAGTTGTAGAAGCACTTGCAAGACGTATTGCAGATGAGGATGTTCCTGGGTCACTTAAGAACAAGAAGATCTTTTCACTGGATATGGGAGCGCTTGTTGCAGGTGCCAAGTATAGAGGAGAATTCGAAGAAAGGCTTAAAGCTGTTCTTGAAGATGTAGCTAAGTCTGATGGCGAGATAATCCTCTTTATAGATGAGCTTCACACTATTGTTGGTGCAGGTAAAACGGACGGAGCCCTTGATGCAGGTAATATGCTTAAGCCAATGCTTGCAAGAGGAGAGCTTCACTGCATAGGTGCAACTACGCTCAATGAATATCGCCAGTATATAGAGAAAGATGCTGCGCTTGAAAGACGTTTCCAGCCTGTAATGGTTGACGAGCCCACTGTAGAAGATACAATTAGTATACTAAGAGGCATCAAGGAACGTTATGAGGATTTTCACGGCGTCAAGATAATGGACAATGCCCTTGTTAGTGCTGCTACACTATCGAATCGGTATATATCGGATAGATTTCTTCCTGATAAGGCAATAGACCTTGTTGATGAGGCATGCGCTCTTGTTAAGACCGAGCGTGAATCCATGCCTGCCGAAATGGATGAGATGAACCGCAAGATCATGCAGATGCAGATAGAAGAGACAGCTCTTAAGAAAGAAGATGATTCTCTTTCCAAAGAGCGTCTCAATAATCTTCAAAAAGAACTTGCAGAACTTAATGATAAGTATACTGCCATGAAATCCAAATGGGAAAATGAAAGGGACAATGCAGATCGTCTGTCCAAACTTCGTGAACAGATCAACAGTGTAAAGTCTGACATAGAACTTGCTAAAAGAAATGGAGATCTTGCCAAAGCAGCAGAACTCCAATATGGCAAGCTTCCTTCTTTAGAAAAAGAGCTTGAAGAAGCAGAACAGAAAGAGCAGGAAAAGGAAGACTCCATCGTAAGCAGCGGCGTCTCCGAAGACGAGATAGCCCGCATAGTATCCAAGTGGACAGGCATTCCTGTAGCCAAGTTATCTGAAAGCGAGAGAAGCAAGACCCTTCACCTTGCTGATGAACTTCACAAGAAAGTTATAGGTCAGGATGAAGCGGTAACTAAAGTTTCAGAAGCTATCATGAGATCCAAGGCCGGTATCAAGGATCCATCCAAGCCTATAGGTTCATTCCTTTTCCTTGGACCAACAGGCGTTGGTAAGACAGAACTTGCCAAGTCCCTTGCTGCATCACTTTTTGATGATGAAAACAATATAGTAAGGATCGACATGAGTGAGTATATGGAGAAATACTCAGTGTCAAGACTTATAGGAGCACCTCCCGGATATGTTGGATACGAAGAAGGAGGTCAGCTTACAGAGGCAGTTCGAAGGAAGCCTTTCTCAGTAGTTCTTTTTGATGAGATCGAGAAGGCACATCCTGATGTATTTAATGTTATGCTTCAGATACTTGATGATGGGCGAGTTACAGATTCTCAGGGACGTACTGTTGACTTTAAGAATACGATCCTTATCATGACATCTAACCTTGGCGCGCAGAGCCTTCTGGAGGGTATTAGAGACGATGGCACGATAGAAGAGAGTGCTCAAAACGAGGTTATGAATGAACTTCGTATGCACTTTAGACCGGAATTTCTTAACAGACTTGATGAGATCATTATGTTCAGACCTCTTACCAGAGACAATGTTTTTGGTATAGTTGATCTTATTGTGGATGATCTTAACAGAAGACTTGAGGAAAGAGAGATAAGTATCAGGATTACAGATGCTGCCAAGAAGTATATAACAGATCAGGCGTATGATCCAAGCTACGGAGCTAGACCTCTTAAGAGATATATACAAAAAAATGTTGAAACAATGTCTGCAAAGCTTATACTTGAAGATAAAGTAAAGCCTAAAGATGTGATAGCATTTGATGTATCAGATGGCCAGCTTACAGCCTGGGCAGAACATGAGTAAAGCAGTATATAATGCGGATTTGCAAATGATTGAGAATTGTGAGAGTTTTTAAGAAAAGGAACAATCCGGAAGTCATAAGATGTCAAAAGGAACTTATGAACACTGCATCATCTGATAATACAATTTTAAGTATAATACTGCCGGCTATAGATTCCGGCAGTATTTATAAGGAGAACATATGTCACTTGAAAATATCCCAAAAGATCCTGTAATGCTCATGTCTTTTTTGAACATGAAGCTAAGAGACCACTATTCATCTCTGGAAGCCCTTGCAGATGATATGGACATAAATGATCAAGAGCTAAAGAATATACTAGACAAACTACAAAACGCCGGCTTCACATATAACAATGCCAGAAACCAGTTTGTGTAATACCACTTGACAAGTGCAGTATCCTCAAGTTTTTTGCGGGGGCGTAGATTTTGGGCGAGCAGTATATAAATCATTGCCACGCTTTTTAATTGGTTTATAAAATTCATGAGCGTGATAGATGGGACTTTTTGTTCTGCAAGGGGTCCGCATGTTTGAGCGAAGCGAGTTTCGGACCCCAGAACAAAAAGGGCCAGATATCATGCCATGAATTTATAAAACAATTATAGCGTGGCAATGATTTATATACTGCTCGTCCAAAATCTACGTCCTCGCAAAAAACTTGAGGATACTGCACCTCACAATCGCATCTCACAATCGCTCCAACCAAAAAGGAAGGTCCTAAGACCTTCCTTCAAAGAAATCATTGATCTGTTGTACGAGTTCCGGTGGCGGCATTGATTTAAGCAGGTATTTTTCGGGCTTAAGTGCCGCTACTTTTAGTACGGATGTTTTATCACTCTTGGCTGTGAGGAACATAACAGGTATGCTCTTGGTCATAGGGTCATTACGAAGCATCGCAAAGACCTGAGGCCCTGATACTACAGGCATCATATAGTCAAGAAGTATGAGATCTACCTTGTTGTTGGCAAGGAAAGTAATGGCATTCATTCCGGAATTGGCGATATATACTTCGTATTTTATTGAAAGCCATTCTTTGATGGTCCTAAGCATTACGCCGTCATCATCTACGACCAGGATTTTCTTTTTTTCTGAAGTAGAATCCAGAAGTGAATGAAATACCAGATCATTCATCGCACTTGCGAGCATTTTGACATTAAGAGGGCGCTCGAATTTACGGGTGATCTTAGCTTCAGGAATCACCTCAAAGGCTGAATCGAATTCGTTATTGCTGCCAATAAGGAACAGCATGATATGATCAGTGTCTATGAGTTCACGAAGCACTTCCATAACATCGGCAGGGACAGGATCTTCCAGATACATTATATAAAGCGGAGTACGTCCCGTCGTTGCTTTGATAAGGTCAGGCTCAGGATTAACGCCTATAACTTCATACCCTTCGGCCTCAAGCCCTTTGACAACAGCTTTGACCATGAACTTTTTGGAATCGCCTATTAGAATAGCCTTCTTTTCCATGGAGTGTTTCCTTTCAGAAAAGGCACAATAGCTATATTTTCATAAAGTGTTGTACTATAATCTATGATACCATATTTTGACAGCTTGATGACGCGATTTTGTTATTTTTGCAAAATCTTAAGAATCCCGTCGCGGTTGACTGCCTGAAGCATTATCCTTATTTTTTCAAGTAATTCTTTAGATTCTTCAGGAATTTGATAGTTTTCGTATAGTTCGTTTATAGCAGCATCTGCGCTGTCAAAATCGAATGCCTCTACAAGTTCTCTTATTCCGTCTTTATATTCTTTTAGTTCTTTATCTGATATCAAAGGAAGTTCATTATTATCAGGATTGTCACTGTTTTCTTCGTTTAGTATAGGAGATAGTTTGTCTTTGTATCCATAGAATAGAGCCAGAAGCTGGGGGGTCTTTGTAACTATCTCACTTTCGTTCTTTTCATCACCACATTTTTCCAGATATTCTGCATCCTTCGAAAGTTTCAAAGCTCCTATAAGCCTGGATGAGCTCTTAAGAGAATGAACCTGAATAGTGTAGTTCTCATAGTCTTTAGCCTTGGCATATTCTTCAATGAGCTTACCTTTGTCTTTAATTGATGAATAGAAATCTTTTATAACTTTTAGTAATATATCAGGGCTCCCGCAGTTTTGAATAGCAACCTCAATGTCAATTCCTGCAGAAGCTCCAAGACCCTTTAATTCTTTAAGTGGATATTTTCGTCCGTTTATTATGATATATTCAGTTTCGTCTGCATCTGATGCTTTGACAGGGTCTTTTTTCATATCTTGAATATCAGCTGCATATTCAGGAGTTCCGAACATATGAACATATTTGGCAGGTAGATAGTCGATAAGCATTTTTTCCAGCTTTAGAGTATCAACCGGTTTTGACAGATAATCTGAGAATCCGGCTTCAAGGTATTCTTCTCTTGCTCCAGCTATGGCGTTGGCGGTAAGGGCTATACAAGGTGCATTAATAGACAAGTTGCGCTCTCCCATATTCCTAAGCCTGTGAAGCGTCTCGACGCCGTCCATCTCCGGCATTCTATGGTCGATAAATATTATGTCATAAGGACTCTTTTGAACCATCTCAAGGCACTGTGCACCCGAAGATGCTGTATCAACGGTGATCTGAGTATCTTTTAACAGACCTACTATCACAGTCAGGTTCATAGCAGTATCGTCAACAACAAGGATCTTTGCATCAGGTGCATGGAAAGCGGTGTGGTATTTCTTGTGGGATGATACATTCTTTTTAAAGGACTGCGCTATATCACCTACAGGTTCATTTGATATGACTCTTTGCTTTATGGCAAAATAGAATTCACTTCCTACACCGTACTGGCTGCTGACTTCAATATGTGAATCCATCATCCTTAGAAGATTCTGAACGATACTTATCCCAAGACCGGTGCCTTCTACTGTACGGTTTTTGATCTCATCCATGCGCTCAAAAGGAGTGTACAGGCGGCTCATTTCTTCTTCTTTCATGCCGATGCCTGTATCTTTGATCCTGATCTTAAGTGTGATGTTCTCAGTGTCAGCTTCTTCATAATCAATATACAGGGTAACGGATCCTTCATTGGTATACTTGACAGCGTTGGTTAGGATATTCACTATACACTGCTTGATCCTTATATCATCACCGTAGAGAGTGTTGGGGATATTAGGATCCACATGTATTATAAAGTCAAGGTGCTTCTCCTGAGCTCTTATGGAGATCATATTATAAAGGTCTACGATCATGGAACCAATATCATATTCGACCGGTATGATCTCCATCTTACCGGCTTCTATCTTGGAGAAGTCAAGTATATCATTGACCAGCGACAACAAGGTTCGCCCGGACGACTGTATGCTAAGGGCATAGAGAGTCAGATTTTCATCGTTGTCATATTCTCTGAGTATCATCTCATCCATTCCAAGGATGACATTGATAGGCGTTCTAAGCTCATGAGACATGTTTGATAGAAAAGAGTTTTTGGCAACATTGGCCTGAGTAGCAACTCTAAGGTCTTCTTTTAGCTTTTGCTCCTGACGTATTGAATTGACATAGTTCACAAGATATTCTGTGGTCTTTTCAATGCTGTGATACAGACCTTCTACTTCGTTTCCTGTATCAATATTCAGTTCATGTATAGCGTTGACTTTTTCGACTATGTTATGGTCATATTCACCTTTTATATCAGATCTTATTTCAGAGCCTGTAACCTCGTTGTCATAGGAGTCATCCACGAAATCGGATGTAGCCTTAGTCAGTCGTACAATAGGAGCGGCTATCCTTTTTTGAGAAAAATAATTTGTAAATATACCGGTAGGTATTGCTATGTTCATGATGAACATGATGAGTCTTATATTATAGGCAATACCATTTCTGTTATATACAAAAGTGTTGTAAGAAGTGGGTTCAAGAACATTGGACAGATTAAAAGTAGCTCCGTTGTCGTATAATTCTGCGTTGTTTATATCATCATCATTATAACCGGCTCTGTCAGAGCTTATGTCAAGAACATCAAGGATTCCGCTTACAGCCCCTGCTTTATCGGAAGGGACTATAACATCCGGTTCGATTGACGGGATCAAAAATGCAGATGCAAAAGCAGCGCCAATACTGAATATGATACAGTCAAGAGCTATAAGGGTTGTAAGATGCGTACTTATAGTAGACTTCTGGATAGTCTGATAATCTTTGTTGGTATAGTAGACTCCGTAAGGAATCTTGGATTTAAGAAAGTCAGGAAGATACTTGAAGATCTGATGTAATAAGGCAAAAGAAATAAGAGCTTCAGGCAGTGCTCCGATCATATAAAGAGCATATGTTTCGGACATGGGCCTTAGAAGCTGTATATTTCTGATCCTGCATACCAGAAACCACCATAAAGGACCGAGGTTGAATGCAGTGATAAGAGCACCGATAAGAGCAACAGTTCTTTTTAAAAACCATCTGTGGGATGACATATATCCTATTGCAAAAACTGTCGCAGTAAAAATAAACATCATGTAAAGGTATCTTGTATCTGAAATCGCTTTATAGATGAAAATAGTATATACAAGAAGTATTCCCCAGAAATAGCCGTGAAGACCAGTAAGGAGTATAAGCGGGATATCTTTGAATGTGATCTCGAAGGTTACATTGCCAAGATCTACCGGTATCCCGGAATCAACAAAGCAGATAGAGATGATCGTAGCACAAATATAGCAAATAAAACTGATAAAGTGCTTCAGTATTTTTTGCTTATCGATCGTACCTATTATGTCAAAAATCAGTAGTCTTCTATTAGACATGCTCGCTCCAATTATAAAATAATAGATGGATCAGATTTTTTATCGGCATTTTTTTCCAAAAAGAATAGTGTGTGGTATAATCGCTAAGTGAGATGATGTTCTCGCAAATTGTTTTCTAAACGAGAAAGGATGTTCATAAAAATGGGCAGATATTTTGGTACAGATGGTTTCAGAGGAGAAGCTAACGTAGGACTTACTGCTGATCATGCATATACAGTAGGACGTTTTCTGGGTTGGTATTACGGCGAGCTAAAGCGCCAGAAGGGAGATGCTTCAGCTCCCAGAGTTGTCATCGGCAAGGATACAAGACGTTCAAGCTATATGTTTGAGTACAGCCTTGTAGGCGGACTTGTTGCTTCAGGCGCAGACGCATACCTGCTTCACGTAACAACTACTCCTTCAGTAGCCTATGTTACTAGAGTTGATGAATTTGACTGCGGAGTAATGATCACTGCCAGCCACAATCCATTTTATGATAATGGAATAAAGCTTTTAAATGGCAACGGAGAGAAGATGGATGAGAAGACCATCGGACTCGTAGAAGATTATATTGATGGTAATCTGACAGCATTTGGCAAGAAGTGGGATACTATTCCTTTTGCTACCAAGGATTCCATTGGATGTACAGTAGACTATGTATCTGGAAGGAATCGTTATGTAGGATACCTTATCTCTCTTGGTCTTTATTCATTTAAGGGCATGAAGGTAGGCCTTGACTGTGCTAATGGTGCTTCCTGGAATATTGCTAAGAGCGTATTTGATGCACTTGGTGCTACAACTTATGTTATAAATGATGAACCTAACGGAACCAATATCAACAACAATGCCGGCTCTACTCACATTGAAGGCCTTCAGAAATTCGTTGTTGAGAAGGGACTTGATGTCGGATTTGCATATGACGGCGATGCAGACAGATGTCTGTGTGTTGATGAAAAGGGCAATGTTGTAAACGGTGATCATATTCTTTATGTATACGGTAAGTATATGAAGGATAAGGGCGAGCTTGTAAATAACACAGTTGTTACAACAGTAATGTCCAACTTCGGTTTGTACAAGGCTTTTGATGAAGCTGGTATAGATTATGCCAAGACAGCAGTTGGTGATAAGTATGTATATGAATATATGACTGAGAATAATTGTGTAATAGGCGGTGAGCAGTCAGGCCACATCATCTTCAGCAAGTATGCTACAACAGGTGATGGTATCATGACATCTATTAAGATGATGGAAGTTATGCTTGCAAGGAAGAAGAAGATGTCAGAGCTTTGCTCTCCTCTTACTATCTATCCTCAGGTACTTGAGAATATCAGAGTTACTGATAAGACAGCAGCTCAGAACGATCCTGATGTTGTAGCTAAGGTTGATGCTGTAGCCAAGGATCTTGGTGACAGCGGCAGAATCCTTGTACGTGAATCAGGTACAGAGCCTGTAGTACGTGTCATGGTTGAAGCTGAGGACAAAGAGATTTGTAGGAATTATGTAGAATCCGTAATCCGAGTTATCAAGGATAAAGGATACGCTGCAAAATAAAACGGGTAGATTATATCTGTCAGATTTACTTATTTCGGGCCATTAGATTATGTCTAATGGCCTTAACATGAGGTTGGTGTGAAAAATTGTATCGATATGACAATTTTTCACACGGCTATTTGAGACGAGCCCAAATAGCCATGGTGGCAAATCCGAATCTGATATTCGGATTGCACGACTTACACAAGTGCTCGTCATGAAGGAATAATATGGATTTATTTGAGTATGCAAGGGCTAAGACTGCTGAGTCAGAATCGCCTCTTGCTGCACGTATGCGCCCTACAACTTTGGAAGAAGTAGTGGGACAGCAGCATATAATAGGACATGATAAGCTTTTATATCGCGCGATCAAGGCTGATAAGATAAGGTCTATCATTCTGTACGGCCCTCCCGGAACTGGCAAAACTACACTTGCCAAGGTTATAGCAAGTACTACTAAGGCTGAGTTTATGCAGATCAATGCTACCATTGCCGGCAAGAAGGACATGGAAGATGTTGTAGCCAAGGCCAAAGATAATTTTGGCATGTATCAGAAGAAGACCATTCTATTTATAGACGAGATACACCGCTTTAATAAAGGGCAGCAGGATTATCTCCTGCCTTTTGTAGAGGACGGGACAGTTATACTTATAGGAGCTACAACAGAGAATCCTTATTTTGAAGTTAATGGAGCTTTGCTGTCAAGATCAGTCATCTTCGAGCTAAAGCCTCTGTCCAGAGAGGATATTGCGGTACTTATAAAACGTGCTGTATATGACAATACCAAAGGCATGGGTTCTTTTAATGCAGTGATAGATGATGATGCTATAGAACTTCTGTCAGATATGGCAGATGGGGATGCAAGACATGCCCTTAATGCAGTAGAGCTTGGTATCATGACTACAGACAGAAGTGAAGATGGCAAGATTCATATCACACTCGATGTGGCAAGAGAATGTATTCAGAAGAAAGTTGCCCGTTATGATAAGGACGGTGACAATCATTATGATACGATATCAGCTTTTATCAAGAGCGTTCGAGGATCAGATCCGGATGCTGCTGTATACTATCTTGCAAGGATGATAAGCGCAGGAGAGGATCCTAAGTTTATCGCAAGACGTATGATGGTCCTTGCTTCAGAGGATATAGGCAACGCAGATCCTCAGGCTCTCCAGGTCGCAGTTGCAGCTTCACTTGCTGTAGAGAGGCTTGGAATGCCTGAAGGAAGGATAACTCTGTCTCAGGCTGCCAGCTATCTTGCAACAGCACCTAAGAGCAATGCTTCTATTGTAGCAATAGATGATGCAATGAAAGAAGTATCTGATACCGGTAATCTGCAGATCCCGTCCCATCTTCAGGATGCTCATTATAAGTCTGCATCCAAGCTTGGACATGGAATAGGATATAAGTATTCGCATGACTATCCCAATCATTATGTGAAACAGCAGTACCTTCCGTATGAGCTTAATGGCAAGGAATTCTATTCACCCACAGGTAATGGCTATGAACTCAAGATAAGGGACCATATGAGGGCTTTGAAGGCTGCAGAAGAAAAGCGCCTTAAGGAAACTGAAAAAGAATCAGAAAAGTCGTCAGAATAGTCGTAGGAAAAGTAATCATATAAAGTGATCTATAAATACTTTTATTAAAGTAAGTTAGTGATTATAGAGCTTAAAATATTCAGGAGATATACATTTGGCATCGCAGTATTTAACTTTATACAAAATAATAGTTCTGTATATGCTTAAAAGATCAGACGTAGAGCTTTCCAAGTCTCAGATATATGACTTTATACTTGGAAATGAATATACCACGTTCATGACCCTCCAGGAGGCTTTTGGAGAGCTTAGCGATCAGAAACTTATAAATGAACACAAGAAGCGTAACAGGACCTTCTTAGAGCTTACAGAGGCTGGAGAAGAGGCATTGCACTTCTTTATAGGTCAGATGAATCCTGAGATTCGTCTCCAGATAGATGCTTATCTTAAGGAAAACAAGATAAAGCTTCGTAATGAGTCATCTATAATTGCGGATTATAACAAGCGTGCTGATGGACAGTACGTTGCAAGACTCGTAGTCAAGGAGATGGGAGAAGATCTTATCAATATAGAGCTTACAGTTCCTACTGAGAGCATGGCAGATCGTGTATGCGCAAGATGGCATGACAAGAGCTCAGGCATATACTCATATATTGCTGATCAGCTCCTTAATGACTCTGACTAAGGAATCTAATGATAGTAGCAGAGGTTCTGCCAATTGGCCTGGGCGTGAATTTTGAGATACTAACAATATGAGATGAGATGAATTTAGAGTTTTTCAAACTTTCAGTTTGACATTGCTCTAATCTACTAGTATAATAACATTCGTGGCTTGCAAAGAGAGGATTTATCCTAGATTTGCATATGTGCCAAGCTGTTGTAGCACAGTCGGTAGTGCGTCGCATTGGTAGTGCGGAGGTCACGGGTTCGATTCCCGTCAGCAGCTTTATTTTTTTGCTCTATAAGCTCAGTATTCATAAGACTTTTTATAAGTCGTATGAATACTGAGCTTTTTGTTTTTGAGTATTATCATTTTGCATAATAAAAAGGACTGTCTGTGACAGTCCTTTTTGTGTGATCATAAAGACGATCAACCGCCGTTTTGTTGATCATCAGTAGGAGGCGTAGCCTCTGTTGTGGCTGGTTCCGGAGTTGTTCCTGTTGCATTTGGATCTGTAGCAGCTGCATTAGGATCTGCTGCTGCATTTGGATCTACCGCGGCATTCGGGTCTACACCGGCAGCAGCGGCATTTCTGTTTATGATCTCCTGATTCTGCTGTACCAGGATTTCCTGTGCATTGGGCTGTGCGAAGAAGCTCTCGTTATGAGGACATAGTACATTAGGATCTACCAAGGTAGAGGAGCCTGCACCACTTCCTGCTGATTGCTTCAATATGTCCGGTTCTTCAGGAACTACAGTTACAACCTGCTGCACCTTGAAAGGACACAGATCTGTTGCAGCAAGACCTGAATAGTTACATATTGTCTGATAGATATGTACGTTACAGCTTTCTGTAGGAACTGTACCATTTTCAAAGTATTCAGTTCCAAGTGAACCATCGCACAGGCCTGATGTAGGTAGAAGTCCGGAGTCCTTACATACAGTAGCTGTAGTTATACCGCTTGGCACTGAGAATGAAGCTGATGGAAGATCTTCATGTATCTGCGACATAACCTTACGCCAGAGAGTCTTGGCAAGGTGTGTCTCTTCAGAAGTAGAGAGGTCTTCGTTGTTATCATAGCCTGCCCAGCAAGTAGCTGTGTAGTAGTTAGTGAATCCGCAGAGCCATACATCATTCTCATCAGATGTAGTACCTGTTTTGGCTGCTATAGCTGTTCCACCGAAGTTTACTGCAGTACCTGTACCGGATGTTACAACATCCTGCATGGCACTTGTCAGAAGGAATGCAGTTGTTTCCTTTAATACCTGTTCACCTTCTATAGATGTATTATCGATGATAACATTGCCATCATGATCCACAATCTTGGTATAAAGCTTAGGCTTAATGTAATATCCGCCGTTGGCGATAGTAGCGTAGGCAGAATTGATCTCGATATTCTTGACACCATATGTGATACCGCCAAGACACAGTGTCTGCTGTATGTCTGAGTATACCTTGCCGTTGCGTTCCTCACGTTCTACAAGAGTAGAAATATGGAATTTGTTGACAAGATAGTCATAACCAAGCTGCGGAGTTATAAGTGTCATAAGTTTTACTGTTACAACATTCATGGAATCACGGATACCGGATCTTAATGTAGAGAGTCCGCGATAACTGTTGTACCAGTTTCTTACAGGTGTTCCGTTGGAATAATTGAACGGAGCATCATTGATAACTGTTGCAAGTGTATATCCTGCACTATCAAGAGCCGGAGCGTATGCTGCAAGAACCTTGAAGGCCGATCCGGGTTGTCTCTTGACATCTGTAGCTCTGTTAAGGGTTCGGCTGGCTGTCTTAGTTCCTCTACCACCTTCCATAGCTACAATATAACCGGTGGCCTGGTCTTCAATAGTCAGAGATACCTGAGGCTGAGGTGTCAGAGTATACTTTTCATCAATGATAGTTTCATCTTCGCCTACAACTTCTGCTTTGTACTGCTCGATAGCTTCTTCTGCAGCTTCTGTAGAAGAGAAAGTCAGGTCAAAAGACTTGTTAGACTGCTTGAAGTAGGTCTCCATCATCTCATCGCTGTAGTTTATATATTCGCCTGCAGCGTTCTTGGTGGTAAGAGCATAATCAAGAAGATAACTTGTGTTTGAAGGGAAGTTAGATTCATCCTGGAAGACTTCATCACATATTCCCTGAATCTTTGGATCCATAGTTGAATAGATCTTAAGACCACCGCTGTAGAGAAGTGAATAAGCCTGTGTTTCTGTATATCCGGCTTCTACAAGATCATCAAGTACGACATCTGTAAGAGCATCTACAAAGTATGAATTAACTGTATTGTCTTCAGTTTCAGAATCTACAACCTGTATTCTGGAGTATGGATCATCAGCCATGGCTTCGTCATATTGAGTCTGAGTTATGAATCCGAAGTCCAGCATATTTCCAAGAACCTTTTCACGTCTTTCTGCATTCTTGTCAGGGTGAGTTATCGGGTTGAATTTACTCGGGTTCTGAGTGATACCGGCGATAACGGCACATTCTGAGAGAGTCAGCTCACTGACAGATTTATTAAAATATCGAAGTGAGGCTGCCTGAACGCCAAGCGTGTTCTGACCAAGGTTGATGGTGTTCATATAGTTTAGAAGTATATCTTCCTTGGACATTGTTTTTTCAAGCTGGATAGCAAGGTATTGTTCTTGTATCTTACGCTTGAACTTGGCTACAAGGGTGTCCTCTTCGGTCCAACCGGTGAAGACATTGTTCTTGATAAGCTGCTGGGTGATAGTCGAAGCACCTTCGGAAAAAGATCCTGTAGTTACTGCAACATATCCGGCACGGATGATACCTTGGATATCAATTCCGTTGTGATCATAAAAACGAGCATCCTCGATAGCTACAAAAGCATTCTGAAGATCCTTTGGTACCATATCCATAGTTACAGGAATACGGTTTGAATCTGTAGATACGAGCTTAGCTATCTGATTGCCTTCAGAATCATATACGAATGTACTGAATCCTGAAGGAGTTACATCAATATTGCTTATATCAGGGGATGAATCAATGATACCCTGAAATGCGCCAAGGCCGGCACTTATAAGTAATATAACTACAGAAAGTATAGCAAGCAGGAACACTTTGAACAAAATAGTTCCGAACTTTTTGCCCCATCGTCCGGTTCCGTTACGAAGCGCAGATTCTTGCTTTCTGACGCCTTCTTTACCATAATTCATAATAAAATTCCTCCAATTTATCAGTCTATTATAGCAAATATGGGCGCATGAATAAAGAAGGTAAGCGCAAACTTAATAATTTGGCACAAATCATCAGTTTTCGAATTTTTTTAATATAAGCCTTGTTTAAAGTGTTTATGTTCGTTTACTATATCCTTATGGACAAGAATAATGAAATTGAAAAATCATACAAAATAATAGTTGAAGGCGGCGAGGAAGAGATTGAGATCAAAAAATCCCGCTTTATAGGACAGGCTTATCCTATAGAAAGCGCAAGTGATGCAGAAGAGATCATCAAAACCGTAGAAAAAAAGTACTGGGATGCCCGTCACAACTGTTATGCTTATATACTTGGCGAAGGAAGCGAAGTTCAGCGTTTTTCTGATAACGGAGAACCATCAGGAACTGCCGGTAAACCCATACTTGAAGTCCTTCAAGGAGCCGGGCTTACCAATACACTCATTATAGTGACAAGATATTTTGGCGGAACCCTTCTGGGAACAGGAGGTCTTGTAAGAGCATATACCCAGGCTTCTCAGGCTGCTATTGCTGCATCAAAGAGTGCGGTTATGACTTACGGACAGAAGATTACATTTAATATCGGCTATGACATGGTAGACAAGATCCAGCATGCCTTTACACAGATGGGTATCGCTCTTGAAAATCCTGTATACGGAGCTGATGTAAGTTATGATATAGTGGTTAGCGCCGGCAATATTGACATGGTAATAGATAAGATCACACAGATAACAAGTGCAAGAGCAGTGATAACAGAAGGTGAGAAGGGATATTATCCGATTACCTGTGCAGAATAATTACTAACTCAAACTTCCCACTTGGACGGACCGGCACCCCCCGAAGTCTTTACAGGGGCAGGCAGTATATAAAGCATTGCCACGCTTTTTAATTGTTTTATAAAATTCATGAGCGTGATAGATGGAGATTTTTATTCTGTATGGGGTCCGCATGTTTGAGCGCAGCGAGTTTCGGACCCCAGAATAAAAAGCTACAGATATCATGCCATGAATTTATAAAACAATTAACAGCGTGGCAATGCTTTATATACTGCCTGCCCCTGTAAAGACTTCGGGGGTGCCGGTCCGTCCAAGTGGGAAGTTTGAGTTACTAAAGTTTAAATCAAATTAAATAGTATAATAAAAAAACCATCGATGTATTCAAAGTTTTCTTTGAATATCCGATGGCTTTTTTGTACTAAATAAACTGACTAAAAATATTAATCAAGTAATTGTTATGATTACTTATTCTGAGCCTTGTTCTTGGCAGCGATTCCTGCTCTCTTACGCATTGTAGGATCAAGGATTCTCTTACGAACACGAAGTGTTGTAGGAGTTACCTCAAGAAGCTCATCTGTATCGATGAATTCGATAGCTTCTTCAAGAGACATAACCTTAGGTGGTACAAGACGAAGTGCTTCATCTGAAGATGATGTACGTGTGTTAGAAAGGTGCTTGGTCTTACATACGTTAACTTCGATATCTTCGCTCTTACCGCTTGAACCGATTACCATTCCTGAGTAAACCTTATCACCTGGCTTTACGAACAGAGTACCACGCTCCTGAGCATTGAAAAGACCATATGTTACAGCTTCACCAGACTCAAATGCGATAAGTGAACCCTGCTTACGATAAGAGATCTCTCCCTTGAATGGAGCATATCCTGAGAACTCTGTATTCATGATACCGTTACCCTTGGTATCTGTCATGAAGTCATTTCTGTAACCGATAAGACCACGTGAAGGGATGTTGAACTCAAGACGGCTGTATCCGCCATTAGCTGTTCCCATGTTTACAAGCTCGCCTTTACGCTCTGAAAGCCTTGAGATTACTGTACCTGAGAATTCTTCAGGTACATCTACATAACATTTTTCCATAGGCTCAAGCTTCTTGCCGTTCTCGTCTGTCTTATAGATAACCTCAGCCTTAGATACTGCGAACTCATAGCCTTCACGACGCATGTTCTCGATAAGAACTGAAAGGTGAAGCTCACCACGTCCTGAAACTTTGAAAGTATCAGTTGATTCTGTATCTTCAACTCTGAGAGATACATCAGTATTAAGCTCTCTGTAAAGACGATCTCTGATCTGGCGGGAAGTTACGAACTTACCTTCCTGACCTGCAAGAGGAGAGTCGTTGACGATGAAGTTCATGCTGATAGTAGGCTCTGAGATCTTCTGGAAAGGAATAGCTACAGGATTCTCAGGAGCACAGAGAGTATCACCGATCTTCATATCGCCTATACCTGAAATAGCAACGATAGAACCGATACCGGCTTCTGTTACTTCAACTTTGTTAAGACCATCGAACTCGTAGAGTTTGCTGATCTTGGTTTTTACAAGTCTGTCAGGCTCATGGTGGTTGACGATAACAACCTCATCATTAACCTTAACCTTACCGTTATCAACCTTACCAACACCGATACGACCTACATATTCGCTGTAGTCGATTGTAGAGATAAGAACCTGAGTATTAGCTTCAGGATCACCCTGCGGTGCAGGAATATAATCTATTATTGTATCAAGAAGAGGCTTCATATCTGTTCCCTTGTCATCAAGTGACTTGGAAGCAACGCCTGCCTTAGCTGATGCGAATACGAACGGGCAGTCAAGCTGTTCGTCGTTGGCACCAAGATCCATAAGAAGTTCAAGAACTTCATCTATAACATCATTAGGACGAGCTTCAGGACGGTCAATCTTGTTGATACATACTACAACAGGAAGACCCAGCTCCATGGCCTTACGAAGAACGAACTTGGTCTGAGGCATAGGACCTTCGAAAGCATCTACAACAAGTACTACACCATTAACCATCTTAAGTACACGCTCAACCTCGCCGCCAAAATCAGCATGGCCGGGAGTGTCGATGATGTTGATCTTAACACCGTTATATGAAATGGCTGTATTCTTGGACATGATAGTGATACCACGCTCTCGCTCGATATCATTAGAGTCCATGACTCTTTCTGCAACTTCCTGGTTCTCACGGAAGATTCCGCTCTGATGTAAGAGAGCGTCAACAAGTGTTGTCTTACCGTGGTCAACGTGAGCTATAATGGCAACGTTTCTAATGTCATCTCTTGTCTGTATCATACTGGTACTCCTTAAAATATCCATGAGCCCTTGATGGCGCGTGTAACTTACTTATAAAAACAGTCATCACACTTACAAGGACCGTATTCATCTAGTATGCAGTCTGCGTTCTGGCGCTTTCTGATACCTAAAACAGTAACTTTAACTCTTGATCTGTTAATTCAAAACCAACATATTTTAGCACTCATAACAGAGCGATGCAACAATGATATCAAAAAAACATTCATAAATCGATGTAAAATATACACTAACTATGATCAAAATACAAGAATATATTATACAAAATAACGTGTAGTAGCAATTATAACTATACCAATATTTCATATTTACCAAATATACGCCACCCATTAAGGCATCGGCACTGCCTCAATGGGTGGCGTATGTTTGGTAAATGCGAAGTCAGAATGTATTATTGATTGAGCAGATCCATTACAGCGCTTCCATTTCGTCTTGCTTTGATAATATATTCAGGAACTGATTTTTTAAGCTTTTGTGTAATGTCATCAGCATGGTCATTTAGCCATTCATAGCCTTCGATAAGCTGCTTTGTAGTTTTTAGATCCTGAACAGGAAGTACGTATTTATCCTCGGTTCCGAACAGATCTCTTGCTATGCCCCTTGCTTTTACTGAATATCCTATTACAAGAGTAGGAACACATGATGAATATGCAGCGATAGTCGCATGAGTTCTGGCTCCTATAAAGAGTCTGCATCTGGCAATAAAGCCTTTTAGCTGAGTTGCATTATGGTCCTGTAACAGAATAACCCGTCCTGTATCCTTGAACTTCTCATAAAGGCTTGTAAGTGGTATGAAGTCGTTGCTCCTATCCCAGACAACATGAGGGATAAGAGCTATATTATTGTCTGTGGTATCGATGATATGCTGTATAAGACCTTCGTAGCATTTTAGTGCGATATCCTTATCCTCAGCATACATACCTATAAGAGGACTTAGGTTTAGACCTATCATCTTACCTTCTTTCCAACCATCCGGGAGAGGGAGATATTGCGTATCAAGAGTGAATGCAGGATCTGGAGCAAGCTCAAGCCTTTCTTTTGAAACTCCGGCGTCTAACAGAGCATTATAAGTGATGCTTTCTCTTGCAAGAATCTTGTCATAAAGCTTCATGTCAGCTGCAACATCACTCCTTTTGACAAGCTCAGGTTCAACGCTGCATCCAAGGAGTATAGTCTTTGTACCGAGCTTATGAAGCATACTGTTGGTAAGCATTATCTCTTCAACCATATAGTCGTAGCAATAAGTATCTCCGCCTATTGACACACCTACCTTCGGGGGATTCTTGTACATATCCTTGAATCTGTATCTAAGGAATGACTCTTTATCCCCTGTTATCATGCGATATACGTAATATAGGGTGTGGTTTAAGACATTCCTGTCCATATGTTTTTCTTCGACAAAATGGCATATATCCTCAGGAACATACCTAAGATCCTCAGCTCTGTCATTGGTCATGACATCCGGTTTAATCGAAGGATCCTGACTATTGATAAGCCCTGTAAGAGACCTTACTATAGCCTCGCATCCATGATTACCACTTCCTGAATGCATATATAAAGTAACTTTATTGTTCATAAGTAAATGCCCAGAATATTCCGGCCGTTCCTTTCTTGTTTTTTGATAAAAACTTATGTTGTATGACGTATCGAACGTAAATTACAGAAACGCGCATTTACTGCGTGTTTCGTGATTCCATGAATCAGTTGGTAATAGAGCCTTCGACGAAGCCGAACTCAATTGGCTCTATTGCTTCATTCTTGAACTTTATGTTCAAGAATGTATCTAATATTTTAATTGTTATAATGTAACTTTTGACCTTTACGTCATATTATAGCATAGAGTAGAGAGCCGTTTTACCAAAATCCTAAATTGTGATACATGACAGCTGTTCTATTAGATAATATCTCTTTCTAAGCGATAACTTCCAGTTCGGAGATTTGATAATGATATTATAAGCCGATTTTGAAAATGTTCTTGATTTTACTTAGGGGCTTCGAAGCTGCAGTATAGCATGTCCACGAAAGCTGAGAAGCCCCTTAGAAAAATCAAGGTTATTTTCACATGAGACTTATGATATCATTATCAAATCTCCGAAGGCAAAACCTCCATAAAAGCGATAGCCAATCCACCTATTGCGCTATACTTGGCAAATCATGCGTTCGTGTTGACACTGTAAAGTGGCAGTGTTATGATGTTGCTGTTTAGAGATAGAGGTTGCGTGTTTTATAAGTACATTCTTGGATGCTGCAGCAGTAAAAGAAGAGAATGGAAAGGAAAGCGCGCCGAAAGGTTCGGAAGCAGCTGCATTCCGGATTCTTGGGCATACATTTAATAGGTGTATGACTGTCATCAGTAATGATGGGGCGCTATCCGATAATCCGTATTTGGACGATTGTAGGGTGAGCGCACAAAGGGCGCTCACCCTTTTGTGTAGATTGGCCGGGAATTAGAGCAAGGCCCGGTAGTTTTATTATTAAGGAGGCCACTATGGCAGTATTTAAGGGAGCAGGAGTTGCTATAGCAACACCATTTTATCAGGATGGATCAGTTAACTATGATGAGTTCGGACGACTCATCGAGTTCCAGATCTCAAACGGAACAGATGCTATCATCGTATGCGGTACAACGGGAGAAGCTGCAACCATGAGCGAGCAGGAGCATATGGAAGTCGTTAAATTCTGTATCGACAAAGTTGCTCATCGCATTCCTGTTATCGCTGGTACAGGTTCTAATTGTACACATACAGCTGTTCAGCTTTCTAAGGAAGCTGAAGAGTATGGCGCTGATGCAGTTCTTTCTGTAACACCATATTATAACAAGGCAACTCAGGACGGACTTGTAGCTCATTTTTCTGCAGTTGCAGACTCTATCAAGATCCCCGTTATCATGTACAATGTACCAAGTCGTACAGGCTGCAATCTGCTTCCTTCCACAGTGGCAAAACTTGTTAAAGACAAGGCCAATATCGTTGGTATCAAGGATGCAACAGGCAATATCTCCCAGACAGCTGAGATGATGCATCTTACACAAGGCAATATAGATCTTTATTCCGGCAATGATGATCAGGTTGTTCCTATTATGTCGCTTGGCGGAATCGGTGTTATTTCAGTTCTTTCTAATGTAGCACCAAAGAAAACTCACGAAATGTGTGAACTTGCTCTTAAAGGCGATTTTGCAGGCGCAGCAGCTATTCAGCTTAGTGCCATCCCGCTTATCAAGGCTCTTTTTTCAGAAGTAAACCCTATTCCTGTAAAGAAGGCTCTTGAGTATATCGGCTTTGAAGCAGGCCCTCTTCGCCTTCCTCTTACTGAGATTGGGCAGGAGCATGCATCACAGCTTAAACAGGCTATGCAGGAATTTGGTCTTATCTGATAGTTAATATAATGATTGAGAATAATGAGGTATAAAAGTTTGAAAGTGTTCCACTTTCAAACCCAAATTGGTGTCGCGAGCTCCACCAATTTGAACCATTAGTCACTCGTTTCACTCGCAACATGAGGTTAAATATGATCAAAGCTATAATGAACGGCTGCAATGGCCGTATGGGACATGTTATTGTAGATATAGCAGGTAATGACAATGATATTGAGATTGTTGCAGGCGTAGATAAGTTTGGGGAGAATAATTATTCTTTTCCTACATTTAAGAGCCTTGCTGAGGTAGATGTAGAGTGTGATGTAGTCATAGATTTCTCTAATGCATCAGGAGTAGATGAGCTTCTTGATACCTGTGTTTCCAAGAATCTTCCTGTAGTACTGTGTACTACAGGCCTTTCTGAGCAGCAGATAGCTCATGTCAAGGAAGCATCTTCTAAGATTGCTATTCTTAAATCTGCCAATATGTCCGTTGGCGTCAACGTACTTATGAAAGTTCTCAAAGAAGCTGCTAAGACTCTGGCAGGATCAGGCTTTGACATGGAGATAGTTGAGAAGCACCACAATCAAAAGCTCGATGCTCCCAGCGGAACAGCTATGTCACTTGCAGAAGTTATCAATGAAGCTGCCGGTGGAGACTATGAGTTCGTTTATGACCGTTCTTCAAGAAGAGAAAAAAGACCCGAGAAAGAGATCGGTATCTCTGCAGTAAGAGGCGGAACTATAGTAGGAGATCACGATGTTATCTTTGCAGGAACAGATGAAGTAATAACATTCTCACACAGAGCATATTCACGTGCTATCTTTGGTAAGGGTGCTGTAGAAGCTGCTAAGTTCCTTGCTGGCAAGGCCGCCGGAATGTATGATATGGCAGATGCTCTTTATCTTAACTGATATAAAGGAGCCATAGATGATATTCAGACCCTGTATAGATGTTCATAATGGCAAAGTAAAGCAGATTGTAGGTGCCAGCCTAAGTGACAGTCATGATGCGGCTCAGGATAACTATGTGTCTGAACAAGACGGAGCATATTATTCTGATATGTATTATGATATGGGGCTTAAAGGCGGCCATGTCATAATACTTAATGCTAAGGACAGCCCTTTTTATGAGGAAAGTAAAGATCAGACAATAGCTGCTCTCAAAGCTCATCCTGGGACACTTCAGATAGGTGGAGGGATAGACCCTGATAATGCAGAGGTTTTCCTTAACGCAGGAGCATCCCACGTAATAGTAACATCCTATGTGTTTAAGAATGGTCTGATTGCCTGGGACAGGCTTGAAGCAATGAAAAATACTGTGGGTAAGAAAAGACTTGTTCTTGACCTCTCCTGTAAGAAAAAGGGCGATGACTATTATATAGTCACTGACAGATGGCAGAAGATGACAGATACAAGACTGTCTATAGAAACTCTTGATGATCTGGCGGACTTTTGTGATGAATTCCTGATCCATGCAGCAGATGTCGAAGGCAAGCAGGGCGGAATAGAAGAAAATGTCGCAAGGCTTTTGGGGAGCTGGGGCAAGATTCCTGTAACATATGCAGGAGGTGTTCACAGCATCGAAGATATTACCAGGCTAAAAGAAATCGGTAATTCCAAAGTTGATGTCACAGTTGGATCAGCCCTTGAGATATTCGGCGGAAGCTTAAGCTTAGAAGATGTAATAAATGCTTGTGGCTGATCGGATGTAAACCGGTTCAGTGAATCACGAAACACGCAGTAAATGCGTGTTTCTGTAATTTGCGTTCAAGAAGTTATACTCTTGCTATTTGGTGAAGAAGTTCTTATAATACAAAACCGGAGCAGCTTGGCTGCTCCGGTTAATTGTTGGAGTAAAATAAATCTTTGCTTTATGTTAAGGCGGACCTTACTTAAAAGCTAACATCCGTACTATAGATGGGATGTCTTTGATATTATTTTAATATCAAAGCTTGTTTACGTTTACTGCCTGAGGTCCTTTTTCGCCCTGGATTACATCATACTCTACAGAAGCGCCTTCGTCGAGAGACTTGAAGCCTTCCATGTTGAGTCCTGAATAGTGTACGAATACATCGTTACCAGCTTCATCAGAGATGAAACCATAGCCTTTCTGATTGTTGAACCACTTAACTGTACCTTTGTTCATTGTAATACCTCCACTGGATAATAAAAAAGTAATCACTACGCTGTCTGATGTTTGTATAAAGTCTATAGCCAACATACTTACTCAAACAACAAATCTAGGTTATCACAAATATAAACAAAAGTAAAGATGATTTTTTGCATCTTTTTAGAAAATTATAACAAAAGAATAAAGTAATAACCTAAAACAACTCTTGACTTTACTTTATAACTTTACTATGCTAAAATACTCAAGGAATAAAGCACATAATAATCAAGTAAATCAAATTGGAGGAATACCAAAATATGAATAAGAAAATTCATACCGATTCTGTAGATCATCTGTTTGAAGCAATTCTTTGCTTGCAGAATAAGGAAGAGTGTTATAGCTTTTTCGAAGACCTTTGTACTGTGAATGAACTGTTATCTCTTTCACAGAGATTTGAAGTAGCATCAATGCTCAGAGACAAAAAGACATATCTTGAGATTGCAGAGAAGACAGGCGCTTCTACAGCTACAATAAGCCGTGTTAACAGATCACTTAATTATGGCGATGACGGATATGAGATGGTCTTTGAAAGACTTCAGTGAATTGACAGAGTATGTCAGCACAATCTTGATGTAATGCTATATGCTATATAAAAACCCAAAAGAAGACCGGTCAGGTCTTCTTTTGGGTTTTATGATTATAATGTCTTATCTTTGTATTGAAGCGCTATATATAAATTAATCCGGTTTTGATATATAGCTTAGTTCTTGTCAGTAACTGTAGCAGCAGCTCTTTCTTTGGCAGTAGTTGCTGAGTTGATATCTGTAGTCATGGTACATTTGCCCTGGAAGATAGCATTTTCATCGATCACGATGCTCTTGGTCGTGACATCGCCTACAAGCTTGCCGCTGTCACTAACTTCGAGTTTGCCTGAGTTACAGTCGATGTTGCCGTTGATCTCTCCTGCAAGGAATACATTCTGGGCTGTTACATCACCGTTGATCTTGCCGCTTTGGCCTACGATAAGACTTCCCTCGATATGCACAGGACCATTTATGGTTCCGTCGATCCTTGTGGTGTCACGCGCGCTGAAAGCTCCTTCACAGGTTGCGCCAGAGCCTATCAAAGTTACAACTTTCTGAGCTTCATCCTCATAGGTACTGATGGGGGGTGTCTTTGTTTTACTACTGTTGAACATTTTATGTTCTCCCTTCACTTAGTCTTTACTTTAGATTTAGCCGTTAACCGTTGATCTCGATCATATCTTCCGGGTTAACATATTCATCGTTGTACTGGATCTGATAACCGAGTGTAGCCCCTTTATCCCCTATAAGGAAAAGAGCAGTACCGCGGCTCACAGTATCGCCTTCTTCTACAAGCACAGTACCGGATAGACGGTATATACTTTTGTATCCGTTGCCATGATCTATAGTGATACATTTGCCATATTTGGAATCTGATGTAATAGTCAGAACTGTTCCTGTACCGGAAGCTACTACATGAGATCCTGCACTTGCATTAAATACAAGAATAGGATTGCCTTCCTTGGCAGTATCTTTGGAGTCAGAAGACGGATCGTCTATGCGGGACTCATATGATGCCTGACTCGATAGAGGGAACCCTTTTGGAAGAGCGGCTTCTATCTGTGCAGCTTCATTGGCTTCCTCATCGTCAACCATTATATTAAGAGCTTTGCTGACCTGCTCATATCCTGCCTGAAGTTCAGAATTGGCAGTCTGCAGACTTGAATTCTGAGCAGACAGATCACTTATCATCTGCTGCTGATTATCTATAACTGCCTGCATACTTGACAGAGTTTGAGAATTAGAACTTTGTAAATTTTTAAAACGAAGCGTAATATATGCGATATAACATACGATTGCAACAAGTATTGCAAAAAGAGAAAATGCCAGCACCTGTGTTGCCACATGCCCCAGATGAATCTGCTTGCTTTTCCTGTCAGAATCACCAGAAATGATCATAAATGTATAGTGTCTTTTATGGCGGTGCTTACGCGGCTGTAGTACTTTACCCATCACTCATTAACCTCCACCCTTACGGACCTGTAGTTCGTATTCTAGCACACGTCAGGGGTTATGGCAACAAATCGTAAATTTTATGTAATAATGTCATAAAATTTCGACTTTTTTTTAGGCAGTTTGTAGGGTGAAGTTATAGGTTGTTGATATTTTGAGCTTAATAGAGTATGATAATGAAAGCCTTAATGTGGGACATTGTCTACAGGCGAAGATTATCAAAGATTATATAAGAAAGCAGGTTACAGAATATGGCATTACTTAAACAGTGGAGAGACATGGCTTATTCAGAGACAGCCAATAAGGGTGATCTCCAGAGATTATGGACAGATTATTTTGGCAAAGAAAAAGATATTTACGCACAGCTTCTTAAGAACCCTGATGAAGAAGTAAAGGGAACAGTTAAGGAACTCGCTGACAAATATGGTATTGATATTATGACAATGACAGGTTTCCTTGATGGTATCGATGAAAGCCTTAAAGTTGCCAATGATATCGAGAACATGGAAGAGGATACTGTTGTAAGCCTTGCATTCGATAAAGAGAAGCTTTATAAGAACATGGTTGCAGCAGAAGCTGACTGGCTCTATGGCCTTCCTGAATGGAATGATATCTTCGATGAAGATAAGAGAAAAGAGCTTTACAAAGAGCAGAAGAACTCACGTACAGTTCACAATGCTCAGAAGATCTATCCTAATGATCCATGTCCATGCGGAAGTGGCAAGAAGTATAAGAAGTGCCATGGAAGAAACAAAGCTGAATAATAGCTAACCTTTTAGCTTTTTATAAAGCTGAATTAAAAAGCTTATGATGATGTCTTTACAAATGAATTTTAAGGGCATATAATCATAGAAATTCAAGATATAGTTTCAGTATATGTATATTGAACTGTATTATTAAATCGTTGACGAGAAGAGTAAGCTGCTGTAATTCCTCAGAGAATGACACCGGGATATCCCGTGCTGTGAGTGTCTGGAAGGAGGCTGTCTGAAAACTAACTCTGAGAGGCCCCAATCCGGCACGGTGATTCCGTTATAATCCCAATGAGATATCCTTTTTAGGATAAGCAAGGTGGAACCGCGTTAAATACGCCCTTTGCATTACGTAACAGTAGTGCAAAGGGCTTTTTTGATCTTAAAGATGATCCTCATCTTAGCAAAGATCATCCCTTGCACTCGAAACACACAAAGTGCAGAAAAGGAGATTTAGAATGGAAAAAGAAGAATTCCTGCAGGTATATCGTCATTCACTGGCTCATATTCTTGCAAAAGCAGTTATTGAAATCTATGGCAAAGAAAATGTTCAGTATGCTATAGGACCTCAGATTGATGATGGTGCTTATTATGATTTCGTTCTTAATAAGTCAATAAGCCCTGATGATTTCAAGACTATCGAAGACAAGATGCGTGAGATCATCAAGAGAAGAGAAGACTGGACTAGAAAAGAAGTCTCAAAGGCAGAAGCTCTTGAAATATTCAAAGATCAGAAGTTCAAGACAGAGCTTATCCAGGATCTTCCTGAAGATGAGACAATCACAGTTTACTATACAGGTGAGGATTATGTAGACCTTTGCCGTGGACCTCACGTTGCCAACTCTCAGGAGCTTATGAACTGCTCATATCAGGTTAAGTCTGTATCAGCAGCTTACTGGAGAGGCGATGAGAAGCGCGATCACATGCAGAGAGTATACATCTATGCATTCCCTGATAAGAATCAGCTCAAGGCTCACCTTGCTATGATCAAGGAAGCTATGGAGCGTGACCACAAGAAGATCGGTAAGGACCTTGATCTGTTCATGTTCAATGAGACAGCACCGGGTATGGCTTACTGGCTTCCAAGAGGTTGGAGGATGTATCAGGAACTCCTTAAATTCTCAAGAGAGATCCAGGAAAAGCATGGATACACAGAGATCTCTGCTCCACTTATCAACAACAAGAAGCTCTGGCTTATCTCAGGTCACTGGGCTCATTATGTTAACAACATGTTTATGGTTCCTGGTATTACAGACGGAACTAAGGCAGAAGATACAATCTCAAGTGATGAAACAGCAGCACGCTTCTCACTTGAAGCAGAAGATACAATGGCAGCTAAGCCTATGAACTGCCCTAACGCTATGATGGCTTATAAGAGAACAAATCACTCTTATAAAGAGCTTCCTATCCGTTACAGTGAGTATGATGTACTTCACCGTAAAGAGAAGTCAGGCCAGATGAACGGACTCTTCAGAGTACAGGAGTTCCGTCAGGATGATGACCATACATTCGTAACAGAAGAGCAGATCAAGTCTGAGATCAATGATGTTATGAATATAGCTGATGAGATCTATGGAACATTCGGTATCACATATCGTGCAGAGTTCTCTACAAGACCTGATGACTTCATGGGCGACATAGAAGTATGGAACAAGGCAGAAGCTGCACTTAAAGAGATTCTCGATGACAAGTACGGCGAAGGCGGTTATGAGATCAATGCCGGTGACGGTGCTTTCTATGGCCCTAAGATCGACCTTCAGATCAAGGATGCTCTTGGACGTGAATGGCAGTGCGGTACTATGCAGCTTGACTTCCAGCTTCCTCACAACTTCGAGCTTACATATCAGGACAAGGATGGTACAATGAAGCAACCAGTAGTAATTCACAGAGCTATCTATGGTTCACTTGAGCGTTTCATCGGTATCATCACAGAGCACTTCAAGGGCGCATTCCCATTCTGGCTCTCACCTTATCAGGTTGGTATCGTTCCGATCAGAGAAGAGCACAACGAGTATGCAACTAAGATCGCTAATGAGCTTACAGCCAACCATGTTCGTGTAGAGCTTGATACAAGCGATAGCAACATGAAAGAGAAGATCAAGAAGTTCAAAAACTACAAGGATCCGTATATCCTTGTAATCGGTGACAAAGAAGCCGCTGAAGGAACAGTTTCTATCAATGTTCGCGGTTCTAACAAGCAGATTCAGAATGTACCTTTCAAGAAGTTTGTTGAGATGTGTAATAAGATGAATCTCGAAAGATCACTTGAACTTATCCAGTCTCTTGATGAAGAGTAATGATCATAGATAAGTAAAAATTTGTAAAGACATTGAGCACAGCTGTGTATATGGCTGTGCTCTTTTGGTGTGCAGAAAAAACACTTGACCAATATACGTTTTCTTTGCAGCTACGATCCTGCGGACAGTATTGCAAGGCCCTCACAACACGGTATTTACGTATTGTAGATAAGACCTTAATGGATGTAAAATTATTTTAACCTGGTGCGCTGGCTTGTTTATATTTGATCAAATATGAATGAGTCAGTACACTGATAAGTAACTTAGTCGTATATTCTAAATGCCGTTTATTACAAAGGGGAGACATATGAATTCATTACTTGATGGAAAGAAGATTACGATTGGAACCTGCTATTATCCTGAACACTGGCCAAAAGAAATGTGGGAAGATGACCTTTTTAGGATGAAGAAAACAGGTATTGAAGTTATAAGAGTAGGAGAGTTCTCATGGAATCTTACAGAACCGGTAGAAGGAACTTATGTTGATGATTTCTGGGATGAGTTCCTTGATCTGTGCAGTCGCACGAATATGAAGGTCATATTCTGTACTCCTACAGCAACACCTCCTGCATGGCTGACTGAGAAATATCCTGAAGTACTGAATGCCAAGAGAGACGGAAGTCTTGTCTATCATGGTGAGAGATGTCATGTTAATCACAGCAGCATAATATACAGACAAAAGACTGCCCTCATAACAGAGCATCTTGCCTCTCACTTTGCTTCCCATCCTGCGATCATCGGATGGCAGATTGATAATGAGATTAACTGCGAAACCGATGAATTCTATTCTGAAAGTGATGATGCTGCATTCAGAAGCTGGGTACAGAATAAGTATGAAAATCTTGAATCTCTCAATGATGCATGGGGCACCAGATTCTGGAATCAGACCTATTCTTCTTTTTCTGAAGTACATATCCCACGTCAGACCAACCACAATGTAGGTAACCCGCACCAGAACCTTGATTACAGAAGGTTCGTATCAGATACTGCAAGAAGCTATATTAAGCTTCAAAGTGATATTATCCGCAAGTATTTAAAAGAAGGAGATTTTATCACTACCAATGGAATGTTCAACCTTGATAATCATGCGATGAACAAGGAGTCACTTGATTTTTATACTTATGATTCATATCCTGATTTTGCATATGATGAATATTATGAGAAAAGAAGCTCAAGAGATATCCTTGATCGTATGTGGAGTAGGAATCTTACTGAAGTAAGAAGCATCTCACAGCCTTTTGGAATAATGGAACAGCAGTCGGGAGCCGGCGGCTGGACTACCAGAATGATAATGCCATGTCCAAGACCAGGTCAGATAAGACTGTGGACCATGCAGTCTATTGCACATGGTGCGGAGTTTGTTTCATATTTTAGATGGAGGACATCTACTATAGGAACAGAGATATATTGGCATGGAATACTGGATTATTCAAATAGGGACAATCGCAGGATCAGGGAGGTAAGGCATGTCTGCGAGGATGTTAAGAAGCTTTCAAGAATATGTGGAAGCAGATATGTTGCTAAGGTTGCTGTTGTCAGGACCTGGGATAATCAGTGGGATGCGCAGTGCGACAAGTGGCATAGTATGCTTGAAGATATAAGCCAAAATGGCATATATGCTGCAGCTGCAAGGACTCATACACCTATAGACTATATCTATCTGGAACCGTATACTTCTGCAGAGAGTCTTGAGAAGTATGAACTGCTTATATTCCCTCATGCCGTAGTTGTTGATGACAAAGAAGCAGGTATACTAAAAGAATATGTTCAAAATGGTGGAAAACTCCTTCTTGGCTGCAGGGCAGGACTCAAGACCAAGGAAGGTCATGTGACTATGGACGATCTCCCAGGAGTGTTTAAGGAGATGACAGGATGTATCGTTACAGAGTTTACACCTGAAGCTCCGGATGAAGAGAATATATATGTTATCAAACAAGGTGACAGTCCCCAGAAATACAGGATTCCTGCCAAGTGCTTCTTTGATCAGTTTATGGTTACATCCGATACAGCGCAGATTAAAGGTGTATATGACAGTACATATATAAAGGATGAGCCGGCGCTTATTAAGAATATATATGGCAACGGTCGTGTTTACTCATTTGGAAGCACATTCTCAGAAGAGGCAGCAATGGGACTTTTTAAAATGTTAGGCGTAAGCAGTCCTTTTGAAGAATTCATAGATGTTCCGCAGGAATGCGAGCTGGCAGTCAGAACTGACGGCGCATGGAACTGGCTCTTTGTTCTTAATTTTGACAAGTCAGATGCTACTATTGAACTAAAGCAGGATATGGTAGATGTCCTTAATGGTCAAAGCGCAAAAGGAGCATATAAACTTCCGGGGTACGGAGTAGCTGTGTTCGAAATATAGAACAATACAAAAAGACAATGCTTACATCTATTTATAAGCATTGTCTTTTTTAAAATGATTTTATTTTTTTGATCATCTCACATGTGAATACGTTGGCTTTTAATAGATCCTGTCTGTCTGGATGTGCTTTTGCCTTATCATAAGCATCTATCACTATCTGAAGCTGCTCATCAGAACATCTGCCACGGCAGGCTTCATATTTTTGTCTGAATTCAACAGGCATTCGCCCCTGACAAAAATATGATCCCAGAACTCTGTTATCGCTTGGAAGCCAGGTGGTAGCTGCAAGTTCAAGCTTCTTGTAGTAAGCATCTGTATTGCCAAGACCACATGTTCCGAATATAGCGACGTTTTTGCCATGAAGCGAGGACAGAAGATCTATTATCTCCATGGAACAGGTCCCGCAATTGGCCCAGTATCCGATAAAATAATTCTCAGCTTCATGAAAACCTACAAAAGAGCGTACATTGATCATCTCTTTGCGGGTATCAGGTATGGCTTTATATATTTCCTCGGCAATTTTCTGAGTATTGCCGGTTTCGCTTGCATAAGCGACAAGATATTTAAGCATTTAAGATCACCTCTTCTATATCATGTCACAGTAATTACCGTATATTTCTTTGATCAACTATATAATGCCTTATCTTTTGTAATTTGACCAAAGATTAATGTACTGATTCGTTCGCTTTTGATCAAACATGAACAAGTCAGTACACTGGTATCAGATGCAGAAAAACGGGACGAAGCAACCGCCTCCTCCGCAGCATACATTACAAAGTATCATGGTCATGCAAAGCCTTGAACAGTCAACGCTTCCTCCAAATGGATAACCATAGGAAGAACTCTTTTGCATATACCAGCTACCGCCTGAACTTAAGATCTGTACAAGTTCCTGATAATTGCGATTACCGGGCTCCATATTAAGAGCTGTCTGGGCATGCTGCAGGGCAGTAGCATTGTTGCCCACACCGTTATTGGCAACTGCACTGTAGTAGTACCACATTGCAGATTTGTTTTTTATAGTATCAAGTACATTTAGAGCTTCTCTAAAATGACGGCCTTGTATATAATTGACTGCTGCTCGAAGGTGGATAGCATCTTCATCATCTTCACCGGCAGCTCTCTGATTGTTAAAACCACCAAATCCAAAGTCGCTAAAATCTCCAAAACCACCAAATCCGCCGTATCCTGATCCGTATCTTCCGGATGGACCGGAACTTGAATAATCTCCGGATCTTTCTTTCATGATCTGCTGGTAAGCCTGTTGTACAAGCTTGAACATTTCCTCGGCTTTGTCTTTATTGGGATTATTTATATTGGCATCGGGATGATATTTTCTGGACATGTTTCTGTAGGCTTTTTTGACCTCATCATCACTGGCATCTCTTGTTATTCCCAACACCTTATAAGGATCTGACATTATTCTTAGTATTCTCCTGATAGTTTTTTATACGCATATAAAAGTAGCATAATCAGCTGTTTTTTGAAAGCTTTTTGATTCTGGTTCCATGAATTACTTCGTATTTGACCCAGACACCTGAGTACAGAATATTACGAAGTATAGTAACATTCTCAATTATAGGGAGCATTTCAAAAGCTTTACAGCACTCCGAGATCATCATGGTCAGAAGCTCAGAGCAGAATGTATCGAAATTCTCAGGATCTTTTTGCCACATTTCTTTGAAAGGATTGTAAGTTCCTTTTTCCATATCCTTCTCTATGTCATCGCAGGCATCTAATATGTATATGAACTTTCCCAGGAAAAAGCCTATTTTCCTGAGAGCAGAAGCCCAGTCGTCCTCTTCATAGCAGAAAATCTCGGCGAATATCTCACCAAATAATCCGGAGATCTTATCGACATTCTGTTCGCCTGATTCTTCGCATTCATTGATACGGCGAAGTCCTTCTTTGATAAAAGAGGCTTTCTGTGGATGCCTTTGTTCGGCCTTATGAACGGCACTTAGAAGGAGTTTTGAGTATAGAAGCTTGGATACTTTGTGCTCATCCTCCCAGTCATCTCTGCATTTGTAGTAGGCAAGGAGAACATTCATATCAGCAGCATATGTGGAGAACTTGTTGATCCTGGTTGATTGCTTGACTATAGGATGAACTATGCAGTGTGTCTGACCGATCTTTTCTTCCGGCTCATATAAACCTGACAAGAGCATGATAAGAAAAGTAAGGTCATAAGTAAGCGTAGCCTGACCGGACAAGCCGTACTCTTTTTTGAGTATACGGCAGAATCCGCAATAGTAAGCATGATATATATCAAACTCTTTAAACTTGATCTCGGGTTTGTTTATGGTAATATAACCGAACATAGATGATCTTTCCGGGATTATGCCCTTTTCTTGAATTCAGTATTACATTTTGGACATCTTACCATTATGTTGCCCTTGCCGCGTGGGATACGTATCTTCTGACCGCAACCTGGACACTTGTAGATGTGATAGTGTCTTGCCTGATCAGCATTGTATCTGAAGTTCTTGAAAAAACCTACTACCTTGTTCCTGATACTGATATACTGCTCATTCTCTTTATACCTTTCAGGTATTTTCTTGGAAAGAAGCCGATAATAACAATATATGATGAGGAAAAGAGTAATAAGACTTATAATTCCGCTTGAAGCTATTATATTTACGAATATGAGTATCAGAGTAATTCCAAACAAAAATTTGGAAAGGGCATCGTAGCCATATGTTATGTATCTTCCCTGCATATGGGTATACATGAAATTGTTGAATTTAATAAGATAATCCCTAAATCGCATTTATATTAATCACCTTTCTGATATTTGCAGACTAACCCCTGTGGTACTATAATGACGTATGGACTTAAAAATAGCAGTTTTTTCTTTTGTCTAAGAAATATAGGAAAAATCATTAAGTACCAATAAAAAAGCAGTTGTTTAATACTTTTTTCTATAACAAATTCTATAATTCATATGTATAAAATACAATGATACAAGAATAAATAAATATAAAAAAACGCTAAACACTGTGCTTGAATATCAAGAATGGATAAAAGGGAGCATTTAAAAAATGCAGATAGTAATTGTAGGATGTGGTAATGTAGGACGTTCACTTATCGAGCAGCTTAGTAAAGAAAACCACAATATAACTGTAATAGAAGAAGACAGCGATGTAATACAGAATGTTGTCAATAATTATGATGTAATGGGAATTGTTGGTAATGGTGCCAGCTATTCTATCTTAAAGGATGCAGGTATTGAATCTGCAGATCTTATGATCGCTGTAACAGACTCTGATGAGATCAACCTTTTATGCTGCCTCATCGCAAGGAAGACAGGACATTGCCACACTATAGCCAGAGTACGTAATCCTGTATATTCACGTGAGATCGATTTTATCAAAGAAGAACTTGGTCTTTCTATGGTCATAAATCCTGAAGAAGCCTGTGCCAATGAAGCAGCAAGACTTTTGAAATTCCCATCTGCCAATAAGATAGATACCTTTGCGAAAGGAAGGGCAGAGCTTATAAGACTTACTGTTTCCGATGATTCCAAGCTTTGTGACAAGTCTGTCAAGGATATTGCTCAGGAACTTAAGCTTCCTGTTCTTATTGGTATAGTAAGAAGAGGAGATGAAGTATTTATTCCAAACGGATCTTTTATCATAAGAGCCAAGGATGAGATATCCGTAATAGGAACCCCTAGGAAGATGCTTGCATTCTTTAAAAAGAACAATATGCCTACAGCAGGAGTCAAATCCACTATTATAGTAGGCGGTGGTCAGACTTGTTACTATCTTGCTCAGCAGCTTATTACATTTGGCATTGACGTTAAGATATTTGAATCAAATGCAGATAGATGTGATGAACTTGCATCTCTCCTTCCCGAAGCTCTGATAATCCATGCAGATGGTACAGATAGAGCCGAGCTTTTGGAAGAGGGTCTTGTAGGTGCAGAGTCATTTGTAGTTCTCACCGGTGTTGATGAAGAGAATATAATGCTCTCTTTGTACACAGCGACTGTTTCTAAGGCTAAGCGTATCATAAGAGTTCACAGAGCAGGATACAACGAGCTTATAGGAACTCTTGACGTTGGAAGCGTATTAAACCCAAGAAACATTACTGCTGACAAGATCGTTCAGTATGTAAGAGGCATGACCAACTCAATGGGATCTCAGCAGCTGGAGTCTCTCTACAAGATGGATGATGATAAAGTAGAAGCACTGGAGTTCATCATTCCTGCAGGCAGTCCTGTTATAGGAATACCTCTCCAAGAGCTTCCTCTTAAGAAGGGTACACTTATTGCATGTATCAATCATCATGGTGAAATAACACTTCCTACCGGTCAGAGCCAGATCCAGGAGGGTGATTCAGTGATCATCATTACAACATGCACCGGATTTGATGAGATAGAAGATATTCTTGCGGACAGATGATGGATTTTTTGCATAATAGTTTCAATTATATTTGATTACTTATGTTATGAACGAGGAGGACGCACCTTGATATAGGTGCCACAATCATGAACTTTTCTGTTATAAGATACATTTTATGTATGCTGGTAGAATTTATGGCAGCGCTGCTTGCTGTTCCAACACTTGTGTGCCTTTTTTACGGTGAATGGAAGGATGCTCTTATTTTTGCCGTGATAGCACTTTTGTGTTTTTCATTTGGCTTTGTGTTCGGTTATCTTAGAAAACCTGTCAACAGAACGTTCTATGCAAGAGAAGGCTTTGTTATTACAGCTCTTGCATGGATCATACTTTCACTTATAGGAGCAGTTCCTTTTACAGTAACAGGAACTATTCCCAATTATCTGGATGCTGTATTTGAGACTGTATCAGGATTTACTACAACAGGTGCTACGATCATGACTGATGTCAACTCTCTTACAGATATGCATAAGGGAGTTCAGTTCTGGAGATGTTTCACTCACTGGGTAGGAGGTATGGGAATTTTGGTATTCATGCTGGCTATACTTCCTATGGCAGGCGGATATTCTATGCACCTTATGAAAGCAGAAAGCCCGGGACCTTCAGTCGGTAAGTATGCGCCCAAAGTCAAGGATACAGCCAAGATCCTGTACAGTATATATATTGCGATCACACTTACTGAGATGATATGTCTTAAGATAACAGGACTTTCTGTATATGAGTCTATGACGCTTACTTTCTCTACAGTAGGAACCGGTGGATTTGGTCTTCTTGGAAGTAGTATTTTGGAATATTCCTATGCGACTCAGACTGTGATCATAGTATTTATGGCACTTTGCGGTGTTAATTTCAGTGTATATTATTTCCTTCTTACTAAGAAGTTCAAAGAAGCGTGGCATATAGATGAGATGCGCTGGTATTTTATCGTAATGTTTGGAGCATCCGTTCTTATTGCCTGGAACGTTGTAAGAAATGGTGTAATTGGCTCTTTTGGCGAGGCTTTTCATCATTCGCTCTTTACAGTTACATCTATTATGACAACTACAGGATTTGCGACTCTGGACTATAATGTATGGCCGCAGTTTTCAAGAACTATGCTGTTCCTCCTTACCTGTATAGGAGCGTGCGCAGGATCTACAGGTGGTGGTTTTAAGTTCTCCAGGATCATAATACTTATAAGAAATGCCAAGAATGAAGTCATTAAGACTATCCATCCCAAGAGCGTACAAAGAGTATATATGGATGATCATGTTGTGGAAGATACAACTGTCAAGGGCACCAATGCTTATCTTGCTATATATACTATTACCTTTTTGACTTCATTTTTGCTTATTGCATTCTTCGAATCTTTCAACGTTATAGACCTTGAAGTATTTGACTTTGAAACTAACCTTACGGCAGTTGCAGCTACTCTCAACAACGTAGGCCCTGGTCTTAACATGGTAGGCCCTACCGGAAGCTTTTCTGAATTCTCATGGGCTTCTAAGGTGGTTCTTATTTTCGATATGCTTGCAGGAAGACTTGAACTTATGCCTGTTCTGATCCTCTTTTACAGGAAGACGTGGCGCAGGTGATCCAAAACTTGATCCAAAACTTAGATGAACGTGCCAGATAATGTTCTGACACGTTCATAAGATTTTTTAATGAAGCAGAAAGTACCTTAAGAAGAAAATAAGTAGTAAATGTGCGGGATAGAAAATATAGAAAAAGTATTTAAAGTTTTTCTTTATAAATCCCCTCTGACCATTATACAGATTGATGATCATAAAGGCGGGAAGTGACCATTCTTCCATGCCTCCGTTTATTGGTGTTGACATAGTAAACGTAAGGAAAATATAGGCAAGAAGTGTTGCCAATATGCATATACTGTGGAAGTAGTAAAGTATAGCTATAACTGCTATGCCGCAGGCATTGTAGTCGGTTTTCATATAATATGCTAGCCATGCTGCAAGTCCGAAAGGTATTATAGAAGCGGCATAGGCAAGGACTATATTGATGCCTTTTAACTTCTTTAAGATACTGTCAGCAGCCCACATTGCTATAACACCTAGAGCCAGAGTGAAGTATACATTCTGAGATTCCCAGATCTGTGTTTCGTACTCTGTATAGATAGTATTAAGATTCAAAGTATCATAGGCTTTATAAGTTATAAGTCCAAGATCAAAAGGAATCTCTGATATAAGAGCAAATGCTGCAAGTGTGATAGAATATCTGGCTTTACTATGGGTATGCATGAAGCCTTCTACCAATAGATAGCAGAATATCGGAAAAGCCTGTCTGCCCACACCTCTTAGAAAGACATAAATCTGTATCTCAAGATCAAGTGTAACATCGATACCAAAACGGCTTAGAAAGTCGTACATATCACCTGAGATGATGGAAGGAAGTACGAGACCTGCCGCAAGATGGTCTATTAGCATTATCACTATGGCGCATATCTTTAGGAATGAGCCTGATAAGCACTTATAATTTAGTTTGTTTTGATTAGAGTAAGTGGAATAATTCAAAGACGCCTCCCAAAATATAAAGATTTATATACATTCTAGAATTGAAAAGATTGTTTTGCAACCAAGAAACAGCCCAAGGGCGCCGGCCACGGAGGAATAGTATGAGCTTTGCAAGCGAGATAAGAAGGCATTTTGGCAAAGAAGATGAAAGCGGGATCAAAAAGCTGCAGGAAGATATACGAAAGATATATAAGGATATAAATGATGAGAAAAAAAGTGATTGTATATCTGATATAGAGAACGTATGCAAAGATCTCAATGAAATATACATGGATGAAGATAATGAAAACATGGTGATAGAGACTATAAGATCACTAAGCTTTTATCAGAATCTCCCATGGTTCAGGGAAGATTTTAAAAGACTTTTGTCTTTCCTTGAAGAAGATTATTATCTTAGAACAGATGCTATGAGGAATGTCCTTGACAGCGGATGGGCATCCAATGAATCCTATGCTTTTTCTGAGGATGACAGAGGGGATGCTTTTATCAAAAAGTTACTCCCTGATATAGTAGAAGAATTTTATCTGGATCTGCCTGAGGATGTTCTTGAAGATGAGCTTTTGAATCTAAAAAGAGACGCATTTATCAAGCGCTTTTTTCTTGGAAGATATATATTTAGAAATCCGGATAGCCTAAAAATACTGGAAGATGAGTATCAGTATCTATATAAAGTTGTGGAAAAAGAGATACAGCTTATCAAAGACAGACCCGGAAGTTATGAAAAAAAGCTTATGGAAGATATCTTAAGGATATCTCAAAAGATTGCGGATGCAGAAGGCATAAGGACATATAGCAGTATATCAACACTTCAGGAAAGCCTTATAGATACATATTACAAGAATCTTATAGCAGAATATCCTGATGAAGCAGATGATCTTAGAGATGAACGATCCAAATGGCTTAAAATAAGGGGCAATGACACCTGCCCCTGTGGTAGTGGCAGAAAGTTCAAGAAATGTCACGGTGCTTGATACGTGGTAGATTCCACTGATAGTGGATTGCAAGAAGCCTTATGATTATAACAGTCGCAGTACCTATGAGCGTTGCGGCTTCCTGTCCTGAGAAATCCCATAACAGTGCGCAGATAAGTGCACCTGCAATAGAAGCACAGGCATATATATGTTTACATAAGATATATGGCTTATCGCCAACAAGAAGATCTCTGATGACGCCGCCACCTACACCGGTTATAGTACCAAGGAATACTGTCAAAAAGAGCTTTGGCCCATCACCTGCCTTAAAAGCAACTTCTACGCCCAGTACAGAGAATGCAGCAAGACCTACAGTATCAGCAAGAAGAACTATCTTCTGAAAAGCTGCCCCTGATATCTTTTCAAATCCGGATGCTCTGAAATACACATATGCAAATACAACAACAGCTGTAATAAAAGCAATCAGAACATAAGAAGGATCAGTAAAAGCGTCGGGCGGGATTTTGCCAATGATGATATCACGCATGATACCTCCTCCTACAGCTGTTACTGCGCCTACAATAGTTACTCCCAAAAGGTCCATTTCCTTCCTTATGGCAGTCATAGCACCGGATACGGCGAAGGCGACTGTCCCTATTATATTCAGAATCAAAAGAAGTTTATCCATTTATATTCCCCCATAGATTTATTTACTTTGTGTTTATTATCTTAAGTTTAGGATCTTCGTTAGCAAATGACAGGTAAAGTCTTAATTTACCTGTCACTTGTAGTTTATCATATTTAAATTGAGATATATTATCTCAATCATTGTATTTTATGCTATTATTATTCAGGCAAGTTAAAACGTTTCATTATGATCATATAGATTAGACCCAAAGAAGCCTGGGTATAGTATTTGGTCTATGAATATATTGGGGAGGACTTGTATATGGATAGCAGGATTACAGATTACAGCTGCAACGAATTTGCAAGGCAGCTGTCTGATAAGGTATCGGTTCCCGGAGGAGGCGGAGCTGCAGCGCTGGTAGGTGCTCTTTCTATGGCGCTTTGTTCTATGGCTGGTAATTTTACAGTGGGCAAGAAGAAATATGCCCAGTATGAAGATGAACTTAAGGCTATATTAAAAGAAGCAGATGATATAAGAGCTGCTCTTTTAGACCTTGTAGAAGAGGATGCCAAGATTTTTGAACCTCTTTCTAAAGCCTATAGTATTCCGAAGGATGATCCTGATAGAAATGATAAGCTTCAAAAGGCTACCCTTGATGCACTGGTTCCGCCAATGGAGATGATGCGCATGATCAAAAGGGTTATAGAGCTTTTGGAGCGTATGGAGAAGATAGGTTCTGTCATTATGATATCTGATGTCGGATGCGGAGCTACTCTTGCAGAAGCAGCGCTTAAAAGCGCAAGTCTTAACGTTTTTATCAATACAAGATCTTTAACAGACAAGGATAAAGCCTTAGAGTTTGAATCCGAAGCTGATGCTATATTAAAAGAGTATTCTCAAAGAGCTGCTATAGTATTTGAGAATGTGGATCGAAGACTCAGACAATAAAGCTATATAGGGAGGAGTTTAATGGCAGAACTATTAAAGGGTAAGCCGGTAGGAGACTTACTTGATGAAACTACCAAAATTAAGGTTACTATGCTTAGAGACAAGGGTATAACACCTACTCTTGCAATCCTTAGAGTTGGTGAAAGGCAGGATGATCTGTCTTATGAGCGCGGTGCTACCAAAAGATGTGAGAAAAACGGCGTAGCAGTAGTTAATAAAATACTACCTGATACCTGCAGTCAGGAAGAACTTATGACAGCTATCAAAGAGCTCAATGAAGATGACAATGTTCATGGTATATTAATGTTCCGTCCGCTTCCCAAGACTCTTGATGAGAAGGCTGCCTGCAATGCGATCCTTCCTTCTAAAGATGTTGACGGGATCACACAAGGTTCTATGGCTTATATATACAGCGGCCAGGGCGATGGATATGCTCCATGCACCTCTCAGGCAGTTATGGAGATTCTTAAGTTCTATGGTATAGATCCTAAAGGAAAAAAAGCTACAGTAGTAGGAAGAAGTCTTGTTATAGGCAAGCCTGTATCAATGCTCCTTATGAACGCCAATGCAACAGTTACTATATGTCATTCCAGAACAGAAAATATGGAAGAGGTAACACAAAATGCCGATATAGTTGTAGCGGCACTTGGCAAAGCTGAAATGCTTGGAAGAGAGTATTTCAAAGAAGGACAGACAGTTATTGATGTTGGCATCAATTATAGCGAAGAAAAGCAAAAGCTTGTAGGTGATGTAAAACTTGATGAAGCCGAAGGTGTGGTATCAGGAATAACCCCTGTTCCCGGAGGCGTTGGCTCAGTTACAACGGCAGTACTTGTAAGTCACGTTGTTGAAGCGGCTCAGAAGAGTGCTTTATAATTTTTTGAAAAAATAAGTCTTAAAAAAGCACTATTAAGAAAGCACTATTAAGAAAGGTTTATTAAGAAAGCTGTATTAAAGAAGCTCTATTAAATAAGCAAATAATGAAGTTTTAATTAGGTTTTAATTTTTGAAGTATTTTATATAAAAGCAATAAAAGGAGTAATGCTAATGCGTAAAACAAAAATCATATGCACAATCGGTCCTGCAAGTTCATCAGAAGAAGTTCTCACACAGATGTGTGAAGCCGGAATGAACGTTGCAAGACTTAACTTCAGCCATGGTGATCATGAGGAGCAGCTTGGCAAGATCAAGGTTATCAATAAGGTTCGTGATAAGATGGGACTTCCTATCGCTATCATGCTTGATACTAAGGGACCTGAATATAGAATCGGTGTCTTCAAGGATCATAAGGCTACACTTGAAGAAGGCCAGGAGTTTACTTTTACTGTAGATGACATAGTAGGTGATAATCAGAAGGTATCTGTAAGCTATAAGGGCTTTGCACAGGATCTTAAGAAGGGCGATACTATACTTGTTAATAATGGTCTTGTTATCTGCGAAGTTACAAAAGTTAAAGGCAACGACGTAATTACCAAGGTTATCGCAGGTGGAACATTATCAGATAAGAAGAGCATGAACTTCCCTGGTAAGGTCCTCAAGCAGGCTTATCTCTCAGATCAGGACAAGGCAGATCTTCTCTTTGGTATAGAGCATGATATTGACTATGTAGCAGCATCATTTGTATCAACACGTCAGGATGCTCAGGACCTTCGTGACTTCCTTGATAAGAACGGCGGAAGAGATATCGACATCATCGCTAAGATCGAGAACAGATCAGGTGTTGAGAATATAGAAGAAATCTCTGAAGTAGTAGATGGCATCATGGTTGCTCGTGGTGACCTTGGTGTTGAGATTCCATTCATGGAAGTTCCTTCTGTTCAGAAAGAGATCGTTCAGAAGTGCAGACTCCTTGGTAAGAGAGTTATCATCGCAACAGAGATGCTTGAGTCTATGATAACTAATGTACGTCCTACAAGAGCAGAGATATCTGACGTAGCTAACGCGGTATATGACGGCGCTTCGGCTATCATGCTCTCAGGCGAGTCAGCTGCAGGTAAGTACCCTGTAGAAGCTGTTAGGACAATGTCAGAAGTTGCAGAATATACAGAACAGCACATCAACTATACCAAGAGATTCAAGAACATGGACTTCAGCATCAGAAATAACCTTGATGCTATAAGCCATTCTACATGTTCTATGGCTATAGACGTTGATGCCAAGTGTATCGTAGTAAGCTCTATCAGCGGCCTTACAGCCCGCATGGTCAGCCGTTTCAGATGCCCTGTCGAGATCATCGGCATGACAACATCTGTTAAGGCATTTAGAAAGCTTGCACTTTCATGGGGAGTATATCCTCTGCTTTGCGACGAGTTTGAATCACTTGATGTTTTATTCTTCCACGCTATGCAGCAGGCTACCAAGATTCTTGACCTTAAGATGGGAGATAATGTAGTCCTTACAGGTGGTAAGATCGGAGGAACATCAGGCCATACTAACATGATCAAGGTTGAGACTATACATAAGATCTATTCTTGATCAAAGACATATAGCAATGCATTTAACATTGAGGGAGCAGATCATGCAGGATCTGCTCCCTCGAACTATATAAAAATATATCTGATGGGCTTTGTTTTATGTCTTAATTATATTGTATGTAAACCGTAAACATCATGATAAACGTAAAAGTGATAAAATAATATTGACATATCATAATCATCATATTATAATTAAAAATTGCGTCAACAAATTATAGTTGTGATTTTTAGAGGTTGATGATGAAAAAGAAATATCTGCTAAATGATATTGTAGATGCTATGGAAACAGGTGAGCTGCAGGCTTATTACCAGCCGCAGTACAATGCTAAGAAAGGTGTTATAGGCGGAGCTGAAGCACTTGTAAGATGGATCAAAAAAGACGGAACAGTGGTTCTTCCGGGAGAGTTTATACCTGTCCTTGAAGAAGCAGGACAGCTTTCACTTGTAGACTGGTTTGTCGCAGAGGATGCCTGTAAGACTATAAAAGAACTTAGCGATAAAGCTATACGAATAAGTGTCAATTTTGGTAGAGAACATGCCAAGGATGATCAGTTCGTAGATAAATTAGATAAACTTGTCCAGTCCTATGGCATAGACAAGAACTTTTTTGGCGTAGAGATCACAGAATCAGACGTTGTAGCTGACAAGAAAGAAGTTATAGAATGGGTTTGCAAAATAGAAGCAGCAGGATATATGGTTTCTATTGATGACTTTGGTTCAGGTATGTCTTCCCTTTCTTTTGTCAAAGATGTTCCTGCAAGAGTACTTAAGATCGACAGATCATTCCTGAATGATAACTGTCTTACAGAAAAAGGCAGGATCACCTTGGAGTCAGTATTTTATTTTGCCCACAGACTTAAGCTTCTTACAGTGGTTGAAGGCGTAGAGACTCAGGAACAGCTGCAGTATATAAATACCTGCGACTGCGATTATATACAGGGATTTCTTTTTTCAAAGCCGGTTCCAAAGAGTGAATTCTTATGGATGTGCCGCGAAGAAGCACCTGTTGAGATTGAAGCAATTGATCCTTTCGATAGCCAGTCTGCAGTATTCGAGCAGGTCAGAGTTATGATCGAGTCTGTGTACAAGAAATTCCAGCTTGTGAAGTTTGCTAATATCAGCAAGAATTCATATACGCTGATGAGACGTGACAATTTCCTTGGTACAGAAATACCTGAAACCGGAACGTATGATGATTGCCTTAAGCAGATCGTTGATAAGACAGTTCCGGAATCTCGAGAAGAAGTGGAGAATGCCTTTAATAGAAAGAGTCTTCTTGATGCATATGCTGCCGGCAAGAAGAAAGTCCTTCGCATAGCGAAGCAGTTCGATGAGAATGGAGAGATTCACAGAGTAGGTATAGAAGACTATTTTATGGAGAATGAAGGAAGCAAGGATGTATTTATAGTGTCATTTTTGCAGATTCTGGATTTTGATGATAGTACTTATGTTTGATTGTTGAGTATATGATAAAATGTAAAAAAGCCGGAAATATTTGTCCGGCTCATTTACTGTGTAGATAAGGAGGACTATTGGTGACTGTAGATAACAAGAATAAAAGTTTTGCAAAAAAGATTATAAAAGCCCTGCTTTGTATAGTTTTGATATTTATCATTGTAGTAGCAGCCGGAATAGGTGTTTTGACTGTTTTTGAATATAGACCGGAAGATAAGGAAGATATTGAACTTACAGGAACTGCAGATAAGACTTTATCTGCAGGAGATTCATTTACTGTTCTGACTTGGAATACCGGATATGGAGCACTTTCAGATGATTCTGATTTCTTCATGGATGGCGGCACTATGGTATATACTGCCGACAAGGACAGAGTACAAGAGAATCTTGAACAGATGGCTGTAGAGATAGAAAGTATAGATCCTGACATAGTATTCTTGCAGGAAGTAGATAAGGTAGCTGACAGATCTTATAAGATTGATGAGGTATCTTTTTTTCAGGAAAGTAATAATGATAAGGTAAGTTCATATGCTCTTAATATGGATGCAATATTTATTCCATATCCTATTCCGCCTATTGGAAGAGTAAAGGTTGGAATACAGACATTATCTGCATACGAAGTATCATCATCTACAAGATTATCACTTCCTGTGCCATTTAAGTGGCCGGTTAGTACCTGTAATTTCAAAAAATGCCTTAATGTATCAAGAATACCTGTAGCGGGAACTGATAAGGAGCTGGTACTTGTGAATCTGCATCTTGAAGCTTATGACAGCGGAGAAGGCAAGATAGCACAGACCAATATGTTAAGACAGGTCCTTCAGGCAGAAGTTGATGCAGGTAATTATGTGATTGCCGGTGGTGACTTCAATCAGGTATTCTCCAATACTGATACTAGTGCATATCCTGTATATGATGGCTTATGGCAGCCCGGAAGTATAGATGTGGCAGAGTTTGGGGATGATTTTACGTTTATTACAGACAGTAGCGTCCCTACATGTAGGTCTCTTGATAAGGTATATCTTGGAGCCGATAAGGACAGCTTCCAGTACTATATTATTGACGGATTTATAGTATCAGGAAACATTGCGATAGATTCCTGCAAGACCCAGGATCTTGGATTTGTATGTTCTGACCACAATCCTGTTGTTCTTGAAGTGACATTAAAGTGACAAGAAAATCATAGAGGATACTGTAGTACCAGGATTGTAAGCTAATATAAAGAGCACTACGAAAAAGGACATCCAATCGGATGTCCTTTTTGAAGAGCGATAGACGGGGCTCGAACCCGCGGTCTCGACCTTGGCAAGGTCGCGCGTTACCAACTACGCCACTATCGCGTTTATTAAGTTGAACAAACAAAAGATAAGCTTTTATTTGAAGAGCGATAGACGGGGCTCGAACCCGCGGTCTCGACCTTGGCAAGGTCGCGCGTTACCAACTACGCCACTATCGCATTTACTCTGTCGCCGATCACCTCAGCGACAAGTAAGATGATAACTCAATTAACAATTGTTGTCAACGGATTTTTTTATTTTATCACAAAAACTTTTTCTTCTTATTTTCTTCTTAACCTAAGCTTAACACAAGATATGCTTTGCATATGACGATAAATACATATATTATTAATATTAGAAGTGTTGCACGCTGATTAGTATTGAGGGCTTTTTAAAACGTCATCATAGTGGAGGCATTGCTTATGAAACTGACATTTGTAGGTGCTGATCATGAAGTTACAGGAAGCTGTCATTGCCTGCAGGCTTGTGGCAAGACGATCCTGGTAGACTACGGTATGGAGCAGGGACGCAACATATTTGAAAATGTACCTCTTCCGGTTGCTCCGGCTCTTATCGACTATGTGTTCTTGACACATGCGCATGTAGATCACAGCGGACTTATACCGCTACTGTATGCCGGAGGTTTTAGGGGCAAGATCTATGCAACAACGGCTACAGCTGATCTGTGCGATATCATGCTAAGAGACTGTGCCCATATTCAGATGCAGGAATCTGAATGGCGCAGAAGAAAAGCAAAACGTAACAGTAAGTTAGAAGGAGCAGAGCCTCTTTATATTATGGAGGATGCAGAAGGCGCTATACGTCAGTTTATTCCGTGTGAATATGATGAGATCATAGATGTATGTGATGGTATAAAGATCAGATTTACCGATATAGGTCATCTTCTTGGAAGTGCCAGTATAGAGGTCTGGCTCGAAGAAAAAGGCCAGAAGCGCAAGATAGTATTCTCAGGAGATATTGGTAATACCCGTCAGCCTCTTATCAAAGACCCCAAGTATACTGAAGAAGCCGACTATGTTGTCATGGAGTCAACCTATGGAGATAGGCTCCATTCTACCGAAAGGCCTGATTATATCAAGGATCTTACTGATGTTCTTAACAGAACTTTTGAAAGAGGCGGCAATGTTGTGATTCCGTCTTTTGCCATAGGCAGAACCCAGGAGATGCTATACTTCTTAAGACAGATCAAAGAAGAGCACCTTGTCACAGCTGTAGAAGACTTTGACGTATTCGTTGACAGCCCTATGGCAGTCAGTGCTACAGGTCTTTTTGCTGATCATGAATATACCTGCTACGATGAGGAAGCTATGTCCTTTGTCAAAAGAGGTATAAATCCCATATCATTCCGCGGTCTTAAGCTGTCTATAACCCAGGAAGAGTCTGTTGCCATCAACTTTGATGATAAACCCAAGGTAATCCTTGCAGCTTCAGGCATGTGTGATGCAGGACGTATCAAGCACCATCTCAAGCACAACCTATGGAGACCTGAGAGTACCATATTGTTTGTGGGTTATCAGTCGGCAGGAACTCTTGGACGAGCTATCATAGACGGAGCCGAGAGAGTCAGACTCTTTAGTGAAGAGATTGATGTCAGGGCTGAGATTACCAAGATAGAAGGACTTTCCGGTCATGCAGACAGAGACGGACTTGCAGCCTGGCTTAATGGCTTTACCAAGAAAAGACCAAGGAAGGTCTTTATCGTACACGGAGAAGATACCGTTACAGTTGCATTTGCTCAGTATCTGAAAAATGAATACGGCTATGATACATATGCGCCTTATAGCGGTACTGTCTTTGATCTTGTGTCAGGACAATTCGACAAGGAAGGCGTACCTGTGCCTGCTGCTAAGAAGGCTGAAGCTATATCTGATGTATATGCAAGGCTTAAAGCTGCAGGAGCAAGGCTTATTGCTGTTATAGGCAAAGTTAGCGGCATCAGCAATAAGGATAAGGCTAAGTTCGCTGATCAGATCAATGCCCTGTGCGATAAGTATGACAGATAGTCACTTACTTTGCTCGCGGCATAAGGTTATTTATGATGGCCATGAAGACTCTCCACATGGATGTTACAGCGTCCATGCGGAGAGTTTTATAAAGTGATCTTTATGGCCTTGGGGATTAAAATTATTACCGGAAAAAGTCAAAATTGATAAGATTTGTTATCTTTATACATATATTTATGCGTACAGATAGATTATAATGATTGAAGTAATTAATTTGATGGGGGATTCTTTATGTCCAAAGCAGACGAAATTTTTATACAGATGTGCAATGATATCCTGACAAACGGTACTACAACCAAAGGTCAGGCTGTTCGTCCTCATTGGCCGGACGGTGAGAGCGCATATACTGTCAAGATCTTCGGTCAGGCACATACATACGATCTTTCTAAGGAGTTCCCGCTTATGACTCTTAGAAAGACAGGTATCAAGACTGCAACAGATGAAGTGCTCTGGATATATCAGAAGAAATCTTCCAATATTAAAAATCTCAAAGGCTCTATCTGGGATGAGTGGGCTGATGAAGACGGATCTATCGGCAAAGCCTACGGATGGCAGATAGCTGCGAAGTATTCTTATAAAGGAGTAACAGAAGAGGGAATAGACAGAGCTTTCCCTACATGGAATAAAGAAGTTGAAGGCAGCAAAGTTATGTACAAGTATGTCCCGGGCCCTGGTATTCCATCTATGGAAGAACGTCTTGTTCCGGGAACAGATGCTTACGAAAGACTATCTGAGCCTGATATTGTTTTTGACAGAGAGTCAGGAACTGCTGTAATGGATCAGATGAATAAGGTCATATACGACCTTAAGATAAATCCATTCTCACGTCGTATCATGACTACAACCTGGAATGTATCAGAACTTTCTCAGATGAACCTTGAACCTTGCGCATATAGCATGACCTACAATGTGACTCAGGATGAGAATGACGGAAAACTTGTACTTAATGCTGTACTTAACCAGCGTTCTCAGGATATGCTTGCAGCCAATAACTGGAATATTGTCCAGTATTCTTCACTCGTGCACATGCTGGCACAGGTTTGTGACATGAAGGTTGGTAAGCTCCTTCATGTTATCGCAGATTGCCATATTTATGACAGGCATATTCCTTATATTAAAGAACTTATTGGAAGGACGCCTCTTCCGGCACCAACCTTCCATTTGAATCCTGAAATCAAGGATTTTTATGATTTTACAAGAAATGACGTTAGTGTAGAAAACTATGAGGTAGCAGGAGACCAGTTCAAAGATATACCGATAGCAATCTAGTACCATAGGGCTACCTGGTCTTAAATATTGTAAATGAAAAAATTGCTGAAAAAAAAGTATCTAATATGCAGGATCGTAGCAACGATCCTGATTGTGTTGACCGCGGGAATATTTATTTATGCATCTGCAAATCCGGTGGATGATTTTAGGTTACATTATAAGTACTCGGATTTTTTCTCAGAGAGATGGCAGAACGAGCCGGATGGTGAGCTTATAAGTGATGATTATATTAATATAGCTCCCGGTGAGACTGTCCGTTTATATCACAGGTTACCTTATACGATCGCTCCTGATGAGGCGATAGCTATCTATGATCCCGGGATTTATGTGGCTGTATATGCCAATGGTACTTTTTTGGGAGATTTTGCCAAGGGTACTACAGATACCATCGGCATGGAAGTTGGGAATTCCTGGTTCATCATAGGTATTCCAATGTTCGCTCATGGCAAAGATCTGACGCTGGAACTTAAAAATACCACTCATAAAAATAAGCGCTTTTATTATTCTAATGCCATATTCGGGCAGCGCAATGACCTCAACAATGCGATATTTATTAAGAATATGAGCGCTTTTCTGAATGGATTCATGTTCATCATAATTGGATTTGTTCTGGTGATCTTTACTATTTTCTTATTCAAATATCAAATTGAATCTATGAAAAAACCGGCTGCTTATATGGCAGTTATATCACTTTTGTCCGGAATCTGGTTTTTGATAGACTCTAATCTGCCTCAGTTCATAAGTGGATCTGTTTCGATCAGGTACCTGTCATCTTTTTACCTGCTTATGATACTTCCGGTGTTCCAGCTTCTGTTCTTCTTGGAGTACCTTAATAATGGCAAAAATCTGATACAGTATATGCTACTGACATATATGGCATTTATGGCCGTTGTTGTCATATTGTATGTTGCAGATATCGTACATATTGCTATAGGATTTTTTGCACTGATGTCATATCTGTTTTTTATAACTGTCGTGATTATGGCACTCGAAGTCAGAGAGTTCTTCATAACAGAGAGCAGGTACTTGTTTGCATCTGTTCTTGGGACGACTTTTCTGGTGGGAGTAACGGCCAGGAGCTTTTTAAGGTACTATTTGGACAAGGGAGTTGATAATTCTAACTCATTCAGAATAGGATACAGTGTATTTCTGATAACGCTTACGCTTACGGTCCTTCTTAAATCTTTCCATGATATAAGAGGTGAGATGAATCTTAGAAGGCTCAAAGAGCTTGCCTACGTAGACACAGTAACAGGTGGCAATTCACTTGCATATCTTAATGAGAAGTTCTCTGAGATATCCTCAGAGCAAAGAGATGAATACTGGCTTTTGTATATGAATCTTGTGGGATTTAAAGCTGTAAACGAGATCATAGGCTGGGAGAATGGTAACAGGCTTTTAAAAGAGCTCTATGAAAAAAACCAGCTATCCCTTGAAGATGGAGAATCGCAAGGAGCTATGGGTCAGTCCAGCTTTGCAATGCTTATAAAAAGTGATGATAAAGCTCAGAATGTAAGAAGAAAGTGCTCTATGCTACGTGAAGGGCTTGAAAAGCTTCTTAGGGACAATTATAAGTCACTATCTGTAAGAGTGGAATTCTCAGCATGTCCTATAAGTGCCGGAGATGACAATTTTAAAGCGGTACTGGATCTTGCCAGAATCGCGTACAGGAATTCGGCAGCAGCTTATGACCTTGCATCAGACTGCTGGTTATATACTGAGATGTGCAAAGACAAGCTTCGCGTAGAAAAGACTATGGAAAACAGGCTTGAGAAAGCTCTTTTGAATAAAGAAATGGAACTCTTCCTCCAGCCCAAGGTTGATCCTCATACCGGCAAAGTCTCAGGTGCAGAAGCTCTTGTAAGATGGAGAAGAAATGACGGATCTGTACTAGGGCCGGTATATTTCATACCTGTATTTGAAAGAAACAGAATGATCGCAAGAGTTGATCTGTTTATGTTCAGAGAGACCTGTCTTTTTATAAAAAAGTGGGTTGATGAAGGCAATGAACCTTTTAAGATATCTGTGAACCTTTCAAGATACAGTATCCTTAATGCAGACAATTTTGAAAGTTATGAGCAGATTATAAGAGAGATAAAGCCGCCTATAGAACTTATAGAATTTGAGATCACAGAATCTATGGCATACAATAACGAAAGCGATATATCAGAGATCATCGACAGGATCCATGATCTTGGAGCGACAGTATCCATGGACGATTTCGGAAGTTCTTATTCTAATCTTGTAGCTATTCAGAGGCTTCAATTTGATACGGTTAAGATCGACAGAGGAATCTTCACTCACGGATTCCCTGACAATGAGAAGAGCTTCCAGATGGTAAGCGCTCTCATGCGTATGTTCACTACAATAGGTATATCTGTTGTAGCAGAGGGAATAGAATCGGAGAATCAGGTACAGGCGCTTAGAAAGCTTGGCTGCCATTCCATACAGGGATACTATTACTCAAGACCTCTGGATATAGCCAAATTCAAAGAATTCTTCGATGTTACCAATCGAAATGTATCGTGATTGGTAAGGCATCGTGACAATACGAATTAAAAATATGTAAAGAATAAGTTTTGGTAAAGATATATCAAGAAAATACATTTATAGAAACGGGGATAAAATATGAAAGCAATAGTAGCAGTCGATAATAACTGGGCAATAGGATATGGCGGTAATCTTCTTATAAGTATACCGGCTGACCACAAGATGTTCCGTAATGAGACTAAGAATAAGGTTGTGATCCTAGGAAGGAAGACACTTGCAACATTCCCGAACAGTCTTCCGCTTGATCAGAGGGTTAACATCATTCTTTCAGCTAATCCTGACTATACAGTTAAGAGTACGTCAACAGGAACTGCAATAATGGCAAGAAGCGTTGATGAAGTTCTGAAGATAGCATCAGAATATGATACTAATGACGTATATGTAATCGGTGGAACAAGTGTGTATACCCAGCTTCTTCCTTATGTAGATACTTGCATTGTAACCAAGGTGGATAGAGAGTTTACAGCAGATGCATACTTCCCTAATCTTGAAAAAGATCCTGAATGGGAGCTTGCAGAAGAGAGTGATGAACAGTACTACTTCGACAACTGCTACACCTTCCAGAGATGGGTACGCAGGTAATAGCAAATAGATTAAGTATCTCTGCCCGACGGTGTGTAATCCTCCGCAAAATATTCGAGGATTCTACACTTTGGAGTCCTAGAAGTTAGAGTTATAACAAATAGCATAGTAATAATAGCGAGTATATTTGCCAGGCGGTTCTTATTTTGGATTATAAACAAAATAAGAACTGCTTTATTTTTTTATAAGAAAGAGAACACAATTTGAGCATAAATAGAACACAGATTCATCACAATTGAATCCTAAACTGTAAAACATAAAAGAAAGACAGACAAGCCACATCAATATAAGTAGTAACGAAACCGCATTAAATAAAGCTATAGGGCTTAGAAAGAGGTAGAGATATGAATGATAATGAATTGTTTAATGATCTAAATACCGGCAACACAAATGAGCAGACCAGTAGTGATAATGACACTATGAATAAGAAAACTAAAAAGAAAAACAAAATAAAAAGTAAAAAGGCCGGTAAGGTAGCAGGTGCGATCGCACTTGCGGCAGTATTTGGAGTATGTACAGGTGCCGGAATATACGGAGCACAGAACTTTACATCACTATCGCTTAGCGATGATGCAAGCTCTTCAATCAGTATAGCTTCAACTCAGACAGTAAGTGATGATTCGGATTCACAGCTCAAGGTTACGACAACAAGTAATACTCAGGTAGTTACTACAGATGTTACAAGTGTAGTTGCAGCAGCTATGCCATCTATCGTATCTATCAATGTTAAGGCTACAACTACAACAACAGATTTCTTCGGTCAGTCTTATCAGCAGGAATCGGAAGGCGCAGGATCAGGTATCATAATAGCCCAGAGTGATTCAGAACTTATAATTGTTACCAACAATCATGTAGTGTCAGGCGCTAACTCTATGGAAGTATCTTTTGCAGATGGCAGCACAGCTACAGCTTATCTAAAGGGCACAGAATCTTCTGTAGATATCGCTGTTATAGCAGTAGAACTTGAAGATCTGTCCAAGGACACTCTTTCTGCTATAAGCATAGCTACACTTGGAGATTCCAACTCACTTACAGTAGGAGAGAGCGCTATAGCTATAGGTAATGCACTTGGATATGGACAGTCAGTAACGACAGGTGTCATCAGTGCTCTTGATAGAGAGATAGAGACTGAAGACGGAGAGACCAATACTTTCATTCAAACAGATGCTGCAATAAACCCAGGTAACTCTGGCGGAGCACTTCTTAATGCAGCAGGTGAAGTAATAGGCGTTACCTCCAGTAAGATCGGAGCTACAACTGTAGAAGGTATGGGCTTTGCAATCCCGATATCTGATGTTATAGATCTTATCAACGATCTTATGAATGAAGATACCAAGATCACTGTAGCAGAAGGCCAGCAGGGAGCTTTGGGAGTATCAGTAATGACACCTACAGGAATAGACGGAGCATACGTAGCAGCAGTAGGTGACGGAAGCGCTGCACAGAAGGCCGGAATACAGGCAGGTGACCTTATCACATCTTTTGATGGCAATGACATCACATCCGCATCAGATCTTACAAGCCTTATGTCCTACTATGCAGAAGGAGATACAGTTACAGTAACAGTCCTTAGAAGAGTAGACGGGCAGTATCAGTACGTAGATATAGAAGTGACTCTTGACAATGCATCTACACTTTCAAGTTCATCATCTACTGATGGAGGCAATACTCAGAGCTATGAATATGGTATGCCAGGTCAGTCAGGGGAAGAGCAGCAGGACAATGGCCAAGGTGAATCAAAGTCAGGATCAGCTTCTGATGATCAGCAAGGTTCCCAGCCGGAATCTAATGGTAATGGATTCGGATTTTCCTTCGGCGGCTGATCATATAGCTACAATTAACTTCGCTTAAAATCGCTAAAATCATCCCCCCGATTACATGATGTAATCAGAGGATGTCCAGAAGTACATGGATGTACTTCTATCCCCCCTCCACGCGATTTTAAAATAAATCCACAAAACAACACGACAAAAATGGGCTGTGAAAACAGCTCATTTTTGTTGTACATTTCAGGATATCCTGCTGGGATGCTTTGTGTTATTACCAAACGGAAGAAGAAGCTGTAGAAGCACTTCAAAAGGTTAATGATGCTATTGAGCAGGGCACGACTTTAATTGAATTATAATGTGTGAATCCAAACACACACTCACACAAAAAGAAGGCCTTCTGTGCGAAGACCTTCTTTTTGTAGTACGCCGCTAGGCGCACAACTAAAAAACCGGGTTAATTGAAATAGCTCAATTAACCCGGTTTTTAAGTCGGTAAAATTACTTTTTCTTAGCAACTATAAGATATCTGTGAATTGTTCCTTCGACAAAACCTTCTTTATCAATTATAGCTTGCATCTTTAGAAGCTTGTCAAAACACTTCTCTACAGAAAAGTCCGGAAACTCCCATTCGATGATGCGCGCAAACCAGACAAAAGCACCTACATCGTAGAATCTGATCGGTCTGAAGGCTTCTTCGGCGCGGATGATCTCAAATCCGGCTTCTTCAAAATTCTTCTTCTGAATAGATAATTCAAGTTCCGGGAACGGCTCCGGTGTTCCGGGGAGAACCATCTCAACAAGGTCTCTGTCGTTTCTGGCGCCTACCTGCTGTGTGATGAAGAGACCGCCTGTTTTAAGGAGCCTGTGCGCCTCAACAGGATCAAAGCTTCCGTGTCTGTTGATCATTATGTCAAAAGAGTTATCGCCAAAAGGAATATCAGACTCATTGTCGCAAGGCTTAAAGTCAATTCCAAGCGGCAGGAGAGTTTTCTTGCACAGCTCCACATTTGGTGGAAATCCTTCGGTAGCAGCGGTGTTCTTATAAGGATGACCCAAATATAAGAGAAACTCACCACCACCTGTATCAAAGTCCATAAGCTTCATGTCAGGAAGAAGATACTTGTCGATCTCAGTCTTGTAATCCCATGGAAGATCCTCTTCCTCGTCGTATCTGTCATGAATATGGGAGAAGTCCCATCCGTGGATATGAGCTATCTTTTCCTCAGCTTCCCACTCTTTTCTTAAACCGCTTATTCGATCTGCATTTATTGCCAATTCTGTATTCATTTCTGTATTCATATCTGCTCCTTTTCGAATCAATGATGTTTTTGTAAGTATGTGTCAAAAGTAAAAACTGCCTTTGCTACTTTTTCTCTGTAAATAAGATCAATCATTCAATCGGTGCAGTATGTGACAGCATGTAAGGACTTTTTCTATATATAAAGTCGTATAAATAAATCAATTGATTAACCTCGGTACAACCTGCTGTCAGCATTATAACTGCACCGAGTAATTACCTCGCATTTTCAAACTAACCTCCAATGTGATCTCTGAATACCACAGCACATCACGTTTTCCAGCATATCAGAACATGAGCACCTTGTAAATAAGCGTTGTTACAGAATTAAGGAATAATTTCTATAAATACTAACTATTTAACTCAGCATGCCATGAGTCAGATTGTGAATTGTTATGGCGCAAAAAAATTTGTAATTTATGGTTAAGTCATTCAAGATTGGATCCGATAAACTATTAGCTTGTGAATGAACGTTATTTTATAAAAATAGTGATGAAATGGTTAAAACATCATCTATAATAAACTAAATAACGATTTATTCAAAAAATGTTTGACATCGGGCCTGTAAAGACATATAATCAATTTCGCTGTCGCAAACAGCAGCTTTCCCTGAGGGTCGGGAGACCGCTTATATAGCTGCAAGGATAGCAAAAAAGATTATAAAAAAGTTCTTGACAATTACAAAGCAGCGAGTTAAGATATAACACGTTGCGGCGA